>JAHFGU010000005.1:8206-29192 GCA_023247285.1 Candidatus Omnitrophota bacterium
GAGCTGAAGCGCAAGTCCCCATCCAAGGGCATGCTGCGCCAGCGGTTTGATCCGGTGAGCCTGGCCCAGATGCTGGAAGCCGCCGGGGCCGCGGCCTTCTCCGTGCTCACCGATGAGCCCTTCTTCGGCGGCCACCTGGAATTTCTGCGAGACGTGAAGCAGTTCACCGAGCTCCCCGTGCTGCGCAAGGATTTCCTCCTCGAGCCCTACCAGATCTATGAAGCGGCGTTCTACCAGGCGGACGCGGTCCTCCTGATCGTCCGCGTCCTGGCCGAGCCTGAGCTGCGCGCGTGCATCAACGCGGCGCAGGCGCTGGGCATGGAGCCGCTGGTCGAGGTGCATGCCGAGCCGGAGCTCGCCGCGGCCGTGCGCGCCGGCGCCCGCCTTATCGGCATCAATCACCGGGACCTGGACACATTCGGGATGGATCCTGGTCTGTCGGCGCGGCTCATGCCCCATGTGCCGGCCGGGATCACGGTCGTGGCCGAAAGCGGGATTCACACGCCCACGGACGTCGAGCGGATGCGCCGGCTGGGGGTGCATGCCGTGCTGGTCGGCGAGGCCCTCATGATCGCGGCCGACCCGGCCGCCAAAGTCAGGGAATTGTTTCCTCCCGTGAGTCGGTAGCGCGCCAGTGCCATGGTCACCAACCGGAATATCGATCAGGTCTTCGGGGCCGTCCGACGGCTCGTGCGCCGGTGGGACGTACCGGTCGTGGCGCGCTACCGCACGGACCCGTTTACGACGCTCATCAGCTGCCTCTTGAGCTTGCGCACGCGCGATGCGACCACGCGCGCCGCCTCGCAACGGCTGTTCCGATCGGCCCGCACGCCGGCCGCGCTGCTGGGCCTCTCCAACGCCGCGATCATCCGGGCCATCTACCCGGTGTCGTTTTACCGCGTGAAGGCGCGGACCTTGCGCGCCGTCTGCCGGACGCTCTTGGCGCGCCACGGCGGCCGCGTGCCGGATGACCTCGACGAGCTGCTGACGCTCCCGGGGGTGGGCCGCAAGACCGCCAACCTCGTGATCACGCTGGCGTTCCAGCAGGACGGGATCTGCGTCGATACGCACGTGCACCGGATCAGCAATCGCTGGGGCTACGTCCGCACCCGCACGCCGGAAGACACCGAGTTTGCGCTGCGGCGACGGCTCGCGCGGCGGCACTGGCGGATCTACAATGATGTCTTGGTCGCGTTCGGGCAGCACCTGTGCCATCCGGTGTCGCCGTGGTGCAGCCGCTGCCCGGTGTCGGCGTCCTGCCTCCGGCGCGGGGTGGCGCATGCGCGCTAGCGCTCATGCAGAAGGCGCTGGCCATCGGCCGCCCGCGCGTGCCACAATAGTCTGCAACGCATGAGCGTCTCTCCCTCGCTGGCGCAACAGCGCGTCTCCGCGTGGCTGATCGACGTGCTGCTGGGCCTCGGATTGGCCCTGCTGCTGCGCGGGTTCGGCTGGCTGGCCATGGCCGCCTATTGGCTCGTGCGCGATGGCTTGTTCGAAGGGCAGAGCGTGGGCAAGCGGCTGATGGGTCTGAAGGTGGTGGTCGGGCGCGCGCAGGCGCGCTGCACGCTGGCCGACTCGATCGTGCGGAATGTGCTGTGGGTGATCCCGCTCATCAACCTCGCGATGGCGCTCTTCGGCCTGCAAACCTTGGCGAAGGATCCAGGCGGGCGGCACTGGGGCGACCGGCTGGCCGACACGCGGGTCATCCGCGCGCTGCCAGGCGCCCTAGTCCGATGATCAGCCCCGAGCGGCTGACCGTGCGCGACCTGCCGGCCGCGGACCGGCCGCGGGAGCGGCTCGCCCGGCTGGGCGCGGAAGCGCTCGCCGAGCATGAGCTGCTCGCCTGCGTGCTGGGCCGCGGCGCCGGCGGGGAGTCGGTGCTGGTGAGCGCGCGCCGCGTGCTCGCGGCCTGCGGCACGCTGCGCGGGATCGCCGAGGCCTCGGTCGAGCAGCTCATTCGGCTCCACGGGATCGGGCCGGCCAAAGCCGCGCAGTTGAAGGCGGCCGCTGAAATGGGACGCCGGCTGGCTGGAGCAGCACCGCCGGCGCGCCCTGTGGTCACCTCCGTTGAAGCCGCCGCAGCGCTGCTGCGGCCCAGCCTCTTGGACAAGCAGCGCGAGCATGTCGTGGCGCTGCTGCTCGACGCCCGCCACCGGCTCATCCGAATAAGCCCGATTGCCGTCGGCAGCTTGTCGGCGAGCCTGGTCCATCCGCGGGAGCTGTTCAAGGAGGCGGTGGCCGCCTCGGCGGCCGCGGTGATCGTCGCCCACAATCATCCGTCAGGCGATCCGACGCCCTCCGAACACGATCAGGCCTTGACGCGGCGGCTGGCGGCGGCGGGCGCGCTCTTGGGCATCGAGGTGCTCGACCATCTCATCATCGGGACTGAAGGGGTTGTCAGCCTGCGGGCGCTGGGCCTGCTGGCGCCGGCCCGCTCAGTCCGTGGACGCAGCCGGCATGGCCGGCGCAGGGAGGCATGATGCGGCAGCGCGTAGTGCAAGTGCTCTTGGTGCTGAGCTTGGGCGTTGGCGCCGCCGGACGCGTCGCGCAGGCGCAAGCCACGGCGTCGGAGGAACCACCGGACCGCGTAGAGCAGCTCTTGGGCCGCTACCGCGTGCAGCCGGCGTTCGAGAAGCTGGGCCGGGGCGCGTCGAACGCCCTCTTTGGCTGGCTGGAAATTCCGCTCACGATCCATCGCCGCTATGCGCCGCAGGATTCCGGCACCAGCCTGCTGGGCGGGTTTGCGTACGGGCTGCTGCGCGGCCTCATCCGCACCGGCGTGGGGCTCTATGAGACCGCCACCTTCTTCCTGCCGTATCCGGCGCACTTCGCCCCCATCCTGCCCACCCTGGACTACTTCGAGCAGGAGAAGCGCGAGCACGAGCATCTGCCGCTGGAGTAACGCGCGCCCTCGTCGCATGAAGCACTTGGTGATCATCGGCCGGCCTGGCGTTGGCAAGACAACGCTGGTGCAGCGGCTCGTGCAGGCGCTGCGCCCCTACGCGATCGACGGCTTTGTCACCGAAGAGCTGCGCGAAGAGGACCAGCGCATAGGCTTCTGGCTCAGCGCGGTTGACGGCCGGCAGGTCTTGCTCGCCCACCGCCGCCTGGAGCACGGCACGCGGGTCGGCCCGTACAAGGTCAACATCGGCGTGTTGGATGATGTCGCCGCGCCGATCATCGCGCGCGGGACGCGTCAAGCCGACCTCCTGTTCATTGACGAACTGGGCAAGATGGAGCTGTGCTCCCCTCGGTTCGAGCGGGCGGCGCGGGACGCGTTCGACCACGCGCGGGTCGTGGTCGCCACCGCCGGCGTCAGCCCGATCCCCTTTCTGGAGGCCGTCAAGCGCCGCCGCGACGTCGAGCTCATCCCCCTGACCGCCGCCAACCGCGCCGCGGTCCGCGAAGAGCTGACCGCGCGGCTCGAGGCGCTGTGCGCCGAAGACGAGGCGGTGCGCCGGCTCCAGCGCCAGGCAGACCGCATCTGCGAAATGATCGTGGCCGGCGACATCGCCCCGATCGATATCGAAATCCAGCAAGCCGCGCTGCGCCAAGCCGCCGCACAGGCGTTTCCCGACAAGCAAGCCCTCTACCATCTCATCTACGAGAGCCGGTTCCGCCGGCTATGGCAGCAGTTCCGGCACTCTGAGCCCAGGGCCGAACGCTGACACGCGGCATGCGCGCGGCGCGCAGCATCCTCGGCGTGGCGCGGCTCCCCGCATGACGGGGAGCGCGCCGACGACGTTGGTGTTGACTGAACGGGACGTGGCCCGCGTTGCCACGATGCCACACGCCATCCGCGTGGTCCGGGATGCCTTCTGCGCGCTGGCCCGCGGCGCAGCGCGCATGCCGCCGAAACTCTACCTGCCGCTGCCCGGCGGCAGCGATTTCCGCGCGATGCCCGCGTGGCTGCGCCGGCCCCCCGCCTGCGGCGTCAAATGGGTCAATGTGCACCCGGGGAACCGGCGGCGCGG
Organism: Candidatus Omnitrophota bacterium; assembly: GCA_023247285.1. Next base: position 12,181 of record JAHFGU010000005.1, read on the forward strand.
CCTGCCCACGGTGATGGCCGTGATTATCATCAACGATTCGGCCACCGGGGTGCCGCTGGCGGTGCTGGACGGGCTGCTCATCACCAAGCTGCGCACGGCGGCGGCCGCAGCGGTGGCAGCACGGGCGCTGGCGCGGCCGGAGAGCCGCGTGGTCGGGCTGGTCGGATGCGGCGCGCAGGCGGACGCGCAACTGCTGGCGCTGGCCGAGGTGTTCCGGCTGGCCCGCGTGCGCGTCTGGGGCTATGCGCCTGGCGAGGCGGCGCGGTTCTGCCGGCGCATGCGCGCGCGACTACCCGGCCCGCAGTATGCGCCGGCGCCGACCATCCAGGCGTGCGTCGGCGGCGCGGATCTGGTCGTGACGCTGACGCCCTCGCGCCGGCCGCTGGTGCGGCGCGCCTGGCTGGCCCCGGGCGCGCATGTCAATGCGATCGGGGCGGACGCGCCAGGCAAGCAGGAACTGGACCCGCAGATCCTCCGTGATGCGATGGTCATCGTGGACGAGCGGACCCAGGCGGTGCACGGCGGAGAGCTCAACGTGCCGGTGCGCCGCCAGCAGTACCACCCGCGCGACATTCACGCCAGCCTCGGCGAAGTGCTCGTGGGGCGCGCGCCAGGCCGCCGGTCCTCGCGCGCGCTCACCGTGTTCGATTCCACCGGCCTCGCCATCCATGATGTGGCGCTGGGCGCGCATGTCGTGGCCGAAGCGCTGCGCCGCCGGGTCGGCCGCCGGCTCCAGCTCTTCCGAAATCGGTAGCTGTCCCCGTATTCTTCCGCTATCATAAAAGTTTCACCATGATGCAGCGAGTTTCCACCCCAGACGCCCGCGGCCACTTTGGTCCCTTCGGCGGCCAGTTCGTGCCGGAGACGGTCATGGCCGCCCTCGAAGAACTGGCACGCGCGTACGCGAGCGCCCGCCGCGACCCCGGCTTCCGGAAGGCGCTGCGCGCGCTCCTGGCGGACTATGCCGGCCGCCCGACGCCGCTCTATCGCGCCGACCGGCTCAGCCAGGCCCTCGGGGGCGTCCGCGTGTATCTGAAGCGGGAAGACCTGCTGCACACCGGCGCGCATAAAATCAATAACTGCCTCGGGCAGGCGCTGCTGGCGCTGCGGATGGGCAAACGCCGGCTCATTGCGGAAACCGGGGCCGGCCAGCATGGCGTGGCGACAGCGACCGTCGCCGCGCGGTTCGGGCTGGCGTGCGAGGTGTTCATGGGCGAGGAGGACATGCGCCGCCAAGCGCTCAATGTGGTTCGCATGCGCCTCCTCGGGGCCACCGTCACTGCGGTGCGCACCGGCAGCCGGACGCTCAAGGACGCCTGCAACGAGGCGATCCGCAATTGGGTCACCACCGTCCGCACGACCCACTACTGCATCGGCTCGGTGGTCGGGCCGCATCCCTATCCGCTGCTCGTGCGCGACTTCCAGGCGGTGATCGGCCAGGAAGCGCGGCGCCAGCTCCTCGGTGTCGAGGGGCGGCTGCCGGACGTGGCGGTGGCCTGCGTGGGCGGGGGGTCCAACGCCATCGGCCTGTTCCATGCGTTTCGAAACGACCGACGCGTGCGCCTCATCGGGGTCGAGGCCGGCGGACGGTCGCTGCGCCCTGGCCGGCATGCGGCGACCCTGCTGAAGGGGCGCCCAGGCGTCCTGCATGGGGCGCGAAGCCTGCTGCTGCAGGACCGTCACGGCCAGGTGCTGCCGACCGAATCGATCGCCGCCGGGCTGGATTATCCGGGTGTTGGGCCTGAGCATGCCTACTACAAGCTGATCCGTCGCGCGGCGTACGTGGCGGTCAGCGATGTCCAGGCGCTGCGCGGCGCTCAGCTCCTTGCCCAGACCGAAGGCATTCTGCCGGCGCTGGAGCCGGCGCACGCGGTGGCCTATCTGGAGCAGCTGGCGCCGAGGCTGCCTCGTCGAACGATCGTGCTCCTAGGCCTGTCAGGCCGCGGCGATAAGGACGTGCACACGTTGGCCCAGCAGGCGGATCTGAATGGGGCGGGTTGACGAGGCGTTTCGCCGCTTGCGGGCGCGCGGCCGCAGCGCGCTCATTCCGTTCATCATGGGCGGGCACCCCTCGCCGCAGCTGACCGGGCCGTTGCTCCTGGCGCTCGAAGACGCCGGCGCAGACCTGATCGAGGTCGGCATCCCGTTTTCGGATCCGCTGGCCGACGGGCCCACGATTCAGGAAGCATCCGCCCGTACGCTGGCCCGCGGCCTGACGCCTCCTGACGTGCTCGACAGCGTCGCATCGGTGCGCCACAGGCTCCATGTGCCGGTCCTGTGCCTGACCTACTGGAACCCGGTCTTGCAGTTCGGCCGGAATGGCGCGATCGGCCCGCACGCTTTCGCGCGCGCCGCCGCCGCCGCCGGCCTCCACGGGATCATCGTTCCGGATCTGCCCGTGGAGGAAGGCCAGGGGCTCCGGACCGCCGCGGGGGCATCCGGCCTGGCGACGGTGTTTCTCGCCGCGCCGACCAGTCCGCCGGCCAGGCTGCGGATGATCGCGCGCGCCTCGCACGGCTTCATCTACTATGTGTCCGTCACCGGCACGACCGGCGCGCGGAACACCCTGCCGCCGGCGCTCTCCGATGGCCTGCGCCAGCTGCGCCTGGTGACAACCAAGCCGATCTGCGTGGGTTTCGGCATTGCGACGCCGGCGCAGGCCGCCACCGTGTCGCGCGCCGCGGACGGCGTCATCGTGGGCAGCGCGCTGATCCGCGCCCTCGACCAAGGCCGAGGGCGCGCAGGCGTGCTCCGCGCCGCCACACGATTGGTCCGGCGGTTGCGGCAGGCGATGCGATGAGTGCCGCAGGGTCGCGGCAGATGGCGGGATGAGCCGGCCGTCGGTGACCTTCGTCATCATGGCAGGCGGCCGGGGGGAACGGCTCTGGCCGTTGGTCCGGACCGCCACCCCGAAGGTGTGCCTGGCGCCGGACGGCATCCACAGCCTCTTGCGCCGCACGATCGACCGGCTGCGCCCGGCATGGCCGGGAGCGTCCTGGCTCATCGTGACCACGCGCGAGCAGGCTGAGGCGGTGCGGGCCGCGCTGCCTGTCCGGCTGCGCCGGGCCGTGCTGGTTGAGCCGGACGTCAAGAACACGGCGGCGTGCATCACGCTGGCCGCGTTGGCCCTGGCGGCGCGCCAGCCGCAGCGCGTCATGGTGGCCGTGCCAGCGGATCATTGGGTCGGCGAGGCGACAGCATTCCAGCGCGCGGTGCGCGCCGGGATCCAGGCGGCCATCCGCGAGGAGGCGATTGCGACTATCGGCATCCGGCCGGTGTCGCCGCACCCGGGCTTTGGGTACCTGTGCGCGGGCCCTGCGCTGCGCGGGTGGCGCCGGCCGCGCGTCTTCCAGTTGGCGCGGTTCATCGAGAAGCCGCAGCCGAAGGTGGCGGCGCGCCTTATCGCCGGCGGCCGCGTGTACTGGAACAGCGGCACGTTCATCGGCACGGCGGAACAATTCTTGCTGCGGATCACCGAATGGCTGCCGGAGCATGCGCGCCGCCTGGTGCGCGCGGCCTCGGGCTTGGCGCGCGGCAACGGCGCCGGCCTGCGCCGCGCCTCGCGCGCCTATCGCGCGCTGCCGGCGGTCTCCTTCGATCACGGCGTGATGGATCACCTGCGCACCGGGGCGCTCATCGTGGAAGGCGACTTTCCGTGGGCGGATTTGGGCAGCTGGGACGCCTGGGCGCGCCTCGGGGCCCGGGCGGCGCGGACGGTCGGCGTGGATAGCCATGGGGTGACGGTCGTGTCGCAGGACGAGCATCTGGTGGCCACGGTCGGCGTGCGCGACCTTGTGGTGGTGCACACCCCGTCGGCGACGCTCGTCTGCCGCGCCGACCAGACGCAGGCGGTGCGCGACGTGGTGCGGCGGCTGCGTACCGATGCGCGCCTGGCGCCCTACCGCTAGCGGGCATGCGGATCCTCGGCCTGGATGTCGGCGACCGGTTCATCGGCGTGGCCCTCAGCGATGCGCTGGGGCTGACCGCGCAGCCGCTGGCGCGCATCGATCGGCGCCAGACCGCGGCGGCAGACCAGGCGGTGGCGACACTCGCCGCGCAGCACGAGGCGCAGCGCATCGTCATCGGCTTGCCGCTGACGCTGCGGGGCGAGGAAGGCCCCCAGGCGGGGAAGGTGCGCGCCTTCGCGGCGCGCGTGCAGCGTCGGGCGCGCGTGTCGGTGGAGTTCGTGGATGAGCGGCTCACCACCGCGCAAGGTCAGCGCGCGCTGCTCGAGGCCGGCGCCTCGCGCCGCACGCGCAAGCAGGTCATCGACCAAGTGGCGGCTCAACTGATTCTTCAACACTACCTCGATGCGCACCGGCCGACAGCGTCCTGACCGTCCGCCGAATCCGTACCTGATGCGCCGGCTGTCCAGCGGCGTCGGGCTGGTCCAGCGGCCCGCCCCGCAGGCCCAGTCGGTCGCGGTGGGCGTCTGGGTGCGCGCCGGCGGACGGTATGAGCCGCTAGTCCGCGCCGGCCTGTCGCATTTCATCGAGCATCTGCTCTTCAAGGGCACGCGCCGTCGCACCTGCGAAGAGCTCAAGCAGGCGATCGAGGGCGTCGGCGGGGTGCTGAACGGCTTCACGGCCGAGGAGTTCACGTGCTACATGGCCAAGGTGCCCGCGCGCCACGCGCGGCGCGCGATCGACGTGCTGGCCGACATGGTGCAGCGCCCGACCTTCGCCCCCCGCGATCTCGAGAAGGAGCGCGAGGTGATCCTCGAAGAGATCCGCATGTACGACGACACGCCGGGCCAGTACGTGCACGACCTGTTCAGCCAGCTCCTGTGGCCCGACCACCCCTTGGGCATGCTGCTCTCCGGCACGGAGGATACGGTCCGCCGCATCACGCGCGCCGACCTCGTGAGCTACTGGCGGCGGTTCTACCAGCCGGGCAACCTGCTCGTCTCGGTCGTGGGCGCTGCCGAGGCCGGCGCGATTGAGCGGCACGCGCAGCGCGCCTTCGGCGGCATGCGAGGCGCAGGCGCGCATCGGTTTCTGCGCGCGCCGCGGCCGCGCCGCAGCCCGCAGGTGCGCGTTTGGAACAAGCCGACCGAGCAGACGCACCTGTGCCTGGGCACCTACGCGATTCCGCGCACCCACCCGGACCGATTCGCGCTCGAGCTGCTGCACGTGCTGCTCGGCGCCAACATGTCCTCGCGCCTGTTCCGCGAGGTCCGCGAGAAGCGCGGCCTGGTCTACGAGATCGGCAGCACCATCAAGCGGTTCTATGACACGGGCGCGTTCGTGATCCATGCCGGGTGCGAGACGGGCAAGCTCTCCGCCACGGTCCAGACGATCTTCCGCGAGCTGGCGCGCGTGCGCCGCGGCCAGATCGCGGCCGCCGAGCTGCGCCGCGCGAAAGACTACTACGCCGGGCAGCTCCTCATCGGGCTGGAAGACACGATGGACCACATGCTGTGGATCGGCGAGCAGGCGGCGACCGTCGGCCGCGTCTGGCGGCCTGACCAGCTGCTGCGCCATGCCGAGCGGGTGACCCGGCAGGATGTCCGGCGCGTGGCGCGCCAGCTCTTCGTGACGGAGAAGTTGCACCTGGCTGTCGTGGGGTCCGTGACCCAGGCGGAGGCGGAGCGGATGACCGCGCGCGCCCGGATGTAATGGCGCGCCCGCAGGACGCAGGGCAGCCGCCTTCGCCGCGCACTACCGCGGCAGCGCGCCGAATCCTCGTCGCCCCCAGTCTGCTGGCGTGCGACTTCAGCCGCTTGGCCGAGGAAATCCGACGGGTTGAGGCGGCCGGCGCCGACTGGCTCCACGTTGATGTGATGGATGGGCAGTTCGTTCCGAACCTGACGCTCGGCCCGGTGGTCGTTGAAGCGATCCGGCGCAGCGCCACCGTGCCGCTGGATGTGCATCTGATGCTGGACCATCCCGAGCGCTACCTGGACGCCTTCGTGCGTGCCGGCGCGCACTACCTCACCGTGCACGTGGAAGCGCCCGGGCTGCGGGAGCCTGAGGCGATGCGCAGCGCGCTGGAGGCCATCCGGCGCGCAGGCGCCCGCCCGGGGATCTCCGTGCGGCCGCGGACGCAGGCCGACGCGCTATCCCCCTACCTGGACCGCGCCGAGCTGGTGCTGGTGATGAGCGTCGAGCCGGGGTTCGGCGGGCAGGCGTTCATGCCCGAGGTGGTGCCCAAGGTGCGGCAGATCCGCGAGCGGTACGCGGGCGCGCTGGCCGTGGACGGCGGCATCAACGCGCAGACCGGCCGGCAATGCCGGGAGGCCGGCGCCAATGTGCTCGTGGCCGGCACCTATGTCTTTCGCGCCGCGTCCGCGCAGGACGCGATCGCCTCACTCCGGGAGTAGCCATGGCCATCACATTCGGGACCGAAGGCTGGCGGGCGGTGATGGCGGATGAATTCACCATCGACAACGTGCGCCTCGTGGCGCAGGCGGTCGCGGACTGGGCGCGCGGGCAGCGCCCGAAGGCCGCCCGCCTGACGCTTGCGGTCGGGTATGACACGCGGTTCTTGTCGGATGCCTTCGCCCGCGCGGTTTGCGAGGTGCTGGCCGGAAACAGGATCCGCAGCGTGCTCAGCGACCGGGCCATCCCGACGTGCGCGACCAGCCGCTATGTCGTGGCCCACCGGCTGCCGCTCGGGGTCATGATCACCGCCAGCCACAACCCCGGGGTGTACAACGGCATCAAAATCAAGGAAGCCTATGGCGGGTCAGCCCCGCAGGAGACCGTTGACGGCATCGAGCGGCTGATCGGGCGCCATCCGGTGCGGCGGCGCGCGTTCGACGAGGCGTCGGCCGACGGCCTCGTGACGCCGGCGAACTTCCTTCCGGATTTCCTCCAGGGCATCCGCCGCGCCATCGACCTGCGCGCCATCCGCCGGGCCAACTTCCGCGTGGTCATCGACGCGATGCACGGCGCCGCCGGCCGCCTCATCGAGGGGCTGCTGGCAGGCGGCCGCTGCCGCGTCGAGACGCTGCACGGGGATCCGGATCCGCGATTCGGCGGCCGAGCCCCCGAGCCGATCGCGTCCAACCTGGGCGAGCTCATGGCCCGCGTGAAGCGCACGCGCGCCCACCTCGGGATCGCCAATGACGGGGACGCCGACCGGCTCGGGATCATCGGCCCGGGCGGCGTGTGGCTTAACCCCGGACAGATCCTGTGCGTGCTGTTGGACCATCTGGTGTCCACGCGGCATGCGGCCGGGGCCGTCGTGAAGACCGTGTCCAACACGATGATGATCAACCGCCTCACCCAGGCGCTGGGCCTGCGGCTCATCGAAGTGCCGGTGGGCTTCAAGCACATCACGAAGCTGTTTTTGGACGATGATGTGCTCATCGGCGGGGAAGAGTCAGGCGGCATCGGCGTCAAAGGGTATCTGCCGGAGCGCGACGGCATCTTCAACGGGCTGCTGCTGCTCGAAGTGCTCGCCGCCCGGCGCCAATCCCTGGCCGTCATCCTGCGGGATCTGGAGCGCCGCTACGGCCGATGGCATTATGGGCGGCGCGATCTGCACCTGAAGATGCCGCAGGTGGACGCGCTCTTCGCGCGGCTGCGGGAAGCCCCCCCGGAGTCGCTCGCCGGCGTTCCGGTGGCCGGCGTCAGCCGGCTCGACGGGGTCAAGCTGATCGGCCGCGATGACAGCTGGCTGCTGTTCCGCCGCTCCGGCACCGAGCCGATCGTGCGCATTTACGCGGAAACCCCGCAGCGCGCGCGGCTGCCCCGGCTGCTCGAGCTGGGGGTCGCGCTGGCCGAAGGCCGGGCCACGCGGGCGCAGGCCGCTGGCGCTGCGTGATGACGGACTTGGATCGCGTGCGCAATTTCTGCATCGTAGCGCACATCGACCACGGCAAATCCACGCTTGCCGACCGGCTGCTGCAGCTCACCGGGGCGGTGGAGCAGCGCAAATTCCGGGAACAGCTCCTCGATGACATGGACCTGGAGCGGGAGCGCGGCATCACGATCAAGGCCTCGGCGGTCCGGCTGCGCTACCAAGCCCAGAATGGCCAGCGCTACATCTTGAACCTCATCGATACCCCCGGCCATGTGGATTTTTCCTTCGAAGTGACCAAGAGCCTGCAGGCCTGCGAGGGCACGTTGCTGGTCGTCGACGCCGCTCAGGGCGTCGAAGCGCAGACCGTGGCCAATTTCCAGCTGGCCAAGGACCGCGGGTTGACGATCCTGCCGGTGCTCAACAAAATTGATCTGCCCAACGCGCAGCCGGACCGGGTGGCCGACGAAATCCGGCACCTGCTCCAGCAGCCGGATGTGCCGATCACCTATGCCAGCGCCAAGGAGGGCAGGGGCGTGCCGGAACTCTTGGAGCGCATCGTGCGCGAAGTGCCGCCGCCCTCCGGCGATCCCGCCGCCCCGCTGGCCTGCCTCGTGTTCGACTCCACGTATGATTCGTACAAGGGCGTCATTGTGTTTATCCGCCTTGTCCATGGCACGCTGCGCGCGCGGATGGGCATCACCTTGATGGGCAACCGGACGCAGTTTGACGTCCAGGAGCTGGGCGTGCTGCACCCGGCCCCGGAGCCGGTGCAGGAGCTGCGCGCCGGCGAGGTGGGCTATTTCACCGCCAACATCCGCCAGCCGCATGATGTGGTGGCGGGCGACACCGTCACCGAGACCGCGCGCCCGGCGGCGCAGCCGCTGCCCGGGTTCATCCGGTTGAAGCCCATGGTCTTCGCCGGGATCTATCCGGCCAGCGCGCAGGAGCTGACTGCGCTGCGGGCGGCGATGGAGAAATTCGCCCTCACCGACGCCGCGTTCCAGTTCGAGCCGGAGCAGTCCGACGCCCTAGGCCAGGGATTCCGGTGCGGCTTCCTCGGGCTGCTGCACATGGAGATCGTCCAGGAGCGGCTTGAGCGCGAGTACGGCGTGGATCTGGTCCTCACGACGCCCAGCGTGGTGTTCCAAGTCACGCTGCAGGGGCACAAGGTGCTGGAGGTCCACCGGCCCCACGACCTGCCCAGCCCCTCGTCGATCGTCTCGATCGCCGAGCCGCATGTCCGAGCCGTGATTCTCGCGCCGGCCGACACCGTCGGCGCGCTCATGGACCTGGTCATGCAGAAGCGCGGCGCCTACACGTCCACCGAGTACCTGAGCGAAACCCGGGTCAAACTCGTCTATGAACTGCCGCTGGCTGAAATTCTCGTGGACTTCTATGACCGGCTCAAGTCGCTAACGCGCGGCTACGGCTCGTTCGATTACGAGCTCATCGGCTACCGGCCCGCGAAGCTGGTCCGCCTCGACGTCCTGCTCAACGGTCGGATTTGCGAGCCGCTGTCCTCGATCGTCGCCAAGGACCAGGCCTACGAGAAAGGCAAGGTCCTCGTGCAGCGGCTCAAGACCTTGATTCCGCGCCAGCTCTTCGAGGTGGCGGTGCAGGCCGCCGTGGGCAGCCACGTCATCGCCCGCGAAACCATCCGGCCGCTGGCCAAGAACGTGACGGGCAAGTGCTACGGCGGGGACATCAGCCGCAAGCGCAAATTGTGGGAGCGCCAAGCTGAAGGGAAGAAGCGCATGAAGCAGTTCGGCAACGTGGAAATTCCCCAGGAGGCCTTCCTGGCGGTCTTGAAAATCTGATGGCGAGGCTGACGCCGCACCAGCGCCAGGTTTGGCGCGAGAACATCGAGTCGCTGGTCTGGGCCGTCGCGCTGGCCCTCGTGATCCGCGCGTTCATCATGGCGCCGTTCAAAATCCCCTCCGGCTCGATGCGGCCGACGCTGATGGAAGGCGACCGGATCCTCGTCAACAAGTTCATCTACCGGTTCCACGAGCCGCGGCGCGGCGAGATCGTCGTCTTCCGCTACCCGCTAGAGCCCAAGCGGCCCTTTATCAAGCGGCTGGTGGGCCTGGGCGGCGACCGGCTGGAGCTGCGGAGCGGCGAGGCGTACATCAATGGCGCGCAGCTGCAGCTGCCGGCGGGGGTGCACCCAGGCTACACGAACAGCGGCACCTACGGGCAGGCGCGCCAAGTCGTGGAGGTGCCGGCCGACTCGCTCTACGTCTTGGGGGATAATACCGAGCACTCCCATGACAGCCGCTACTGGGGATTCGTGCCGCGCAAGCTTGTCATTGGGCGGGCCCTGTGCATTTTTTGGCCGCTGACACGTTGGCGCATCCTGCGCTGAGCCGGCCAGTTGCCTTGCCCAACGGTTCATGCTAGAGTACCTTCTGGAATAACCAACCAAGGAGGATGACATGCAGCGGGCAGGCGCGATGCTGATCGCGGTTGCGGTGGCGGGGCTGTGCGGATGCGAGAGCATGGGCACGGCTGCGCAATCCAAGACGAACCAGGGGGCGGTGCTCGGGGGGCTCCTGGGGGCGGGCACCGGGGCGATCATCGGAAACCAATCAGACCACGCCGGGGCAGGGACCGCCATCGGGGCCGGCCTCGGCGCCATCAGCGGGGCGCTCGTCGGCCACGCGATGGAAGAAAAAGAGCAGGCCGCGCAGCAGCGCTCCACGCCCGCGGCCACCGGCCGAACCAAATTCTGCCCGGTGGGCGGCGAGATTTACGGCGAGGACATCAAGTACTGCCCGAACCACGGGGTCGAGCTTCGGTACAAGGAGTAGTCGCGCGCTCCGGATGAGTTTGGCCAACAAGATCTCGGTGTTCCGGATATTGTTGGTCCCGGCGATTGTCGCCTCGCTCCTGTACTACCATCCCTCGCGCGATAGCTTGCGGTTCCTCGCGCTGGGGCTCTTCATCATCGGGATGGCGTCGGATGCCATTGATGGATTTCTCGCCCGGCGCCGGCGCCAGGAGAGCGAGCTGGGCACGCTCCTGGACCCGGTGGCGGACAAAGCGCTCATCCTCAGCACCCTCATCAGCTGTTCCGTCATCAGCGGTCTGCCTCCATGGATGCGCATTCCCGCATGGTTCAATCTGATCGTCATCAGCCGGGATGTGCTGTTGGTGGCCGGCGCGATCATCCTCTTCCTGCTCAAAGGCCGCTGGAGTGTGCGCCCGAGCCTCCTGGGCAAGACGACCACGTGCGCTCAGATGGTCGTGATTCCATCGGTGCTCCTGGCGCTGCCGCTCACCCGCAACCTGCTCCTGCTGGCGGCCGGGCTGACGGTCCTCTCGGCGATCAGCTACGTCCGGAGCGGGGTCCGGGCGCTGGGGTGAAACCGCCGATCTGGGCCATCGTGGGACGGCCAAACGTCGGGAAATCGACGCTGTTTAACCGGCTCGTCGGCGCGCGCGCGGCGGTGGTGTCGCCGGCCCGCGGTACCACGCGCGATCGGCTCTACGGCCGGCTGGTGTGGCGCGGCCGCCCGCTAACGGTTATCGATACCGGTGGGCTCGAGTTGGCGCCCGCCGACAGGCTCGCCGCCGCTGTGCAGCAGCAGGTGCGCCAGGCGCTGGACGAGGCTACGGGGATGGTGTTGGTCTGCGACGGCCAGGCTGGCCTGCTGCCGGCCGACGAGCTGCTGGCCGATGCGCTGCGCCGCATCGACCGTCCGCTGCTGCTTGCCGTGAACAAACTGGACGGCGCCCCTCGCGTGCCCCCGGATTTTTTTCGCCTGGGATTCGAGGCGTTTCCGCTGTCTGCGCTGCATGGCCGCGGCATCGGCGAGCTGCTGGACCGGCTCGCGGCTGGCGCCCCGGAGGGGAGCGCACCGATCGAGCCGGCGGCGCGGATCGCGCTGGTCGGGCGGCAGAACGTGGGGAAGTCGTCGCTGTTCAACGCGCTGCTGCGCGAGGAGCGCGCCATCGTGCACGAGCGGCCGGGTACGACGCGCGACACCCTGACCGCGCGCCTGCACGCCGGCGGCCGCCCGCTCGAGGTGCTGGACACCGCCGGGCTGCGGCACCGGCGCAAGGTGCGCGATGCGGTCGATGTGTATTCGATGGCCCGCAGCGTCGGCGCGATCGAGCGCTGCGACGTGGCGGTGCTGGTGCTCGATGCGACGCAGGGGGTCACGCGCGATGACAAGCGCATCGCCGCGCGCATCGCGGACGCCGGCCGCGCGCTGCTCGTGGCGGCGAACAAGTGGGATCTGGCGCCGCGCGGGATGCGCCCGCAGGCCGCCATCGAGCGGATCCGCCGGCTGCTGCCGCAGGCCCGGTACGTCCCGGTCCTCGCGGTGTCGGCAAAAACCGGCTACCAGGTGCCGCAGACGCTGACCGCCGCGGCGCGCCTGCTCCGCCTCATGCAGCACGGCCTGCCGCCGGAAGTCTGCGAGGCGCTCGTGCAGTCGCTCTGGCGCGCGCAGCCACCTCCGCGCGTGCGCGGCCGGCTGCTCTCGCTGCGCGCCGTCTCGTGGCAGCCAGGCCACCCGCCGATGGTGGAGTTGGCTGTCGCACCCCCGCTGCGCCCCCCGGACTCGTACCAGCGGTACCTCGTGCACGGCTTGATGCGCGATCCGCGGTTGGCCGGCGTGCCACTGCGCCTGCGCATCCGCGGCCCGCGCCGCGTGGCGGGATGAGTTCCCCGTTGCCCGGATTCGCGTTGGCGCTGGCCGCCTCGTACCTGACCGGCTCCTTCCCCACGGCTTATCTGGTCGTAAAGCGACTCCGCGGGACCGATGTGCGAAGGGTGGGCAGCGGTAACGCAGGGGCGACGAACGTGGCTCGCGTGGCCGGCGCGCCGGCCGGCCTCGTCGTGTTTCTCATCGATGCGGCCAAGGGCTGGGCGGCCGTGCAGGTGATTGCGCCCTGGCTGGTGCCATCGCTCACCGAGGCGGCACGACTCGACTGCGGCGTGATGGCGGTGCTCGGGCACACGTGTTCGGTGTTTCTCGGCTTTCGCGGCGGAAAGGGCGTGGCGACCACCATCGGCGTGCTGCTCGGCACCATGCCCGGCGTGGCGGCTGCGTGTCTCACGGTCTGGGCCGGCGTCTTCCTCCTCTCGCGGTACGTGTCCGCGGCCTCCATCGCCGCCGCTGCGACGCTGCCGGTGGCGCAGATGGCCATGGGCGCTGCGCCGCCGGAAACCCTGCTGGGCCTCTCGCTCGCGCTGCTCATCATCCTCCGGCATCGCGACAACCTGCAGCGGCTGCGCCGGGGCACCGAGCCTCGCGTGGGCCGCGCGCGGCAGGGTTGACGGCTCGCGCGTAGATGCGTACAATACTTCCTAATCCGTGACGATGGGCAGCCACGAGAACCAGTTAGAGCTCTTTGAGGTGTCATCGCCGTCTGCCCCGCGGCCGCGCGCGACAATTCCCGGTCGCCTCCTGCTGCAGCTGCGCTACGATCAAGCGGTGCTCTGCGGCATGGCCGGGCTGATCGGGGTGACGATCGTGTTCGCCTGCGGGGTTGAGCGGGGCAAGCATCTGGTCCGCGCGGAGCGCTTGCTGCTGACGCGCCAAGAGCCGCTGCCCGCCTCAGCCGACCGCGCCGACGCCCGCTCCACGCCGCCGGCGGCTCCCACGGCTCCAGCCGCGGAGATGCCAGGGGCACCGTCGAAGCTGAGCCCGACGCCGGCGTCCATCCCAGCGAAACTCAAGCCGAAGACGCGGTATGTGGACGCGGACGGCGCGCCAGGCGCGCGTGGACGGTACGCGGTTCAGGTCGTTTCCTTCAAGCAGCCCCGACGGGCGCAGCAGGAAATGCAGCGGCTGCAGGGGCGTGGCGAGCGCGCTTTTCTGGTCATGCGCAACGATGTCACCGTCGTGTACGTGGGCCCCTTTCCGACGAAAGCGCACGCGCGGGATAAATCGGTCAGCCTGAAACCGCGTTACGAAGACTGTTTTGTGCGCACGCTGTAACCGCGAGGTCGCATGTCGATCCATACGTCCCTCCGCACCAGCAAGAGCGCAGCCGGCGCGCTGCGGAACGTGTTGAAGCGCCACGAGCGTGTGCGCCACCTGATGGCGCAAGGCCTCTGGACCGACGGCCAGTCCGTCTTCGGCCTGCCTAAAGTCAAGCAGGTGAAGATGAAGATCCGCAAGGCCGCCGCGAAAGACAAAGAAGCCACAGCCGCTCCCGCCGCGGCCCCTGCCGCTCCCGCCGCGTAATCCGGGGTGGGTCCTTCCTCGTTTCCCGCGGGCCGCGATGCTCTGGCGGCAGCGCGCCCGTTCGTCTCCGTGGCGCGCATGCGTACGATCGACGCGGCCGCCATCGGGACACTCGGCATCCCGCGTCTGCTGCTCATGGAGCATGCCGGCCTGGCTGTGGCCCGCGCCGCGCGCGAGCTGCGCTCTCCGCCGGCCGTCGTGGTTGCCTGCTGCGGCGCCGGGTTCAACGGCGGCGACGGGCTGGCCGCAGCGCGGCACTTGGCCAACTGGGGCTACCGCGTCGGCGTGGTGTTGACCGGCGCGATGGAATCACTCGCAGAAGAGCCAGCGGTCTTCGCGCGCATGCTCGCGCGCCGGCGCGTGCCGCTCATCGATGCAGCGCGGCAACCGGAGCAAGCGTCCGCACAGGTGGCGGCAGCCACGCTGCTGCTCGACGCCCTCGCGGGCATCGGCCTCCACGGCCCGGTCCGGGAACCGGTCTTCACCCTCATCCAGCACATGAACGCGGCGGCCGTGCCGGTCATCGCTGCCGACGTGCCCTCAGGGCTGGATGGGGACGACGGATCGGTGCATGGCCTGGCGGTGCGGGCGACGGTGACAGTGAGCTTCGGAATGGCGAAGCAGGGCTGCGCCCGCGGGGAGGGGCCAGCGCATGTGGGCCGTCTTCTCATCGATGACATTTCCTTGCCGCCGGAGCTGCTGATCTCATGATCCCATCACGCCCCGCCGCTGGCGGTGCCTCACCAACAATCATGGTATTACCTACACGGACGAGTTGGCTCGGCACCGCCGAGACCGGCTTGCAGCGGACGGCGCGTGCCGTCGGTCTGGGCCCGCGCACCGCGGGCCCGCGGCAGGGCGTGGGATGAGCGACGTGCGCGTGTCCCTCGGGGAGCGCTCGTACACGATCCTCACGGCGGATTCCTATGCGCGGTTGCCCGCGCGCCTGGCTTCGCTGGGCCTCGGCCCCCACGGCTGGGTGATCTCGCATGCGCGGCTGCTCCGGCGCTATGGTGGCGCGGTGCTCTCGCCGCTGCGCCAGGCCGGCTGGCAGCTGTCGGTGATCACCGTCCCGGAGTCCGAGGCGTCGAAATCGTTGGCCATGGCTGAGCGCCTCATCGTCCGGTTGGCGCGCGCGCCGATGATGCGCGTGCCCACGCTCTTCGCGTTCGGCGGCGGGGTCGTGGGAGACCTCACCGGATTCGTAGCCGCCATTTACCGCCGCGGCGTGCCCTTCGTGCAGCTGCCTACGACGCTGCTGGCGCAAGTGGATTCCGCCATCGGCGGCAAGACCGGGGTGGATCTCCCGCAGGGCAAGAACCTGCTCGGCGCCTTCCATCAACCACGGCTGGTCTACAACAATCTGACGGTGCTGCGCGGGTTGCCGCTTCGCCAGCGGCGCTCAGGGCTCGCGGAGGTGATCAAGTATGGCGCGATCGCCGACCCCGCACTCCTGACGTATCTTGAGGCGCACCTGCGGCCCTGTCTGGACTTAGCGCCGCACGCGGCGCGGGTGATGGTGGAGCGCTCGTGCGCCATCAAGGCGCGCGTGGCGTCCGTCGATGAGCGCGAAACGGGCACGGTCCGCGTGCAGTTGAACTTCGGCCACACGCTCGGCCACGCGCTCGAGGCGGCGACCGGCTACCGCCGGTTCACGCACGGGGAAGCGATTGCGGTGGGGATGGGCCTGGCTGCCCATCTGAGTTGGGCCATGGGATGGCTGCCTGAGCCGGCGTTCCGCCGTTTCGTGCGTCTTATCGAGCGGGCCGGATTGCCATCGTCGGTTCGCGGGGTGGATCGCGCCGCCGTGCTGCGCGCCCTGCGCTACGACAAGAAGTTCACGGGTGGTCGGCCCCGGTGGGTGCTGCTGCGCCGCCTGGGCGCGGCTTGCGCATCAGAAGAGGTCAGCGATGCGCTCGTGCGCCGCGTGCTGCCGCTCTATGTCCGCGATGGCTGAGCCGCGGCTCGAACCCATCGGCCAGGTGGTGCGCTTTGTTGCGCGGCCGTCGGTCGCTGTCCGCGCGACGTGATCTATCGACTGACGATTTAGCGGGGCACGCGCAGCACGGTATCGCTGCCGTCGCGCGCGCGGACGGTGGCTGTCCCGTTGGCCACCTTCACGAGCGTGTAATCCCCGACCCGCTCTCCAGGCCCGACGATGACGCCGTTGATGACGGCGTACGCTTCACCCATGCCTTCCACGACGCCGCTCAGGTGCAGCTCCTCTTCGGCGCGCAACGGGTGATGCGCCTTCCACGGCAGGGCTAACAGCGGGGTGTCGGCGATCGGCGTCAGCGCAGCTTCTGCCGTTCGCGCCGGTGCCTGAGCCGGCGGCGCAGGCGCGGGTGCCACGGTGGGCGCTGTCGCGGTGGACGATGTTGCCGCCGCCTGTTGCATTCCCGGGCCGAGGGCGCGTCCCAACCAGAAGGCGCCTCCGATGACCAAGACGATGGTGAGGGCGAGCACCGCAACGCCGACGAGCATGAGCGAGGGGCCGGTCGCAGTCGAGGCCGCGGGCTGCGCAGTGGGTTGGGCGGGAGCAGAAGCCCATGGCTGCGGCGCAGGTTCCCGCTGAGTCTGTGGTTTGCCAGCGGGTGGAGATTGGGGCGGGGCAGGGGGCACCACCGGATCGTTGACGCGGCGCAGGGCTTGCTCAATCAGGCTCATCGGGGCATGCTGCCTACGCGACCAGCACTTGGCCGGAGAGTTCCTGGAAGCTGTGCCGGACGATCTCCGCGTCCACCCGCCGGACACGGAACACGTAACAGGCCAGCAGGCTGCGGTCGCAAATCACATTGATGAGCCGCGGCACGCCGCGCGAGCATTGGTAGACTTCCTCGATCCCGTCGGGCGTCCATTCCAGCCGGCCGTCGGATCCGGCGATCCGCAGACGGTGGTGGATATACGTGGCGAGCTCGTCTTTGTCCAGCGCCGTCATGTGGAACCGCACGCCGATCCGCTGGTGCAGCTGCTCGAGCGAGGGCGAGGCGAGCTTGTCGCGGAGCTGCGGCTGGCCCACGAGGATGATCTGGATGAGCTTGTTCTTGTCGGTTTCGAGGTTGG
>JAHFGU010000058.1 GCA_023247285.1 Candidatus Omnitrophota bacterium
GCTCCTGGGCAAACCGCTTGGAAGACTCCGACAGTCCCAGCGACTTCTACGATCCTGCCTTCACGCATCGGACTTATCGTGGCCATGATATGTATCCATTAGTTAATGAAAGTTCAGTAGATGCCGTCCTTAAGTCCGGTCAGGTCGATGCGGTGACGCTGAAGCAGATCGAGCAACTCGCTCCTGTAGAGGAAACCCGTCGGGTGACGCTCTCCAAGAGTGACACCAAGGAAAAATGACCACGCGCGGTCGATGGCCGAGCGAAGCATTCGTCTTGAACGCTGTTCGCGCGGCACTCAAACGGAGGGGATTCAAGCTACATCCCAAGCGGTCCCTGCACGCGCATGGCGTGGACATCACGGCGCAGCACCCCAAGCATCGGTACTACCTGTTCGTTGAGTGCAAAGGATACCCTAAGGGCTACAGTGAAGGCGCGCAACGGGATAACTACTTCCTGATGATCCTCGGCCAGATTTTACTGCGAATGCGACAGAAGAACGCCTACTACGGAGTGGCATTGCCCGATCATCCCTTCTATCGGAAGCGCATCATCAGTCACGAGTTCCGCCTTGCTCGGCGGTGGCTCGGTCTGTGGTTTTTTCTCGTGAAGTCAAACGGCTCAGTATTGTGGCTTGGGGCAACGCGGCAGCGTTTTGAGCCCTATTGACGGAGTAGATGGCCTGGCTCGTTGAGGGCGGATCAGGATTCATCGGCAAAGGAAAGCCGCTCCGCAGTCCGCTGGCACTAACGGATATGGTATACTTTTTTTGACAATCGGTTCGACGCGGTCCGTTGGTGGGCCTATTGCTTCCGCGCTACAAATAAGCTAAAAAGCCTCAGGTGCAAGCGCGCCTGCGTTCCCCACGAGGCTTTGGCCCGTGGGGTTTTTTATTGGCTGTTTGCGGAAGCATACGCCCGCCCAGCAGAAGGAGGTGGGAATGAAGCGAGTACGGGCAGTGGAGTTTCAAAAGGAGTATATCCTCGTGCGCTATGTGGACGAGGATGACCCGCCCTGGACGGCGGGCCATGAGCTGGCGATCAACTGGCGCAAAGAGTCCCGCGTGGAGCGGTTGGCTCATGTCGCCTATCACGTATTCCTGCTCTTCGTGAGCCGTCCGGATGCGGTTGCGGCGAACGACGAGGTGCTGCAAGAATGGATTGGTAAGCTGATCCATGAAGACCCAGGCGAAGGCCATGATGTACCATAAAGGGTCTCAAGGGGTCTATGAGCATCTGGGTGGCTGAGGAGGTGTACGAGAAATGAGATTTATGGGGGTCGATCTGGCCTTTGTCCCCACCAACCCCAGCGGGCTCTACGTCCTAGACGAACAGGGCACATGCGTCGGCAGCGACTACCTTAGTTCGGATGAGGAGCTTGCGACAGTCATTGCCCAACGGGCCTGACCAGACGGCACGGTGATCGTCGTGGATGCCCCATTAGTCTGTATCAACGCGTCGGGCCAACGAGGCTGTGAGACCGAAGTCGGACGGCGATATGGAGCGCGTGGTGCGAGTTGCCACACCGCCAATACGCTGAATCGTGCCGGTCAACGCGGGCCAAGATTCTTCGATGTCCTCCAGAGGCATTGTCGATCGGCAGCGTGTCGTGTGGACGCACAGCAGGTGAGGAGTGATCTCTGGCCGGTCATTGAGACTTATCCGCATCCTGCACACCTGGAACTATTTCAACTACCGCGCATCATCAGATACAAGAAGGGGACGGTGAATGAGCGACTGTGCGGGCTGCGGGAGTACATGGAAAGACTCCGCTCGCTCGCCTATGCGACCCCCGCACTCCAAATCGAGAGCACTCCACTCCTTCTTCAAGATGTCACCGGGCTCAAGGGACGGGCTCGTAAACGTTATGAAGATCTCCTGGACGCCTTATTCTGTGCTTACACCGGTCTGTACCTCTGGCACTATCGCCACGTTCCCAATCGTCGACATGTATTTGGGGACGTCGATACGGGCTTTATCACGATTCCAATAGTTCCTGCTGGCGAAGCCCATTGATTGACACCAATTACCCACAGCAGTAGACTTGGATTGAGATAGCGAGGAAGCTTCCAGCCCAAGCTCTGTAGGTCCAACATATAAGGCGCACGATGGAAGACGACAACCCGCAGCGACCTCCACTGGAGTTGGAGACAAAACTCAAGGCCTACAAAGAGAGGGGCGAGTTGGTCGAGCCGCGCGTTTTATTCTCCGCAGGTATCCCTCAGTGTTGCCAGATGACCAAGGGCATCTCTTATGGCAAGATCCCCCTGTACGACGATATGACTCAGAAAGACATCATCGAAATTTTCAGTCGCGAGAAGAAAGTATGAGGTCCAAGATCTTCCGGGTGGTGGCCGAGAAATCGTATTTCCAACACTTGTGCCAGGCGAGCAAGTCTCAATATCGTACCTGTACTTCCCGCCAGTCCTGTACAGTCAGATTCACGCGGGAATCCGCCATAGCCAAGGGTTTGCGAGGGAAGTCACTGTTTTGCCCTCGCTTCAGTATCCGCCGTGGCTCAGCAGGGTTCTCTGGACGCTTATTGCCCTCGGCGTGGTTGCGAGTCTTTATCTAGTATTCGTCATCGGTCGAATGCTATGGAGGATATTACCCGGTGCGTAGCAAGGTGACAGTCGTCGAGGAGAGCAGGCAGTTCTCCGAGGCGATACAAATAGTCCCGCTTAGCTGATCTGGAGTGCCATGGAATCCTCCGTCGTTAGCGCGAAAGGTCAGGCCGTCATCCCACAGAAGATCCGCGCCATGTTCCAGATCAAGCCAGGCACGCGAGTGCACTTCGAAGCGAGACGCGGCGAGATTGTGCTGACCCTTCGACTCGCGCCACGGCCTTCCCTTGACTTCGCTCGGGACAGGCTGGCCGTGGGCTCGCTCAGGATTCCGCCCCACGGGCAAAGCCCGTGGGGCTTCACACCCCTCACGCCGAGGTATTTCGAGCGCATGGCGGGATGCCTTGGCACCAGCGGGAAAGCCACGAAAGCGCTCCTTGAGGAAAGGAAGCGAGAGCGAGACAAGAAGTAACCCCAGCCGATTGATCCCGCCGTAGTTACCCCGCTACCCCTCGTGAGTTGACAGCCAGGCAAGTTGGAAGATATACTATTAGTGCATAATTCACCAAATAGTGAATAATGTTAAATAGGGTAAACATGAGCGAAGCTAAGCTTGAACACCAGGTTCCGGAGCTGTTGAGAGCCGTCCTGCCACAGGGGAAGGTGACGGTGCGGCACAGCCCTGCCATCAAGACAGACGCCGGACTGAGGCGGCCGGATTTGATCGCAGACGTGACCGTCGGAGGCCGGACGAAGCGGCTGCTGATTGAGGTGAAGTCGCCCGGCTATCCGATGCAGCTTCTGCAGGCGTTCCAGGTGCTGCAGTGGGCGCGCGAGAAAGAGAAGGGCTATCCGGTCGTAGTGACCGATGCGATCTCCGCGCGAGGTGCCAGCCTGGCTAGAGAGGCCGGGGTGGGGTACCTGGACCTGGCAGGTAACTGCTGGCTCAATCTTGGGGAAATCTACATCGACAAGACGAGCCCGCGCCCGCAACGGCAGGTGATTACGCCGAAGGGTATCCCATCTGCTGAAGCGTTTGGAACCCCGACTGTGTCCGTCGGCCGTCCGCGTGGGGAGCTACGCCGGCTTTTTAGCCGCAAGGCGACCCGGGTGATCCGGACGCTCTTGGAGCATCCCGCCAAATCATGGCAGGTCGCTGTCCTGGCTAGCACCTCCCAAGTGAGCATCGGCCACGCCTACAAGGTGACGCAGAAGCTTCTCACCCAGGCTTTTCTCGCTCAGGAGCACCGACAGGTACGGCTCAGGGATCCGGGTGCGTTACTGGATGCCTGGGCCGCAGAGTACCGGATTGATCCGGCGGCGATCCAGAGCTTCTATACGTCGCTCAAAGATCCGGCTGCGGTGATGGCGCAGATCGCGCAGGCGGCCGCCAACCAGCAGCTCACCTGCGCCTTCACCCTCCACGCCGGGGCCTCTCTCGTGGCACCCTTTACCCGGTTTACGGATGTTCACGTCTATCTGAAGGAGCCGCTCTCCGACGCCTTGCTGCAGGCGATGCAGCTTGAGCGCATCGAGCTGGGTGGCACCGTGCATGTGATCGCGCCCTACGACGAGGGCGTGTTGCACCACCGGCAGGTGCTCGAGCAGCTCCCTGTGGTCTGCAACACGCAGCTCTATCTGGATCTCGTGCAACACCCCACGCGCGGCAAAGAAGCCGCCGATTTTCTGCGCAAGGAGCGCATGAAGATTTAACGATGGAACCTCGGACAGCCGCCCAGTTTGCTCCCGGCGTCATCGACGCCTCCCGCGCTGTGCTGGTCGAGCTCGGGGTGATCCTCCGCAGCTACCTGAGCGACCTGGCGTTGATCGGCGGCTGGGGCGCCTGGTGGCCGGCATGAAGGGCCGACCGCTGCGCGCGGCGCTCGAGGAGTACGGCCGGCTCTTTATGGAAGCTTTAGTCATCCCGGCTACGGTCCGCACGCACGTCAATGTGCTGCAGCACCTGGCCGGCTATGCCTCGGAGCACCTCCAGCCGGATGAGCGCACGGAGCTGGCGGAGCTCATCACGGATTACCGTCGGGGCCTGGTGCCGCTGGTGGTCCCTGTGACGCTGATCCGGCACTACGTGAAGAGGCACCGCATCGCCTATATCCAGGATCAGGTCTACCTGCAGCCGCATCCTAAGGAACTGATGCTGCGCAACCACGTATGAACCGCCGCGTGATCGTCAATGACACGATGCAGCGAGGGTACCGGTATGTCTGCACCGAGCCGGTCGGCACGCGCTTCGATCCCGCGTTCACGCCGGAGCTGACCCCCAAACAGATGCTCGCGCTGGGCATCTTCGGCGGCAAGTACATGACCGACTGCCGCAAGGAGTTTCCCGCCGCCTGGTTCACGCGCGCCAAGCTCTGTCCTGAGCGGCACGACCCGGCGCTGAACTGTTTTGGCGTCAACGCCAGCCAGCCGCTGCGCGTCTGGGTTGCGAAGGACTGGATCTACCCGGAGGATCCGCGCGGCTGGTTTCAGTGGTACTGCCGCTACTACATGGGCCGGCGCATTCCGGAGGAGGACCAGCGGCAGATCCGGCGATGGAAGGCGATCCGCCGCCATATTGCGCAAGTGAAGAAGCATTGCCGGAGAGGGGATCTGACCTGCCGGAGGAAGCAGCGCCAGGCGATCCTTCACTGGGCCTATGACAGCCGCCGGCTCTAAGCGCATCCTGCTGACCGGGGCGACCGGCTACGTCGGGGGCCGCCTGCTGCCGCGGCTGGAGCAGGCCGGCCACCGGGTGCGCTGTCTGGCCAGACGCCCGGAGTTCTTACGATCCCACGTTGCCGCAGGCACAGAGGTCGTGGCGGGCGATGTGTCGGATCGCGAGAGTCTCTCGGCGGCGATGGCGGGCATGGAGGTCGCCTACTATCTGGTCCATGCGATGGGCTCAGCCGGCGCCTTCGAATCCCAGGATCGGCACGCAGCCGGGCAGTTCGCCCAGGCTGCCCGCGAGGCCGGCCTGCGCCGCGTGATTTACCTCGGCGGGCTGGGCGATGACAGCCGGCAGCTCTCTCCCCATCTGCGCAGCCGCCACGAAGTGGGCCGGATTCTCCGCGACGGCGCCCCGCAAGTCATCGAGTTTCGCGCCTCGATCGTCATCGGATCGGGCAGCCTCTCCTTCGAGCTCGTGCGCGCGCTCGTCGAGCGGCTGCCGGTTATGACCACGCCGCGATGGGTCTCGGTGCCGGCGCAGCCGATCGCCATCGCCGATCTGCTGGATTACCTCATCGCCGCGCTGGAGCTGCCCGACGAGGGCCACCGCATCTTCGAAATCGGCGGGGCTGATCGGATGTCCTACGGCGATCTCATGCGCGAGTATGCCCGCCAGCGCGGCCTGCGGCGAGTGATGATCCCCGTGCCGGTGCTGACCCCAGGGCTCTCCAGCCTGTGGCTCGGGCTGGTGACACCCGTCTATGCGCGGATCGGCCGGATTCTGATTGAGAGCATCAAGCACCCGACGGTGGTCCACGATGATGCGGCGTCGCGGGCCTTCGCCGTCCGACCCATGGGTGCGCGGGAGGCCATCGCCAGCGCCTTGCGCAACGAGGAGCAGGCCTTCGCCCAGACGCGGTGGTCTGATGCGCTCTCCGCGTCGCGGCGGCCGGCCTGGGGCGGCGCGCGCATGGGCAATCGCATCGTGGATTCGCGCCGGATGCAAGTGAACGCTCCGGCGGAACAGGTCTTCGGCGTGGTCCGCCGCATCGGCGGGGCAAGGGGCTGGTATGCGCTCAACGGGTTGTGGCGACTGCGCGGGTGGGTCGATCTGTTGATGGGCGGGGTGGGCATGCGCCGCGGCCGCCGCGATCCCGATAGGTTGCGCGCGGGCGATGTCATCGACTGCTGGCGGGTGGAGGCGATGGAGCCGGACCGTCGATTGCGGTTGGCGGCCGAGATGCGGCTGCCAGGCCGGGCCTGGCTGGACTTCGAGGTCACCAGCGAGGGCGGGCGCTCCACGATCCGGCAAACGGCGGTTTTTGATCCGGCCGGGCTGGCGGGCCTGCTCTACTGGTATCTGCTCTATCCGGCCCATCAGGCGGTGTTTGCGGGGATGCTCCGCGGCATTGCGAGGGCTGCAGAGCGATGCGCAGGGTGACCCGGAGCTAAACGTCCCCAGCGCCTGAGCTCGTTTCCAAGTCGAAGGAGTAAGGCGGGGCAGCGCGTCTTCACGGCTGATGCGGCCCGCGAGGTGGCACCCTCCGTGGGCCTCTCGCCTGGCTACTTTCGCCAAGCGCTCCATCACCTTGTGCGCGACGGCTGGATGGTTCGGCTGAAGAAGGGGCTGTATGCGCTCTCGGGGGCGGTCCCGGGCACGACGTCGCTCCATGAGTTCGAGATCGCGATGGCGCTGGTGCATCCGGCGGCCATCAGCCATTGGTCGGCGATGAGCCATCACGGGCTGACAGAGCAGGTGCCGCGGCGAGTTTTTGTGCTGACCACGGCTCGTGCGGTGCCCCGTCTGCGCGGCAAGAAGGAGGTGCTTGCTCAGCCCGGTTACCCGGTGGGCAAGACCACGTACCAATTCGTGCAGGTCAAGCCCGAGCGGTTCTTCGGAATCGACCAGGTTTGGATCAACGAGTCTCGGGTTTCGATGCGCCCAAGTTGGACGTGGAGCGGATCATCGGCTACGCGCTGAAGCTTGATGCGGCGACGGCCAAGCGTCTCGGCTGGATTTTGGAGCGGCAGAGGATCACACCGGATCGGCTCAAGCCGCTGCAGGAGCTGCCCATCAAGGGCTATCGCCTGCTAGATCCGAGCGGCCCGCGCCAGGGACGGTATGAGGCCCGCTGGATGATTCGTCGGAACCTGCCGGGTACGGTACAGTCATGAGAACTTCCGCCCGTAGGGCGCCGTCCTGTTAGATCGACCCTCAGGGTGAACGTGCCAAGCGCGCGGCAAAGAAGCCGCCGATTTTCTGCGCAAGGAGCGCATGAAGATTTAATGATGGACCCTCGGACCGCTGCCTGATCTTGACGATCGTTGGAATTCCAAGTATACTAGATTCTGAGAATATTGGAACAAGGAGGATGCCGATGACACGCGTGGTCACCGCGCCGCTGAGCGCCAAAGGTCAGATGACCTTGCCGAAGGCGGTCCGCAAGGCGCTGAATCTGACGGCGCCAGGCAGCACCATCGGGTTTCTGATCGATGATGAGGCGCATGTCGCCCTCATCACAAAGATGGCGCTGGTCCCGGCAGAAGCGAGCTTTTCGAAGGTGGAGCTCCGAAAGCTCGCGAAGCTCTCGAAGGAGCCGGGTGGCAAGACCTTCTCCTCAATGGAGGGACTCCTGCGAGATTTGAAGCATCAGTGATGCGGTATTTCCACACCGCTGCCTTTAAGCGAGCGTACCACGCCCTGGATCCGCCAAGGCAGCACCGTGTGGATCGGGCCCTTCGTCAACTCGAGATTCTCTACGCTGAAAGCCAACGCCCCTTCGGGCTTGGCCTGAAGTCGCTCAAACCTGGCATCTGGGAAATTCGAGCAGGGTTGGGAGACCGTATCCTGTTTCGTCGCAAGGACGACGTTGTGGAGTTGCTGATTGTCGGGAACCACGATGAGATTGTCCGCCTGCTGAGGCAACTCTAGCCAGCCGTCATGGACAAGGCACGAACGCTTAAGCAGATGCAGCAGTTGCTCTCTGGGAGCATGCTGACCGAACAGGATGCGCTCACCATCGGCCGAACGATCAAGCGGCGCATGTGGAAGAAGTCTCAACGCTCCAAGTAATGGAGCTTGTGGTCAAGCAATCCTGAATGAAGCACGGTGGTCGATACGACTCGTCTGGGCTGGTTGAGGCGCAATTTGAGCCGGGCTCAAAGGGCCGTGTGCTCAAGAATCTGCTGGGCATTAAGAGCCGGCGGAAGATGAACGAGATTGAATCGCTGGCGTACGTCCACGCGATCAAGGAGCTCTCAAAACGTTTCGGACGAACACACCAGTTTACCG
>JAHFGU010000169.1 GCA_023247285.1 Candidatus Omnitrophota bacterium
CGCTGGCGATCGGCGCCATCTTGATGGTCATGGTGTACGCCGGCGGGCCGGTCTCCGGCGGCCATTACAACCCGGCGGTCACGCTGGCCGCGCGGCTCAGGGGAGCGTGCGGTCCGCGCGACCTGCTGCCGTACATGAGCGCGCAGATCGCCGGCTCGATGCTCGCGGCGATCCTGGTCGGCTTCTTAAGGGGCGGCGCGGCGGTGGTCGCTGCGCACCCGCAAGCACTCCCGGCGTTCCTCGTAGAGCTGGTGTTCACCTTCGCGCTCGCCTATGTCGTCCTGCAGGTTGCGACCACCAAGACATCAGCCGGCAATTCGTACTTCGGCTTGGCGATCGGATTCACCGTGGCGGCTGCGGCCTACGCCGGCGGTCCCATTTCAGGCGGCGCGTTCAACCCGGCGGTGGCGCTGGGCCTCGCGCTCATGGGCGTCATCGCCCCGGCGACGCTGGGCCTCATCCTCATGGCTAACCTCGCCGGCGGCGCGCTGGCCGCGCTCGTCTTTCGCTTGACGAACCCCGATCGCTGAAGCCGCAATAACAAGCCCGACGCGGCGGCGCCTCGTCGGGCCAACAGCTGTTCCCGCGGCCGGCACGAAGCCGGCGCCTTACAGGGTCGTGCGGGTGTAGCGGATCTCCATCGCCTTGAACTCGCGGCCGTCCGGCGCGCGCAGGTCGTGCTCGTAGGTGTGATGCGTTGGGTCCGCCGCCGCGTATGCGACCCTGCTGGCGTAACCGTGCGCGAGCTGCTAGGATAAGGCTGTGGGATCGTGCAGGCGAGTGCAACGGTTGGACGATGGAGGCCTCATGCGGCGGACGGTCATTGGATTGCTCGTGGCGGGGATGTTGAGCAGCGGGTGCACGGGGTCGTTCCTGGCGACCCGCAAGGTCTACAACTTCCACCGAGCGCAGTCGGACAAGTGGATGGACGAAGTGCTCTTCCTCGTGGTGGCGCTGTTGCCGGTGTACAGTCTGGCGTCGTTCGCGGACGCGGTGATCTTCAACACGATCGAGTTCTGGACAGGCAAGAATCCCGTCGAGTCGGCGAAGGCGGGCACCAGCTCGCCGCACCGGGTCGTGCGCCAGGGCGGCCGCGAAGTGACCGTGGCCTATGCGCCGGAGACCGATCGCATCCTGCTCACCGCGCCGGGCGCGCGCTTCACGCTGGAACGCACGCCGGATGGCGTGGTGGCCAAGGGCGCTGACGGCGCGGTCCTGCTGTCATCCGTGACCACACCGGACGGCGGGGTCGAGGTGCGCGACGCCCACGCGCAGCTGGTCCGGTCCTATTCCGCGGGGCAGGTCAGCCAGTTGAAGGAAGCCGGCCGGCGCAATTAACAAACGCGAGGGGGACGGACACACGCGAGGCAGGCCTGCGGGCCTGCCTCGTTTGTCTTCGCCAGGCCCCATCCTGATGGCCGCTGCCTCGACGCCCCACGTTGCTCAGGCGCGCCGCCCTTCCGCGCGGCTCGTCTGGCTGATCGCCGGATTGTTGGCGGCGGCGGTGCTGAAAGATCTCGCGGCCGGCGTGGCGGTGTCGATCGCCGCCTCGCGCGTGCTGGGCGTGCCGGTGCGGGCGCATCACTGCGCGGTCGGCATCCTGCGGCAGCGGCTGCTGGTGCGCGGGCTGGAGGTGGGCCAGCCGCAGGGCTTCGGGGATGGAGCGCTCTTGCGCGTGGCGGCCATGGAGATCCGCGTGGATCCGCTGGCGCTGCTGCGCGGCCAACTCCATGTGCCGGATGCGGCCATCGATGTCGCGGAATCGCTCGTGGTGCGCCGCGCCGACGGCAACATCAATGTGGAAGCCGTGCCCCTCATCGCGGCCACGGCCCATCACCCGACCCAGGCGCCTGCCGCTCCGCTGCCGCCATTCCGCATCGACCGGCTGAGCCTGCATATCGGCCGGGTCGTGTTCCAGGATGCCTACACGCAGACCCCGCCGCGGCTCCAGGTGTATGACGAGGTCCTGCGGCAGAAGATCTTCAAGGACATTACCGACGCCCGGCAGTTTGCCGCGCTGGTGCTCATGCAGGCGATGGCGCCGACTGCGCTCCGCAGCGCCGGGCTCTCCGGTGCTGCGATGCTCTCCGGCGCCGGGTTCCTGCCGGCCGCGATCCTCGGCGTGATCGTGGCGAAGGACGCCGCCTCCATCGAGTGGCCCGGCGATCCGCAGGACGCCCGACGGCGGGTGGAGGGGCTTCTCAAGCGGTTAGGCCGCCTGAGCCGCAGCGAGCCGGCCAAGGGCGAGCTCTGGGGAATGGTGCAGGGCCACGACATCCACGTCCGCGTCGAACGCGCCGGCTGGCGCAAGAGCCGCATCTCGGTGGCGGCCCGGCGGTTCCTGTTGCCGAAGCCGGCCTTTGCCGCCGGGTTGTTGTACCAGCTGCAGCATTCGGCCGACTAGCAGCCGTCATGAGCGGGCGCATCCGGGTCCAGGTGTCAGCGGCGGCCGAACGCGCGCTGCGGCAGGGCCATCCCTGGGTCTACGCAGAGGCGATCAGCCGCCAGCGGGGTGCGGGCTCCGCAGGAGATCTTGCGGCCGTGTATGGCCGGCGCAACCGGTTCCTGGCGATCGGGCTCTACGACCCGGCCTCGCCGATCCGGGTGCGCGTGCTGCAGCACCGGACGCCCGCCGAAATCGGCCTGGCGTGGTACCGCAAGCGGCTGGCCGATGCGCTGGCGCGCCGCGATGCGCTGGCCGGATCGGACACGACCGGCTACCGGCTCGTGCACGGCGAGAACGACCGGTTGCCCGGCCTCGTGCTGGACCGCTACGACCGCGTGCTGGTCTTGAAGCTCTACACCGCCTCCTGGCTGCCGCACGTGCCGACGCTGCTGGAGGCGCTGGAGGGGCTGCCGAACCGCCATGCGCCGACGCCGAGGACGGTGGTGCTGCGGCTGGCGCGCGGGGTGCCGACCGCGGCCGGCGCCAAGTGGCAGGACGGCAGCGTCGTGGACGGGCGCCGGTTGCGCGGGCCGGTGGAGTTCCTGGAGCTGGGTCTGCGGTTCCGCGCGGATCCGATCCGCGGACAGAAGACCGGATGGTATTTGGATCAGCGCGAGAACCGGCGCCAGGCCGGAACCCTCGCGGCCGGCCGCCGCGTGCTGGACGCGTTCGCGTATACCGGGGCTTCCGCCGTGTGGATGGCGCGGGGAGGCGCGCGATCGGTGACGTGCGTGGATGTGAGCAGGCCTGCGCTGGCGGACATCCAGCCGCAGTTTGCGCTCAACCGCGGATTGCGCGGCGTCGCGACAGCGCGGCTCGAGGTCATCTGCGGAGACGCCTTCGCGACGCTCGCTCGGCTGCGCGCCGCCGGCCGGCGATTCGACATGGTCCTGCTGGATCCGCCGGCGTTCGCGCACAGCCAGGACCAGGTCCCTGCAGCGCTCGCGGCCTATGCGCGCCTGACCCGCGCGGGGCTGGGTGTGCTGGCGCGCGGCGGCGTGCTCGTGCAGTCCTCGTGCACCGGGCAGGTGCGCGCGCAGGAATTTTTCCGGACGGTGCGCCGCGCAGCCGCGGCGGCCGGCCGCCCCCTGCAGGAGCTGG
>JAHFGU010000059.1:0-1798 GCA_023247285.1 Candidatus Omnitrophota bacterium
AAGTCGAGCGGCCGACGTATGAGGACGAGGAGCCGGTGCTCTCGCGCAGCGGCAAGGCGCTGGCGAAGCAGCCGCTCGAGCGGCCTGAGCTGGCCGCGGTCATGGAAGATTTCATATGACGCTGACCAAGGTCGCCACCACCGCGGACATTCCGCCCGGCACCGGCAAGGCGGTCGAGGTGGCGGGCAAGGCGATCGCCGTCTTCAATTGCGACGGCGCCTTCTACGCGATCGACAACACCTGCTTGCACCGAGGCGGCCCGCTCGGCGAAGGCGCGCTCTCGGGCAGCACCGTGACCTGTCCCTGGCACGGGTGGGAGTACGACGTGACCAGCGGCGCCTGCACGATGGACAGCTCCGTCAAGGTCCAGCGGTTTGACGTGAAGGTTGAGGGCCAAGACGTCCTGGTGGCCCTGTAACACAACTTGGGCGTGCTCAGGTCAGATGTCAGGGCGGCAGCCCGGGGCGGCGCCGAGCCGCCAGGTGGCATCTGACTTCTGTCTTTGCGAGGGTTGAATGGAACGCCGGTGCGTGGCCATGATCTCCGGGGGGCTGGACAGCGCCTTGGCCGCCGGGCTGATGCTCGAGCAGGGCATCGCGGTGCACGGCCTGTATCTGTCGCTCAGCTGGGGCTGCTGCGAGAAGGACAAGGCGCAGGCGTGCGCGCAGCAGCTCGGCATCCCGCTCATGGTGCTCGGGGTCGGCGACGCGTATCTGGACGTCATCCGCGCGCCCAAGTACGGTTATGGCAGCGGGATGAACCCGTGCGTGGACTGCCGCATGTACATGTTCCGGATCGCCAAGCGGTACATGGAGGAGCTGGGCGCCGGGTTCGTGGTGACCGGCGAAGTGCTCGGCCAGCGTCCGATGTCCCAGATGCGGCGGCCGCTGGAGCTCATCGAGGCCGAGAGCGGGCTCGAAGGCCTGCTGCTGCGGCCGCTGTCGGCCCAACTGCTGGACCCGACGCTGCCCGAGCTGCTGGGGGTCGTGGACCGCGCGCGCCTGCTGCGGCTGGCGGGACGGTCACGGCACGAGCAATTCGCGCTGGCCCGGGCATCCGGCATCACCGAGCATTCCACGCCGGCCGGCGGCTGCCTGCTTACCGACGCGCAGTTCGCGCGCAAGGCGCGCGACCTCTTCGAGCATGAGGAGCGCCCGACGACCAAGGACATGGAGCTGCTGGCGATCGGGCGCCACTTCCGCGCGGGGCCCCGGACGAAGGTGATCCTGGGCCGCAACGAGCTGGAGAACCTGATGCTGGAGGGGCACGCGGACCGCGGCTACGCGTGCCTGCGGCCGAAGTTCGCCGCCCCCTCGGCGCTGATCGCCGGCGCATGGTCCGACGAGGCGCGGCACGTGGCCGTGTCGCTCATCCTCCGGCATACGAAAGATGAGAAGCTGCCGCAGGGCGCGCTGGAGTTCTGGATCACCCCGTCGCCTGATGATGGCGGGCTTCGGCCTGCCACATGGGTGCTGGAGAGCCCGGCGGAAATCTTGGCTGCGGCTGAGCCGGCCAAACTGTAGGGCCTGAGGACGAATGACGGATTACGTATTTCGCGTGGGCGGGGAAGGCGGGGAGGGCGTGATCAGCACCGGGGAGATGCTGACCATCGCACTCGCCCGAGCCGGCTTTGAGATCTACACGTTCCGGACGTACCCGGCTGAAATCAAGGGCGGCCATGCCAACTATCAGGTGCGGGCCTCGGGAAATCTGCTGTTGTCGCAGGGGGCGGCGGTGGACGTGCTGGTGGCCTTCAACCAGGAGGCCTATGACAAGCACGTCCACGACGTGCGCCCCG
>JAHFGU010000059.1:1898-8178 GCA_023247285.1 Candidatus Omnitrophota bacterium
GAGATTCCGGCCGTCGTCATCGACGTGCAGCGGGTCGGGCCGTCCACCGGCATGCCCACCAAGACCGAGCAGGGCGACCTGTACCTGGCCTGCTACGGCGGGCACGGCAACTGCCCGCGCATCGTGATGGCGCTCACCAGCGTCGAGGACTGCTTCTACGGGATCATGCGCGCCTTCAACATCGCCGAGCAGTTCCAGATGCCGGTCGTGGTGCTCTCCGATCAGTACCTGGGGCACCGCAAGGCCACGGTGCCGGTGCCCAACCCCTCCACGGTGCCGGTGGTCGAGCGCCGCAAGCCGACGGCCGAGGAGCTCGCGGCCGGCTACCTGCGGTACCAGTTCACGCCGGACAGCATCTCGCCGATGTCGATTCCGGGGATGCCCGGCGGCGGCTATGTGGCCGAGGGGCTGGAGCACGACGAGCGCGGCTATCCGGCCGCCTCGAACCACCAGATGCACCTGCGCTCGACGGAGAAGCGCTACGCCAAGTTCCGCGCGGTGGAGGCGATCGCGAACGATCTCGTGCGCGTCTACGGGGATCCGCACCCGGACATCGGGGTGATCGGCTGGGGTTCGAGCGAGGGCGTGATCCGCGAGGCCGTGCAGATGGCGCAGGACAAGGGCTACTCGGTCGGCGCGCTGCACCCCAAGATCCTCTATCCGCAGCCGCTGGCCAAGCTGAAGGCCTTTATGGAGCGCACGAAGGCGATCATCATCCCGGAGGTCAATTACTCCGGGCAGTTCGCCACCGCGCTGCGCAAGCGCTTCGCCTACGACTTCATCCAGCTCAACAAGTGCGTGGGCCTGCCGTTCACGCCGAAGGAAATCTTCGACAAGATTGAGGAGGTCGCCCAGCATGTCCACGACGGTCGACGAGCGGTCGCCGCAAAGTTATAAGACTGACGAGCACCCGATCTGGTGCCCCGGCTGCGGGGACTTCGGGGTGCTGGCCTCGCTCTACAACGCGCTGGCCGGCCTGAACATCGATCCGAAGGACCTCGTGGTCGTCTCCGGGATCGGCTGCTCCGGGCGCACGCCGGGGTTCATCAAGTCCTACGGGTTCCACTCGGTGCACGGCCGCGTGCTGCCGGTGGCGCTGGGCGTGAAGCTGGCCAACCCGGCGCTGCACGTGATCGGGGTGGGCGGCGACGGCGACGGGTTCGCGATCGGCGGCGGCCACATCCCCCACGCGGCCCGGCGCAACCCGGATCTCCTGTACGTCATCATGGACAACGCGACGTACGGATTGACGAAGGGCCAGTACTCGCCCACCTCGCCGGTCGGGTTCCAGGCCGGGTCCACGCCGTACGGGAACATCGAGCAGCCGCTCAACCCGATCGCCATGCTCATCGCCTACGGGGCCAGCTTCGTCGGCCAGGGCTACTCCGGCAAGCCGAAGGAGCTCGCCGAGCTGCTGACCCGCGCCATGGAGCACAAGGGTTTCGCGTTCGTCAACGTGATCAGCCCGTGCATCACGTTCTACAACACCTACAAGGTGATCCCGCCTCGGCTGGCCGAGGTGCCGAAAGACCACGACCCCGCGAACCGCGCCGAGGCCTTCAAGCTAGCGCTCGATACCGAGCGCCTGCGGCTGGGCGTCTTCTACCAGTCGCCGCGCCCTACCTTCGAGGAGGGCGTGGCTGAGGTGATCCGCAAGGCGCAGGCGGCCAGCCCGCCGCGGCTGGACGCCATCTTCGCCGAGTTCGCATGACGGTGCGGGCCATGCCCCGCACGCGCCGCGCCTCCCCGAACCGCGCCAGGCGCGGCCGCGCGGCCTTCCGCACCGAGCAGGATTCCCTCGGGACCAAGCGCGTGCCGGCCCGCGCCTACTACGGCATTCAAACCTTCAGGGCCGTCGAGAACTATCCCATCAGCGGGCTGCGCATGCCCGACGAGATGGTGCAGGCCTTCGCGCTTATCAAGAAGGCGGCCGCACAGGCCAACGCGGCCATCGGCGACCTGCCGCGCCGCCAGGCGCAGGCGGTCGCCCGCGCCTGCGACGAGATTCTGCGGGGCGCCCTCCGCGACCAGTTCGTCGTCGACGTCTACCAAGCCGGCGCCGGCACCTCCTTCAATATGAACATGAACGAGGTGGTCGCAAACCGCGCCAACGAGCTGCTCGGCGCGCCGAAGGGCAGCTATCGCTACCTCCGCCCCAACGACCACGTGAACATGGCGCAGTCCACCAACGACACGTTTCCGACGGCGATCCGGCTGGCTTGCCTGATGGCCATGCCGCCGCTCGAGGCGTCGATGGCGCGGCTCGAAGCCGCCTTCCAGCGCAAGGCGCGGCAGTTCGCCTCGGTCGTCAAGGCCGGGCGCACGCACCTGCAGGACGCGGTGCCGGTGAGGCTGGGGCGCGAGTTCGGCGCCTACGCGCTGGCCATCCGAAAGGCGCGGCTGCACGTGCGCGACACCGCCCGCATGCTGCGCGAGCTGAATCTCGGCGGGACCGCGGTGGGCACCGGGATGAATACGCACCCCCGCTACCGGCGGCTGGCCATCGGCGCGCTGCGCCGGTGGACGCGGCTGCCGCTGCGGCCGGCGGCAGACCTCATGGAGCGCATGCAGAGCCTCGGCGACTTCGCGCGCCTCTCCGGGGCGCTGCGCGTCTATGCGCTCGAGCTCATCCGCATCGCCAACGACCTGCGCCTGCTGGCCTCAGGCCCGAACACCGGCTTGGGCGAATTGGAGCTGCCGGCGGTGCAGCCAGGCTCCTCCATCATGCCGGGCAAGGTCAACCCCTCGATTCCTGAGATGGTCGACCAGGTGGGATTCCAGGTGCTCGGCCACGACGCCACCGTCGCGCTGGCGGTCCAGGCCGGCCAGCTGGAACTGAACGTCATGATGCCGGTCCTTGCCTACAACCTCCTGCAAGCCATGAAGATCACGGCCGCGGCCGGCCGGGTGTTCGCCGAT
Source organism: Candidatus Omnitrophota bacterium (assembly GCA_023247285.1). The sequence goes on from JAHFGU010000059.1 coordinate 4,818, forward strand.
CGCTGCGTGGATGGCATCGCGGCGCACGCCGGCCGGTGCGCCGCCTACGCGCACCGCAGCCTGGCGCTCGTCACTGCGCTGGCTCCGCAGATCGGCTATCTCAACGCGGCGAAGGTGGCGAAGGAATCACTCGCCACAGGCCGGCCAATCCGGGAGTTGGTCGTGGCGCACCGGCTGCTCGACCGCGCCGCGGCCGCCAGGCTGCTCGATCCGGTTCGCCTCAGCCGCAGCGTCTAGAGCCCGCCCGCGGCCGCTTGCGCCGCCGTCCTTCCCCGTGCTACAATCGTGCTCCCCGCAGCCACTTAAGCGCAACTTTCTGCGCCAGCCAGTATTGTGCGAAGCCGGAAGGCTGAGCACATGTGCGCATAAACTGGCCGCGTTGTCCGGAAGGGGGAGACCAGCCCCGCCGAAGACGGGGCGATAGGAGGGGGAAACTTGGTTTCCCCCTCACTATAGAGCACTCCTCGTTTGACAATAGGTGCGACGCGCCCGTAGCTCAATCGGATAGAGCGCTTGGCTTCGAACCAAGAGGCAGCAGGTTCGAATCCTGCCGGGCGCGCTCTTCTGCGAGGGCAGGATTGACCACGTGATCATGGGCCGCTAGCTCAATTGGCAGAGCAGGGGACTCTTAATCCCAAGGTTGAAGGTTCGAAGCCTTCGCGGCCCAGCTTTTTCCGATCAGTGAAGGCTCAAGGCTGATGGGCGAGTGGCGAAACTGGGAAACGCGCAGGCCTTAGGAGCCTGTCCCGAAAGGGTTGGAGGTTCAAATCCTCTCTCGCCCACTCGACTTGCGAGAGGATTTGAAGGGAGCGCCCCTAGTTTTGCGATAGGCGCGACGCGGGTGTAGCTCAGGGGTAGAGCGTCACGTTGCCAACGTGAATGTCGTGGGTTCAAATCCCATCACCCGCTTTCTTTTTTTTGACACGCATGAGCACCGCACGGCGGTGAGCAGGAGAGGAGCATGATGAGGGTCGCGGCATGAATATCATGGGGTTTCTGGACGAGCGCGCCGTCGCCACGAACATCAAGGCGCAGAATAAAGAGGATGTCATCCGCGAGCTCGTCGGCCTGCTCGTGACCGCCGGCGCCATCCGGGATCGGGACGTCAGCCGCATCATCCAGATCCTCTTCAAGCGCGAGTCGTTGGGCTCGACCGGGATCGGCCAAGGGGTCGCCATCCCCCACGGCAAGTGCGACTGCGTCACCCGCCTCGTCGGCGCTTTCGGCGTCTCGCGCACCGGGGTCAACTTCGACGCGCTCGACGGCGAGCCGGTCACCCTCTTCTTCCTGCTCATCGCGCCGGAAGATTCGGCCGGACCCCACCTGAAGGCCCTGGCGCGCATCTCCCGCCTGCTCAAGGACAAGCATTTTCGGGACAGCCTGCGGGCCGCGAAAGACGAAAAAGCGCTCATCAAGATCATCCGCGACGAGGACGAGCGCCGGCACTAGGTCCGCCGCGACCGGGTGACTGAGGGACAGGCTCGATGCGCTTCTTGAAGTGGTTCTATCCGGGCATGCGGGTCAAGCGGTGGCTCTTCCTGGCCGTCGCCGGCGTGCTCCTTTTCGGCATCGGCGCAGCCCTCCTGCCGGTCGAGGGCGGCATCGTCCTGCGCCTCATCAGCCTGCTCACGCTGCTCGGCGGGCTCTTCTGCCTCGCGTTCGGCTTTGCCCTGATGATCCGCTCGCTGCTCGAGGTCGTCTTCGGGCAGGGCCGTCCCCAGGAGCTGGTCGAGTTGGTGTTCCAGCGCCGCTACCTGGAGCGGGGGCCGAAGGTCGTGGTGATCGGCGGGGGCACCGGGCTCTCAACGCTGCTGAGCGGGCTCAAGAAGTACACGACCAACATCACCGCGATCGTCACGGTGGCGGATGACGGGGGCAGCTCCGGGCGGCTGCGGCAGGAGTTCGACATGCTGCCCCCGGGGGACATCCGCAACTGCCTGGTGGCGCTCGCCGACGCCGAACCCCTGATGCAGCGGCTCTTCCAGTACCGGTTCGCGCCGGACTCGGCGCTGCACGGGCACAACTTCGGCAACCTCTTCATCACCGCGATGACCAAGATCACCGGCGATTTCGAGCGCGCGGTGCAGGCCTCGAGCAAGGTGCTGGCCATCCGGGGCCGGGTGGTGCCGTCAACGAACACGAAGGTGCGGCTGGCGGCCGAGCATGAGGATGGCAGCGTGACGCTGGGGGAAAGCAAGATCTCGGAAGCCCCGGCCCCGATCCGGCGCATCTACCTCGAGCCGGCCGACTGCCGGCCGACGGCCGACGCCCTGGCCGCGATCCGCGAGGCCAACGCCATCGTTCTGGGCCCGGGCTCGCTCTACACCAGCATCATCCCCAACCTCCTCGTCGATGAGATGGTGGGAGCGATCGTGACCTCCAAGGCGCTGAAGATCTACGTATGCAACGTCATGACCCAGTCGCGGGAGACGCGCGGCTTCCGGGCCAGCGACCATGTCCGCGCCCTGATCGCGCACACCAACCCGGGCATCATCCAGGTGTGCATCGTGAATACCGAGCCGGTGCCGCGCGACTTGCTCGAGCGGTACCGCGAGGAGGCCGCGTTTCCGGTAGAGCCCGACATCGATCGGATCCGCGCGCTGGGCTGCCAGGTGGTGAGCGGCAACATCATCAGCGCCGAGAATTACGTGCGCCACGATCCCGAGAAGGTCGCGCACCTCATCATCCAGCTCGTGGTTGGCAGCCGCCTGCGGATCTTGCCCCCGCTGCCGCCTGACGCGGCCGTGGCCACGGATGGGCGTCCGCCGGCAGCCCCCACGCTGCGAGCGCAGGGATGATCCCACGCCCTGCTGCTGTCCCGCCTACCGGCGGGACGGCCAGCGATCACGGATGTCCGCAGCGCCGCTGGCCTGGCGGCGCCCAACACGTTGAGTGCGGCATGCGCCGCCCGCGGCAGGGCGTGGGATGAGCGACGGCCAGGTCACGCTGCTGATGGCGGTGCACTGCCATCAGCCGGTCGGGAATTTCGGGTTCGTCTTCGAGGACGCCTACCGCAAGAGCTACGACCCGTTTCTGCGCGTGCTCGAGGGCCACCCCGGCGTGCGGTTGGCCCTGCACTACAGCGGCTCGCTGCTCGATTGGCTCACGGATCATGAGCCAGGGTTTCTGGAACGGCTCCGCGCGCTGGCCGGCTGCGGCCAGATCGAGCTGCTGGCCGGCGGGTACTATGAGCCGATTCTGCCGCTGATCCCTGAGGCGGACCGGCAGGCGCAGATCGCGCGCATGCGGCAGGCGCTCAAGCGCCTCTGCGGCGCCGAGGCCAGCGGCCTGTGGCTCACCGAGCGCGTCTGGGAGCCGGACCTGCCATCGACGCTGGCCGCCGCCGGCATCCGGTATACCT
>JAHFGU010000060.1 GCA_023247285.1 Candidatus Omnitrophota bacterium
GACCGTCGTGGGGATCACGACGATATCGCCGGCCACGAGGTCGATGTTCTCCTTCATGATCCCCTTGTAGAGGATCCGCTGCAGGTCGATGATGCGGAAGCTGGGGTTGGCCGGGTCGGATTTCACGATGTGGACGCGCCGGAGCTTGGCATGATGCACGACGAGCCCGGCGGCGATGACCGCGTCGCGGAGTTTCACGCTGTCGCCCCGCATCGCGTACTTGCCGGGCCGCGCCACGCGCCCCAGGATGTAGATCGCCTTGGAGTTGAAGCCGATGATGGTCACCTGCACCGAGGGCACGCGCACGTAGCGCCTCAGGCGCTCTTCGACGGCGCGCGCGAGCTCTTCCTTCGTCAGGCCGTCGGCCGCGATGTCCCCGATGAAGCCGAACTGGATGTTGCCATCGTGGCCGATGACGTAGGCGCCGGTGAACTCGGGCTGGTTCCGGACGGTGACGTGCACCACGTCGTCCGGGCCCAGGGTGTAGGGCCCCCAGTTGATCGCCGGGGCGCCGAGGTTGGTGGTGGTGGGCAGGCCGGCCGAGGGTGTGGCCGGGTTGGTCTCGGTCGCAGGCACCGACGTGCGTGGCAGCACGCCTTCTGGAATAGGCTGATACGCCAGGAACCCCTGGGCATCGCCTGGGCCCTGCGCCGGCTCTGTGCCAGGCGGCACCATGTTACCGGGCAGGGCGTTGGGAACCGCTGCGTTCGGCGCGGGGATTTCTGGCGGAAGGATGTCGTTCGGCTGCGCGTTGCTTGGCTGGGACGATTCGGGGAGCTGCTGGGTTTGGTCATCCGCAACGGAGAGCCCTGGATGCTGGATCGTCAGGATGGCCGCGGCGAACCATCCGATTCGCGCGAGCATGTGCGGGGCGGCGCTTCTCATTAATACACCGCCTGGACGAAGCTCTTCATCATTTCCAGCTCTTCCTGAGAGTAGATCCGCCACCCGCGCCAATCGCGCTTGGCCTGCTTAATCTTCCCGGCCTTCTCCCAGCGCGTGATGGTCTTAGTGGTGATTCCCAATTCCTTGGCCACCTCTGTCACACTCAATCGGCCGTTCGGCATCCACCCTCCCACTCCATAACAGGTGATTTTTACCTTGACTGTCCTAGACTGTCTTAGAAGCAGTTCCTATGCCAGGAGGGATTACATAGGCGGCAATACAGATGTAACTTACTGTAATTAAAATGGTTAAAACACTAAAAATAGCCTGGGCTGGTTATGGCGGATCTATGGGACCAAGAGAGGTTTGAGTGGAAACGCAACAAAAAGTTCTGGCAGATCGATTGGAGGATTCGACACAACTTACTGAGCGGCGAGGTTAGCAATCTCCGCATCGCTGAGCACCCGCCGGTAGAGCCGCAGGTCATCGAGCGTCCCGGGGAAGAAGCCTGTCGGCGTGGCGGGATACGTCTGGTTCGCGCCGAGCAAGGTCGTCGTGCCGGGGGCGGGCGGGCGAATGGGAATCGTGTGCGTGCCGGTGGAGACGCGGAGCCCATTCAGGTATAAGGCAGGCCGGCCCTGGGCGTCCACGACCCAAGCGACGTGCTCCCAGGCGTCCTTGCGGCTGGGCACCCCGCTGGTGACGAGGGCGACCCCGCCCTTGAGAAAGCTATGGAGGATGCGCCCATCGGCCCGGGCCGGGTTCTGGACCAGGACCGCCCAGCCGTCTTGGCCGTCGATCCCCTGGGAAACCCACATGGCGCGCTCGGCGCGGGCCGGATCCGCACTCCGGTAGAGCCAGCCGGCGATCGTGAAGGCGGCGGTCACCGGCGGCAGCGGCCCGGCGTCGACGTAGTCATCCACCCCGTCAAAGCTCAGGGCCGCCCCCAGGCGCCCCGGGACCCAGCGCGGTCCGTTGCGCAGCACCCCGCTTGGCTGCTGGCCCGTTCCTTCGGCGACCGTGGTTCCGGTGCCCTCATCGAGACTCCAGTGAGCGACCAGCCCGGCCGCGAGGCTCTCCGGCAGCGGGGTGGCCGTCGACGCCACGGACAGGGCCGGGGCTGAGGGCGCGGGCGGCGGAGTGGTCGGGGCTGCGACCGGTGCAGGGGTCGGAGCAGCCTCAAGGACCGACGGCAGACTGGATGCCGCCAGGTCCGCGGAAGTCTGCTGAGCGAGGTTAGCAATCTCCGCATCGCTGAGCACCCGCCGGTAGAGCCGCAGGTCATCGAGCGTCCCGGGGAAGAAGCCTGTCGGCGTGGCGGGATACGTCTGGTTCGCGCCGAGCAAGGTCGTCGTGCCGGGGGCGGGCGGGCGAATGGGAATCGTGTGCGTGCCGGTGGAGACGCGGAGCCCATTCAGGTATAAGGCAGGCCGGCCCTGGGCGTCCACGACCCAAGCGACGTGCTCCCAGGCGTCCTTGCGGCTGGGCACCCCGCTGGTGACGAGGGCGACCCCGCCCTTGAGAAAGCTATGGAGGATGCGCCCATCGGCCCGGGCCGGGTTCTGGACCAGGACCGCCCAGCCGTCTTGGCCGTCGATCCCCTGGGAAACCCACATGGCGCGCTCGGCGCGGGCCGGATCCGCACTCCGGTAGAGCCAGCCGGCGATCGTGAAGGCGGCGGTCACCGGCGGCAGCGGCCCGGCGTCGACGTAGTCATCCACCCCGTCAAAGCTCAGGGCCGCCCCCAGGCGCCCCGGGACCCAGCGCGGTCCGTTGCGCAGCACCCCGCTTGGCTGCTGGCCCGTTCCTTCGGCGACCGTGGTTCCGGTGCCCTCATCGAGACTCCAGTGAGCGACCAGCCCGGCCGCGAGGCTCTCCGGCAGCGGGGTGGCCGTCGACGCCACGGACAGGGCCGGGGCTGAGGGCGCGGGCGGCGGGGTGGTCGGGGCTGCGACCGGCGCAGGGGTCTGGGCCGGCGAAGCGGGCAGCTGGGGCGCGGGGTCTGGGACTGCCGGCAGTATGGCGGCCGCCGGGATGGTGGCCGCCGGGGTTGGAGGCAGCGTCGCAGCCTCGGCGGCCGGGATGATCGGCGTCACCGGAAGAGAGGCTGGCGAGAGCGTGATTGCCGGTACGGCTGGTGGCGTCGCGGCATCTGTAGCTGCGACCGGCGCAGGGGTCTGGGCCGGCGAAGCGGGCAGCTGGGGCGCGGGGTCTGGGACTGCCGGCAGTATGGCGGCCGCCGGGATGGTGGCCGCCGGGGTCGTGACGGCCTGGGCTGGCGGTGGCGTCGCAGCTTCGGCGGCAGGCAGGGTCAGCATCGTCGGAATAGAGACAGACGGTAGAATGATCGCCGGCGGAGACGCAGGAGCCTGGACCGGTGGAGTCGTGACAGCCGGAGCTGGGGGAACCACCACCGGGGGCGCGGGGGCCGGGGTCGGCGGACTGGTGACTGGCGGCGTTGTTGCCTGAGGCGCAGGGGCCTGCGCCGGTAGAATCGTCGCCGGCGGCACAGGGGTCAGGACCGGCTGGGGCGCCGGGGTGAGAGCTGCCGTGGACGCCATGGGAGCCGGTGGCACGAACGCGGGATCCGTGGTTACGGCTAGCGCATCTACGCGCACGTGCGGCTCCGCATGGCCGATCGTGAGCTGATGGAGTCCCGCCGGCAGGAAGTGCGCCACGTTTCCTGAGCGATCAACGCGCTCCACGCGCACCCACTCATAGGTGCCGTGTTGGCTGGGAAAGACCCGGTCAAACGAACCATCGAACCCGATGTAGATGGCATCCTCGTCCTCTGACGGGCCGAAGAGCCTGGCCCACAGATAATAGGTCCCATCGGCTGGGAGCGTCACCGGCACCTGCACCTCGATCTGCCCGCTCGTTGCCGGACTGAGCGTCGGCACCGCCAGATACGCCCCTCCGGAAGCCTGTCCATCAGATCCGAGCTGAAAAACGGAGAGGATCCTGCCCTGCTCCGCCTCGACGACGCGGGTGACCGGTTCTGCCGACGGAGGCGGCGAGGACGTCGCCGCGGCGTTGGCCACCGTCACGGCGACCGCCGAGGCGGTGCGCTGATTGCCCGCCGCATCGGTGGCCGTCGCCGTAACCGTGTGGGCGCCGTTCGCGCTGCTGGTGGTGTCCCAAGTGATGAGATACGGCGCTCCCGTGTCCGGCGCGCCCAGCGGCGTCCCGTCGACCTGGAATTGCACGGCCGCGACCGCTTGATCATCAGACGCCGCCGCCGCGATCGCGACCGATCCGGAAATGCTGGCCCCGGCCGCCGGCGCCGTCACCGTCACCGTCGGCGGGGTGGTATCGGACGTCGCCGGCGCGGGCGCGCCCTCCCACAGCGGCCCGCTGGACGTCGTCGAAATCCCCTGCACTCTGTCGAGGATTGGGGTGAGCCGGCTGGGCAGGCCGGTCGGCGAGTACCCGAAGGAGCCGCCCGCCGAGCTCATGCCCTTTTGGAACACGATGACCGCTCGACCGTTGGTCGGATGTTCGAGCGTCACCGTGTAGGTGTTCGCGTCTTCGCTCAGCCGGATCAGCACATTGGGCCCGCTCGCCTCTTTCGCTTGCAGGACGTGCAGCATGTAGCTGTCGCGCGCCCCCTTGGTGTCGACCTCGAGCCGCTGCTGGCCGCCGGCATAGCCGCTCTCAAACACGACGCGGGGGGCTGCCGATTGCGGGACCAGCGTGGTCACGCGGAGCGCCTGGGTGCCATTGACGCCGACGACGGTATTGCCCGAAATGACCGGCGCTGTTTCAAAGTGGGTGACGAAGGTTTTCGTCACGTTCTCCGCCGCGCCCTGCTCGCTCGTCGAGGAGAGCCGGTCAAAGATCACGAGCGTCTCCAAGGGCCGCACGAAGAGGAATTCCCGCTCGATATGCCCGACGTAGGGGTTGTCGTCCCGCGCGGGCTGCGAGCTGGCATGCGCCCGGTACGCCTTGGTCAGATCGACCACCGCATAGGCATAGTCGTCGCGGCTTTCCAGCCGGCGGACCTCCGGGGGGCCGTCCACGTAGGCGTTGGCCATCCCAAGCCCATTGAACACGATCCCGTTGTGGGCGATGGTCCGGGTGACGTCCACCGAGGCGCCGTTGTAGCCGGTGATCCAATCCGAGTAGCCGACGGTTTCGCGCGAGAGCCACCGGCCGCTCCGAGAGATCTGAAACGTGCCGGCGTCGAAGTGTTGGTGGCCTGCCCCGTTGGGGACGCCGAGCTGGACATTCACGACGGTGGCATCCGCATTCCACGAGTTCCGCAGAAACAGGTCCGGCAGGCCCGGCGCATAATAATCCAGCGGCAGCGTCGTGAAGGGGCGCGCCGCCCCCCCCTCATCGACCGCCTGCGCGTAGGCCGAGAAGTTCGGCTTGACGACGTTGAGCCACTGGCGGGCGTACTGCCCGATCGGCTGGCCCTTCCACTGGGCGGAGGCGGCCAGCATGAAATTCCCATAGTCGGCGGACTGGGCCGACCAGCCGTTCAACCACGCTTCATCATCATTGAAGGGGAAGACCTGGTAGCCGGATGGCGATTGGACCGTCGTATAGATGAGGTAGAGGATGGCGTCGCGGTGGAAGGCGGTCTCGCTGAAGAGGCTGCGCCCCATGAGCTCGGCGGAGACGAGCGGAATCACCGGGTAGCCGAGCATGTAGCGGCCGTACTGGGACCCCTCGTGCGGGACCCCGCCCCGGCCGGGCCCTGCCGCCCAAGGCACGAAGGATTGCGTCCAGCGCGTGGTGAGCGCATAGTCCAGGAACTTCTGCGCATCCGGGTTGTGATAGAAGCTCGCCACCGCCCAGTTGAATTCGTTGCGCCAGTAGCCCCAGTAGTAGTTGCCGGACGGCTGCCACGTGCCGCCCCAACTTTTTTGCCGCATGATGTCGACATAGCGGTTATAGCGGGCGATGAAGTCCTGCCGCTCCTGGGCCGTCATGGCGTCATAGGTCCAGTCAAACACCACGGGGACCCAGTCGTTCCACCGGTAATTGTCGCTGGCCACGCCCTTGAGCTCGGCGTCCGAGATGGTGAAGCTCATGAGCGCGGCGATCGCGTTGCGGGCATAGGCTTGCTCGCCGGTGAGCACGTAGCGCAGCGCGTTGCCGAACGCAGCGCCGGATGACGGGGTGAAGGGGTTGGCCGCGTACCACTGACGGGCGCGGGTCAGCCGCGCCGCGTTCCACCACAAGCGGGGATGGCCTGTGGGGATGGCCAGCTCGGCGGCGGAGGCGAGCGGGATGGCCATCGAGAACGCCGCGACGAGCAGGGCCAGGGCGCGCGCCGGGGCATGGAGCCTTGCGAACGGTCGTGCACGGTGCCTTAACGTGCCGGGTTGGTTGATCATGGCGATCCCCTCCCCATCCCCCAGGCCTCGATCAATAAAAATGCCGAGCTACCTCCGATAGGCAGCCCGGCAATCCTCGTCAAAATCCACCACTCTCCGGCTCGAAGCCGGCGAGAGACTCTGCAGGACCCGCGGCTCGTGCGCTTTCCTCACACAAATGTAATTGAACTATACACGAATGCTTTTTAAATCGTCAAGCGGTTTTGAGAAAAAATTTTCGTTCGCGCGCGGTGAGCGAGGGCTTATCGGTGGTCGGCCGGAAGAATCCGGATGAGCTCTTCAAGGCTGGTGACGCCGGCTTCGACTTTCTGCCAGCAGGATTGCAGCAGGTTGCGCATGCCGTTGGCCATCGCGGACTGGCGGATCTGCACGCTGGGCGTGCGCTTGATGATGAGCGAGCGGATGCGGTGGTCCACGGGCAGGAACTCGAAGACGCCGGTGCGGCCGTGATAGCCGGTCTGGCGGCACTGCTTGCAGCCGGTCGGGCGCCACACCTTCACCGAACCCTGCTCCCCCGGGAAACTCACACCCAGGTGCGCCAGGCTGGCGGCGTCGAGCTCCACCGCTTCGCGGCACGCGGTGCAGAGGCACCGAACCAGCCGCTGCGAGAGGATGCCGGAGAGCGTCGAGCAGAGCAGGAACGGTTCGATCCCGAGGTCCATGAGCCGGGTGATGCCGCTGGAGGCGTCATTCGTGTGCAGCGTCGAGATGACCAGATGGCCGGTCAGCGAGGCCTGCACCGCCAAGCCGGCGGTTTCATGATCCCGGATTTCCCCCACCATGATGACATCCGGATCGTGGCGCAGCATGGAGCGCAAGCCGTCGGCGAAGGTCAGCCCGATCTTGGGATGCACCTGAATCTGGGTGACCCCGGCTTGCTCGTGCTCCACGGGATCTTCGATCGTGACGAGGTTCACCTGGCCCGTGTTGAGCTTGGCGAGAAACGCATAGAGGCTGGTGGATTTGCCGGATCCGGTGGGGCCGGTCACGAGCAGCAAGCCGGTGGGCCGGGCGAGCAGCGGCTCGAGCTGCCGGAGCTGCTCGTCCATCAAGCCCAGCTGATTGAGCTGGAGGATGCGCGAGGGCTCGAGGAGCCGGATGGCCACGCTTTCGCCGTGCACCGTCGGCAGGAACGAGAGCCGCAGGTCCAGCTTGGCGTCGCCCAGCGCGAACCAGGCGCGGCCGTCCTGGGGCACGCGGTGCTCCGCGATGTCCAGGTTGGCCATGACCTTCAGGCGCGAGACCACGCTGCTGTAGAGCTCGCGGAACTGCGGGGCCACGGGCACATCGTAGAGCATGCCGTCGATGCGCGCGCGAATCCACGGGCCGGCAGGGCTGGAGCCGATGTGCAGGTCGGTGGCGCGGCTGGCCTTCGCATGCTGGATCAAGTCATTGACGAGGCGGATGATGCCGCTGGCATCCTCGGGCTGCGCGGCGCTGGACGGCCGCGGCTCTGCCGACGGGGCGCGTTTCGCGAGTGCCGGCCTGCGCGCCTGCACCGCCGCTCCCACGCCGTACCAACGCTCGATGGCGGCTGACAAGGAGACGTCGCCCTGGATCACGCCCAACGGCATGATCGGCACGCCGAGCAGCGTCTGCAGCTCATCGATGCGCTGCACGTCCAAGGGATCGGCCATGACGAGATTGAGGCCGTCCTCGTTCCAGCTGACCGGCAGCACCTGGTACTGCTGCGCGAGGGTGGCCGGGACATGCGCCAGCGCCTCCGGCTGCACCTGCACCGTGGGCAGCTCGACCATCTCGATGCCCATGGCCGCGTAGAAGCAGCGGCCGAAGTCAAACGGCTTGGCCAGGTAGTCGCTGGCCCCGCGGTGCATCGCCTCCTTGATGGTCGGCCCGTCGCTCAGGCCGCTGATCACCACCACGCGGACGTCGGGGAACTTCGCTT
>JAHFGU010000170.1 GCA_023247285.1 Candidatus Omnitrophota bacterium
CCGGCGGCTCGGCCAAGCAGGGGCGGGACCGGCGGTTCCAGGCGATCCTGCCCATCAAGGGCAAGATCTTGAACGTTGAGAAGGCGCGCCTGGAAAAAGTGCTGACCAACGAGGAGATCCGCACCGTCATCACCGCGCTGGGCTGCGGGGTGGGGACCGAGTTCAGCCTCGAGAGGCTGCGCTACCACAAGATCGTCATCATGACGGACGCCGACGTGGACGGCAGCCACATCCGCACGCTGCTGCTGACCTTCTTCTACCGGCAGATGCAGCAGCTCGTCGAGCACGGGCACATCTACATCGCGCAGCCGCCGCTCTACAAGATTAAGCGGGGCAAGCGCGAGGAGTACATCGAGACCGACGAGGAGATGTCGGACCTGCTCCTGGAGCTGGGCGCCGAAGGCCAGACGCTGACGCACCTGAAGAGCAGGCGGGCCTTCAAGGAGAAGGGCCTGCTGGACCTGCTGAAGCTGCTCGCCGAGATCGAGCCGCTGGTGCGGGGGCTGGGCCGGTACCGCATCGACCTGCCCGCGTACTTCCAGATGTTCGACAAGAAGAAGGGGGCGCCGCTCTACTGCATTCGCCTCGACGGCGACGCCACGTTCCTGTACGACGACGAGGAGCTGGCCAAGTTCGCCCAGAAGCGGGAGCTGAACTTGGAGGAACTGGAGAAGGGCGGCGTCGGCGGCAAGACCCAGTTCAGCGAGCTCTACGAAGCCGCGGAGATCACGGAGCTGGCCCGGCGGCTGGAGAAACTGGATCTGTCCCTGGAGGAGTACGTCCCGCAGGATGCAAAGGCCGCGTTCAGGCTCGCCCAGGAAGGCAAACCCGCGCAGCCCTTCGCCGGGCTGCGCGAGGCGCTGCTGGCCATCCAAGAGGAAGGCCGGCAGGGCATGGTCATCCAGCGGTACAAGGGGCTCGGCGAGATGAACCCCACGCAGCTGTGGGAGACGACGATGGACCCGGCCAAGCGGACGATCCTCAAAGTGACGACGGAGGACACGGTCGAAGCGGAGCGGATGTTCACGACGCTGATGGGCGAGGCGGTCGAGCCGCGCAAGCAGTTCATCGAGGAGCACGCGCTCGAGGTGAAGGAGCTGGACATCTAATGCACACGTGCCAAGTGCGCGTCTGGCCGCTTGTCACCCAGAGCCTCGCGCTCTATAGGCAAGCGTTTATTCCGCTGCTCGTGCTCGCCGTCTTGATGACAGCCGTGAACACCGCGAGAGGGCTTCCTTCGATGCTGTACCTTGCCGTCTATCTTCCATGCTCGGCGTGGGCGCAGCTCGCAAGCCTTTCGATCGCGGATCGGGCGCGGCAAGGCGCCCCCCTGTCAGCGCGGCCGCTCTGGCAGAGCCTGCACGGGAAATTTTGGAAGATGCTGTGGGCGACAACCCTGGTCAGCGGGATCACGGCCGGCGCCTCACTTGTGGCATTCCTCCCGGCCGGGGCGCTCTGGCTCATAGTGGAGAGATCGGCGGCGCCTGACAAGGCCGTGGCAACCTTTCTCTTGGTGCTGGCGGGCCTCGTGGCGATGATCGGCATTGTCTGGCTGCTTGTGCGGTTGTCGCTGTATGGCGTCGTGATTGCTCTTGAGGCCGGGGATCTTGGCGCCATTCAACGAAGCTGGCAGCTGACGCGCGGACATGCTTGGAAGGGTCTCTGCGCATGGAGCGCGGCTTTTCTTGTGCTGATTCCGGGGATGGCGCTCACGCTGGCGTCTCAATGGCCGTCTGCGAGGGTGGCATCCTGGAGGGTGGCATCCTGGCCGTTGTTCCTCGCAGGCCAGGCGCTAATGGCGCTGGCCCTCCCAGCGTTTTTTACGTTTGCCGTAGGGCTCTATCATGCGCTGACCGCTGAGGGAGCCGCGTGAAATGTATACGCTTGGCGAAAAAATCATTCCGCGCGAGATCGAAGAGGAGATCAAGCAGTCGTATCTCTCCTATGCGATGAGCGTCATTGTGGGGCGCGCGCTGCCCGACGCGCGCGATGGGCTCAAGCCGGTGCACCGGCGGATCCTGTACGGGATGCACGACCTGGGCATGGACCCTGGCAAGCCGTACAAGAAGTGCGCCCGCATCGTCGGGGAGATCCTCGGCAAGTACCACCCGCACGGCGACATGGCGGTGTATGATGCGCTCGTGCGCATGGTGCAGGACTTCAGCCTGCGGTACACGCTCATCGACGGGCAGGGAAATTTTGGGAGCGTGGATGGCGACGCCCCGGCAGCCATGCGCTACTGCGTCACGGGCGACACGCTCGTGGCGACCGACCGGGGACTCGTGGCGATCAAGGACCTGTCCCAGGATGGCGCTGAAGACGTGCGCTTTAAGGTGCTCTCGCGGGACCGCGCGATTCGCACCGCGATCAAGTGGTTCGATAGCGGCGAGCACCCAACGATCAAAATCACGACAGGGCGGGGACACGCGCTACGCGGCTCGCATAATCATCCGATTTTGACATGGACAGCGCGCGCTGAAGCTGGCCGACCCGAATTCCGTTGGAAGCTGCTGAACGAGCTGCGAATTGGGGATATCGCGGTCCTTGAGCGAACGTCGGATCTCTTGTGGCCTGAGACGCAACTGCCGCTTGCGGCGTATCTCCCGGACATGAGTCTGCGGCGCGTTGAGGCGAAACAAGTGCCAAGCGATCTCACGGAGGACCTGGCGTTCATCCTCGGCGCGCTTGTTGCTGAAGGGACCGTGAAGGAGCGAGAGATCGAGTTTTGCAACAGCGACCCAGAATTCCTTGACGAGTTCGACCGGCGGTGGCATCGGGCGTTTCCGGATTGCCGTCTCCACCGGTTTATGAGGAAGCCGACGTCCTACGGGAAACAGCCGTACCAGACACGTGAGATCCACTCGCGTTACGTCGTGGCCTTGTTGCGGAATCTGGGGCTAGCCCCCGTACGGTCACAGGCGAAAACCATTCCCGAGACCGTACTCCGATCGCCCCGCGCGGTCGCCGCAACGTTTGTCCGGGCGTATATTGAGGGCGACGGCACGATCACGACCAGCCTACCCAAGATGGTCGAGCTCTCGTGCATTTCCACTAGCGAGCGCCTGATCGACCAGCTGCAGATCCTCCTGCTCAGATTCGGCATCGCTTCAGCGAAGCGCTTTGATCGGCACCGTCAGACATACAAGCTGTATGTGCGCGGGCTGGAAAACTACAGGCTGTTTCAGGAGCGGATCGGGTTCGTGTCTGGACGAAAGCAGGGCAAGCTGGCGCAGGCCGTGAAGGGGGATGACAAGGAATATTCCATAACCGATTTCGTGCCGCACATCAGCCGCTTCGTCCGTTCCCATCTGGATCCAGCCCGGCCGTGGCGCCAGGGGCGGGATTTCGCGATCAAACGAAACTTTGATCGCTACGGCAACCTCGAGACGCGCGCGGCGCAGGTCGTGGAGACGCTGGAGCCCCGGCTCCAGACGGGCGCCTCGGCGCTCTTTGAGCAGCTCCTGAACGCGCACTATTTGTTTGATCCGGTTGTCAACATCGAGAATGCCGGCGCCGATCG
>JAHFGU010000061.1 GCA_023247285.1 Candidatus Omnitrophota bacterium
GGTGTTTGCGGGGTTGGTGGGGTCGGTGGTGGCGGTGGTGTCGCTGGTGGCGTTCGTGTCGCAGGACGTGGTGGCCCGGTTCGTCGAGGTGCCGCGCTGGCTGTCGAACAGCTTCGCGGCGGCGATCATCGCGGCGGTCTACGGGCCGGTGCGGAATTGGCTGGTCAACGTGACGGATCGCTACCTCTTCCAGAAGAAGTACGACTACAAGGAGCTGCTGAAGAAATTCACGGACGAGGTCATGGTGATGGTGGCCGACCTCAAGCAGCTCGTGCAGACGACGGTGGGGACGCTGTCGGACACGGTGAAGCTCGAGAGCTGCAGCCTGCTGCTGCTCGACAAGGACACGCGGCGCTATGAGCTCGTGGCCGGGCGCGGGGGAAACGGCCAGCAGTTGGTGCTGGACGAGCAGGAGCCGTTCATCACGTTCCTGCGCGAGACGCACGAGCCGATCGGGCAGGACGGGGAGCTGGGCAAGGTGCGGTTCCCGGCCAGCGTCACCGACCGGATGAAGCAGCTGAAGGCGCGGCTGTGCCTGCCGCTGCACCTGCACGAGGATCTCATCGGGGTGCTGTGCCTGGGGAAGAAGAAGTCCGACGAGGAGTTCACGACCGAGGATCTCGACATCCTGCAGCCGCTGGCGAAGACGCTGGCGATCGCGGTGAGCAACGCGCAGCTCTTCACGGAGCTGGCCCGCACGCAGGCCGAGGCGGCGCAGAAAGAAAAGCTGGCCGTGATCGGCACGCTCTCCGCCGGGATCAACCACGAGATCTGCAACCCGCTGGGCATCGTGAAGGCGCAGTGCGAGGCGTTCCTGCTCGACCAGCAGGACGGGATCCTCGTCGGGAAATCGTCGCAGGAGATCCTGGACCGGACGGCGAACATCATGCAGGTGGCGCTGAAGCAGATCGACCGGGCGACCGCGATCACGCAGAAGCTCTCGAACTTCGCCAAGCCGGTGAAGGAGCCGACCGCGCAGCCGGTGTCGGTGGAGCAGGAGGTGGACGAAGTGCTCACGCTGGTCGGCCACGACCTGAAGCTCGAGCGCATCGAGGTGGTCAAGGCGATCGAGCCGGGCCTGCCGCCGATCCTCGCGGACCGCCGCCAGCTCCAGGAGGTGCTGTTCAACATCGTCCGCAACGCCGCCCAGGCGATTGTCCCGCCGGGCCGGATCACCATCCACGCGATGCCCCATGACGCGCAGGTGCGGATCGCGATCGAGGACACCGGCTCCGGCATCCCGCCGGACAAGCTGAGCAAAATCTACGACCCCTTCTTCACGACGAAGGAGCCGGGGAAAGGGACCGGGTTGGGGCTCTTCATCGTGCGGCAGATCGTGGAGCGCAACCGCGGCCGCATCTTCGTGGAGAGCACCGTCGGGAAGGGGACGGCGTTCTTCCTCGACTTCCCAGCCGCGCGGGCGACAATGGCCGGGACGCGAGCATGACGCGCAGAGACCAGGGAACGCAGCTTGTCCGGCGGGTGGTCAAACGACTGGAACGCACCTACCGTCCCATGCAGGTTTACCTGTTCGGGTCGTACGCCTACGGGCGTCCACGACGTGACAGCGACTTGGATCTGCTCATCATCAAACAAACGACCCAGCCCTTTTTTCGCCGGTCGTTTGCGGTACGCCGCCACGTCTTTCCTCTGCTCCGCGGGCAACCTTTTGATCCGATCGTCATGACCCCGGAAGAATTACAGCGGAGACTCGCCAAAGGCGACCAGTTTGTGCAGGAGATGGTGACGAAAGGCAAGCTGGTGTATGGCAGGCGGTGACTCGCCGTATTCCGAGGACTGGTTTCGTGTTGCCGAGGAGGATCTACAGCGTGTTGGCCGGCGACTCGCAGAGGAGGACGTGGCCGATGCCGCATTTCGGTTGCAACAGGCCATCGAGAAATGCTTAAAGGGGTTCCTCTTGTCTCGGGGTTGGCGGCTGCAGCGCATTCACGATCTCGAAGTGCTGTTGGACGAGGCGCTGCCTTATGCGCCGAAGCTGCGACGGTATCGATTGTTGTGTCAGGAAGTCGCGGCCTATTACATCGTTGAGCGCTATCCGACGCTCGAAGAGCACCCGTCGTTAGTTGAGGTACGCGCGGCCTACGGGCAGGTGCGCAAGTTGTTCGCGGATATTCGCGGTGGGATGCGGGGGCGCGGGTAGCCTCGGATGGCGGGCCGCGCGCTGGTGGCGATCGACGACGAGGCGGAATTCACCACGACGATCGCGCAGTTCTTCGGCGCGCGGGGCTATGACGTGCACGTGGCCCTCACCGGTCCTTCGGGGCTGGCCCTCGTGGACGCGCACCGGCCGCCGGTGGTGCTGGTGGATCTGAAGCTGCCCGGCATGGACGGCGATGAGCTGCTGCAGCGGATCCGGCAGGCCTACCCGGAGACGAAGGTGATCATCATCACCGCCTACAATGACGGCGGCAAGACCCGGGACCGGCTGCTGGCCCTCGGCGCCTTCGCCCACTTCGATAAGCCCCTTTCCTCGCTGCGCGACCTCTCCGAGGCCGTCGGCCGCGGGTACCCGCCGCGATGACGACCCTGTTCGCGATCTCCGGCGCGCTCATCGCGATCTCCTGCACGATCATGGCCGGCCTGGTGTATTTCACCAACCGCGCGGAGCGGGTCAACCGCTTGTGGGCGAGCCTCTGCCTCGCGGTGAGCCTCTGGGGCTTCGGCATGATGCTGGTGGCCGGGGCGAGGGAACCGGGCGTTGCGCTGACCTGCTGGCGGCTGATTTACCTCGGGGTCGTCTTCATCCCGGCGCTCTTCTACCATTTCGTCCTGGCCTTCACGGAGCAGCGCCGCGCTCAGATGCTCGGTGGCGCCTATGCGGTGGCAGGGCTGTTCGTCGCCGGGGTCGCGACGCGGTGGTTCATCCCAGCGGTGCGGCCGGCCTTTGGCTTGTACTACAAGACGCCCGGCCCGCTGTACCATCTGTTCGTCTTCTTCTTCCTCGGCATGGCGGTCCTCAGCTACCTCGAGCTCTGGCGGTTCCTGCGCGCGGCCAAGTCCAGGCCGCAGCGGCAGCTGGTCCGGTGGCTGATCATCGGCACGGCGATCGGGTTCGCGGGCGGCGCCACCGCCTTCCTGCCGGCGTACGGGATCAACGTGTTCCCGTACGGCAACTTCGCGCTGCCGCTGTTTCCGCTCATCATGGTGTACGCGTTCCTGCGGCACCGGCTGATGGACGTGAACCGGGCGGTGGCCCGGCTGGTCACGTTCCTGCTCATCTACGTCTTTGTCATTGGCACGCCGATCTTCCTAGGCTACTACTATCGCCCGCTGTGGGCGGCCGTGCTCGGCGAGTGGTGGTGGGTGGCCCCCCTCATGCTCATGGGGCTGCTCGCCTCGGCCAGCCCGGTGGCGTTCGTCACGCTCAGCCGCGAGTTGGAGCAGCAGCTCTGGCAGACGCAGCGCCGGTACCACCGGACGCTGATTGCCGCCTCCGCCGGCATGACGCGCATCAAGGACCTGCGGCGGCTCTGCGGGATCATCACGCACATGGTCAACCGCACCGTCGGGCTCACGAATGCGCTCCTCTTCCTCTATGACCCGAAGGAGCAGCGCTACGCCCTTTCGGCGGTGCGGTATCCGTCGCTGACGCCCTCGACGCTGACCGTGGCGCAGGATGCGCCGCTCATCCGCTACCTCCAGGACACGAAGGACCTCATCCTGCTGACCGAGCTGCAAGCGCAGGTGGAGGCGCGGCGGGCGGAGGCCCGCGGCGCGGCGGCCGCGGCGATTTACGAGTGGATGCGCAAGCTCGAGGGGCGGCTGATCGTGCCGAGCTTCTCGAACGACCGGCTGCTCGCGTTCCTGGTGCTCGGGGCCAAGCGCTCGGGCGAGCCGTATGCCATCGACGACATCGCGATCTTCTCCGGGCTGGCGAACCAGGCGGCGCTGGCGATCGAGAACGCGATGGTGTTCGAGGAGCTGAAGACCAACGAGATCCTCATCGCGCAGTCGGAGAAGCTGGCCAGCCTGGGGCAGCTCGCCTCGGGCATGGCGCACGAGATCCACAACCCGCTGACGATCATCTCCGGCGAGGCGCAGCTCTTCCTCGAGCGCTTCAAGCAGCAGGACCCCAAGGTGGACGCGCTGCTGGCGAGCATCATCGAGGAGTGCAAGCGCGCCGCGGACATCACGCGGCGCATCCTGCGCTTCGCCAAGCCGGCGGCGGCGGAGCTCGCCCCGGTGGACCTGAAGACCGCGGTGGAGGAAAGCCTGACGCTGGCCGGCTACCAGGTGCGGCTCGAGCGGGTGGAGCGGCGGGTGGATGTGCCGGACAACCTGCCCAAGGTCCGCAGCAACCAGAACCAGCTCCAGGAGGTGCTGCTCAACCTCATCCTCAACGCCTGCCAGGCCATGGGCGAGAAGGGCGGCACGCTCCTGGTGTCAGCCCGGCAAAACGATGCGACCGTCGTGCTCAAGGTGGAAGACAACGGCCCCGGCATTTCGCCCGGCACCCTCCGCAAGATCTTCGACCCGTTTTACACGACGAAGGCCTCGGGGACCGGCCTGGGGCTGTTCGTGACCCAGCGGA
Organism: Candidatus Omnitrophota bacterium; assembly: GCA_023247285.1. Next base: position 4,553 of record JAHFGU010000061.1, read on the forward strand.
TCATCAAGTCCCACGGCGGCACGATCGACGTCAATTCCATGGAGGGAGCAGGGACATGCTTCACGATCCATCTGCCGATCTGGAGCCCTTCGGGGACGGCGACCAACGTAAATTAGTGGCTGTTCTTGGATTGGTCAGGTAAAGTTGTAGGCGAGGCGCTATGGTTAAGCTGCTGGTGGCGGACGACGAACAAAAGATCTGCCGGCTCCTGGAGACCTTCTTCGCGGAGCGCGGCTTCAGCGTGCTCGTCGCGAACGACGGCGAGGCCGCCATCTCCTGCATCCGCACGGAGCGGCCTCATCTGGTCCTGCTGGACCTCCACATGCCGGGGCTGGACGGCTTCGACGTGATTAAGGAAGCCCGCGCGGTCGATAACACGATCAAGATCATCGTCATCACCGCCATAGAAGATGAAGAGACCCTCGAGCGGGTCAAGTCGCTTGGCGCGGCGGATTATGTGATCAAGCCATTCAGCTTGGAGTACTTGCAAGAAGAGGTGCTGACGAAAGTGAGCACCTCGCTCTACGAAGACCTCCGCACGGCCAATGAGGAGCTCAAGAAGCGGCTCGAGGAGCTGCGCCAGGTCACGCGCGGCATCGTCTCCGCCTTCTCGATGGTGATTTCCAAGATCGACCCGCACTACACCCATGAGCACGTGTCGCGCACGATGGAGTACGCCAGCAAAATCATCACGCGGCTCACCGAGCAGGGCGTCTCCTTCGGCGGGATCCCGGAGGAGCTGCTGCTGGCCGGCATCCTCTTGCACGATGTGGGCAAGATCTTCACGCCCAAGGAGATCCTGTTCAAGCCGGGGCCGCTCACGGACGAGGAATGGAAGATCATGCGCCGGCATCCGGTGGACGGCGCTGAGATCCTGGAGCAGATCGCCGGGCTGCAGGAGATGGCCAAGATCGTCCGGTCCCACCAGGAAGCCTACAACGGCACGGGATATCCGGACGGGCTGAAGGGCGACCAAATCTCGATCGGGGCGCGGATCGCGACCGCAGTGGACGCGTTCGACGCCATGATCACGGACCGGCCCTACCGCAAGGGCATGCCGATCGACAAGGCGCTCGATGAGCTGCGGCGCAACCGCGGGGTCCAGTTCGATCCGCTCGTCGTGGACACCATGCTCGAGCTCTACCGGGACGGCATTCTGCTGCCGCACCCCCCGAAAAACGGGGACAGCCACTAAGCCCTCTGTTATAATGCCGCCCGCGATGACCACGCCTGGCCCTGCGGCCACCGAGGTGTCCCGAATCAGCTCCCCGTTTTCCCTGGCCAACCAGGTCGCCGTCATCACCGGCGGGGCGCGGGGCATTGGGCGGGAGATCGCGCTGGCCTTCGCCCGGGCCGGCGCGGACGTGGCCCTCTTCGACATCAACCCCCAGCAGCTCGAGCAGACCACCGGCGAGCTGCGCGGGCTGGGCCGCCGGGCCGAGGGGATTCCGGTCGACGTCACCGACGGAAAACAGGTCGAGGACGGCGTGGCGAAAGTGCTTGACAAGCTAGGTCGGATCGATATACTCATCAACAACGCTGGCATCACCAAGGATGGATTGTTGATCCGCATGGATGATGCGCAGTGGGATCGCGTGCTCACGATCAATCTCAAGGGCACATTCTTGTGCACCCGCGTTGTCGCCCGGCATCTGCTGAAGCAGCGGCGCGGGCGCATCGTGAGCATCGCATCGATCGTGGGTCTCATTGGCAACCCAGGGCAGGCCAACTACGCCGCATCCAAGGCCGGCATCATCGGGTTCACGAAGGCCGTAGCGAAGGAGCTGGCCAGCCGGGGTGTGACCTGTAACGCCATCGCGCCCGGGTTCATCAAGACCGAGATGACGGACGCGCTGCCGGAGCGGGCGCGGCAGCGGCTCCAAGAAGCGATCCCGATGGGGACGCTGGGGGAGCCGGCGGACGTGGCGCAGGCGGCGCTGTTTTTGGTCAGCGATGCCGCGCGGTACATCACCGGGCACGTGCTGGTGGTGGACGGCGGCCTCGCGATGTAGATCGCAGACGAGGAGGGGATTGTATGGCGGAGGCTGTCGCGGATCGGGTGCGGGCGATCATCGCCGAGCAGCTCGGGGTCAAGCTGGAAGAGGTGACCGACTCGGCATCCTTCATCGAGGACCTCGGCGCGGATTCGCTCGATACGGTCGAGCTCGTGATGGCGCTCGAGGAGGAGTTCGGCATCGAGATCCCGGACGAGGACGCGGAAAAGATGAGCTCGGTCGGCGACGCCATCAAGTACATCGAGTCCAAGACCGCCGGCGCCAAATAGCCCTCCCACCAACCTGGCTTGCCTGATGCGACGTCCCGCCTTCCGCGGGACGTTCGTGTTTCCACGATGCGACGCGTCGTCGTAACCGGTCTGGGCGCCGTGACGCCCGTCGGCACCGATGTGCCGACCATGTGGCAGGCCCTGCTCAGCGGCACGAGCGGGGTCGGCCCGATCACGTCCTTCGACGCCGCGCAGTTTGATTCCCGGATCGCGGCCGAGGTGAAAGGCTTCGACCCCGCGCAGTACCTCAACCCCAAGGAGATCAAGCGCTCGGAGCGGTTCGTGCAGCTGGCCATCGCGGCGAGCAAGCAGGCGGTGGCGGACGCCGGCATCACCCTCGACGGCGCGGACCCGTACCGCTACGGGGTCATCATCGGCTCCGGGATGGGGAGCATGCACCTCATCGAGGAGCAGCACAGCACGTACCTTGCCAAGGGGCCGAAGAAGCTCAGCCCGTTCATGATCCCCATGCTGATCTGCAACATGGCGCCCGGGCATGTGGCGATGGACCTGGGATGGAAAGGGCCGAATTTCTGCACGACCACCGCCTGCGCCTCGGGCGCGCACGGGGTGGGCGAGGCCTTCCGGGCGATCCAGCGGGGGACGGCCGACGTCATGCTCGGCGGCGGCACGGAAAGCTGCATCACGCGGATGGCCGTGGGCGGATTCTGCGCCCTGATGGCCCTCTCGCGCCGCAACGAGGCACCCGCCAAGGCCAGCCGGCCCTTCGATCAGCAGCGGGACGGGTTTGTGATCGGCGAAGGGGCCGGGGTGCTGGTCCTCGAAGAGCTGGAGCACGCCACGCGGCGGGGCGCGCGGATCTATGCGGAGATGGTCGGCTACGGGACGACCGCGGACGCCTACCACATGACGGCGCCGGATCCGGACGGGGCGGGTGCGGCGCGGGCGATGGCGTTGGCGCTCGAGGACGCGCGGCTGCGCCCCGAGCAGGTCGGCTACATCAACGCGCACGGCACCTCGACCGAGCTGAATGATAAGATCGAAACGCTCGCCATCAAGAAGACCTTCGGCGCCGCGGCCAAGCGGGTGGCGGTCTCGTCCACCAAGTCGATGACCGGCCACCTCATCGGAGCCGCCGGCGGCGTCGAGGCCATCATCTCCGTGCTGGCGATCGTCCACGGCGTGCTGCCGCCCACGGTGAACTACGAGCACCCGGATCCGTCCTGCGACCTCGATTACGTGCCGAACCAGGCCCGCCAGC
>JAHFGU010000171.1:0-1297 GCA_023247285.1 Candidatus Omnitrophota bacterium
GCGCCCGCGCCACGCCGCGGCGCGCCGCCTTGGCATGGTGCAGCATCTCCTCCATCGTCACCGGGGTCGTCGTCTCGTAGCCCAGCACGACCATGCCCAGCGAATCTCCGACGAGGAGGATCTCCATGCCGGCCTCATCCAGCAGCTTGGCCAGCGGATAGTCGTACGCCGTCAGCATGGCGAGCTTGCCGCCCTGCCGCTTGCGGCTGACAATGTCCGCGACGGTGATCTTCGACACGGCGCTACACGGCGGCGAGGCGGCGGCCGCGGCGCGGCGCGCCGTTGCTCAGGCGCTCGCGGACCTCGCGCGCGGCTTCCACGCACACGCGCAGCTTGTCCGTCGCTTCCTGCGGCGTCCGCGTCTTGAGCCCGCAGTCCGGATCGATGTAGAGCTGCTCCGGCTTGAAGACGCGCAGCGCTTGCTCGATGTTGGCCACGACTTCCTCGCGGGTCTCGATGCGCCGCGTGTGCACGTCGGTCACGCCGAGGCCGATCTCCTTGGGGAACCGCCGGCCTTTGAACATTCCCAGCAGCTCCATGTTCCGGTTGGCGAACTCGAGGTCGATCTGGTCCACCGGTAGCTTCGCGAGCTTCGGCCCGATCGAGGCGAAGTCGCCGTAGCAGATGTGCGTGATGGTCTTGGCGCGCAGCCCGTTGGTCACGATCCCGAGCGCCTCGATCGCCAGGTCGATCTCCTCGAGCCGCGTCGAGATGGCCGGCTCGTCGATCTGGATGTACTGCGCGCCGGCGCGCTCGAGATCGCGCGCCTCCTCGCGGATCACCGTGGCCAGCGCCAGCGTGGCGGCCCGGCGCGACGGATAGTACTCATTGAAGGACCAGTCCATGACGGTGTAGGGGCCGGTCAGCATGCCCTTCACCGGCCGCGCGGTGAGGGACTGCGCGAACCGCCACCAATCGACCGTCATGGGCGCGGGCCGCGCGACCTTGCCGACGATGATGGGCTTGCGGTAGTACCGGTTGTCATACGAGCGCACGAGCTCGCTTTCCTTGATGAACCCGGTCAGGTGCTCGGCGAAATAGGCGACCATGTCGCCGCGGTACTGCTCCCCGTCCACGAGGATATCCACGCCCAGGCCTTCCTGGATCGCGATCCATTCCTTGGTGGCTTGCTGCTCCAGCTCGCGCAGCTTCGCCGCGCCGAGCTCGCCGCGGCGGGCCTTCGCGCGCGCCTGGGTCAGGTAGTCCGGCTTCGGCAGGCTGCCGACCGATGTCGTCAACAACATGAGCGTCCTCCCTTCGGCTGTCCGGAGAATGTGCGCACCGCCTCGACCAGCCG
>JAHFGU010000171.1:1397-3500 GCA_023247285.1 Candidatus Omnitrophota bacterium
TTGAACCAGCGGGTGAGGCCGTTGATCTCGAAGCCGTCCAGGCCGCGGGCGATCGGGCGCAGCAGATCGTCCCAGCGGATCTGGCCGTCGGTCAGCAGATCGAGGCCGGCCTGTTCTTGTTCCTGGATCACGGCGCGGGTGACCTGCTGGTACGCGGCTTCGAGCTGGGCGCCGGCCAGCTCCTGCCGCTGCCACTTCAGCCTGGTCCCATAGGCCCGCTCCGCGACCTTGGGGTAATTGCCCACCAGCGTGGTGATCATGCCTGTTGCCTTCCTCCTGACTGTGCCGCCTGGGCGCCGGTCTTCTTCGACTGCTCCTTTTTGGAGTAGCATGCCGGGCAGTTGAAGAGCGGCCGGGACAGGCTGCGGTTATAGGCTTTGTCAACGACGACCCGCAAGACGATCGGGCTCTCCTGCTTGCACGTGTCACACCGCATGCGCGAGCGCGAGCTCCTCCATCGACGCCGTCCACCACGCAGCCCAGTGCGCCGCCCACCGCCGGGCGGCATCGCCCGGCTGCACCGCGGAGATGCTTGCCGCAGCCAGGGGCGCGGCAGCCTGCTCGGTCCGCGCAAGCACCGCGTCAGGCACGGCACTTCTGATCGGGGTCGGGAGCGGCTGCACGAGCAGCGACCCTTGGACCAGCCACGCCTCAGGATACCGCCGGGCGGCGAATCCCGCGACCTTGCGGCCCCCGATCAGCACCGCATACTCGCTTGGCTCGGCCAGGCAGTATGCGACCGGCTGTCCGCGCGCTGGCAGCCCTGCCTGCACCAGGGCCGAGGCGCCATAGCGCTCGCACAACCGTACCGCGCTGCGGCACGCCGCATCCAGCGATGCGGCCAATCCGGCCAGCGCACGCGGGACGACCACTGAGACGGACACATCCGAACCGTGCCACGCGATGCCGCCGCCTGTCGGCCGCTCGGTCAGCTCTAGATCGCGCGGCGGCTCGGCGCGCAGCGCCTGCAACCACTCCGGCAGCGCCTGCTTCCATCCCCAGGACACCGCCGCCGGCTGCCAGGTGAAGATGCGCGCAAGCGGCTTGGCCTGCCGGGCCGCGGCAGCATCGCGCGCCATCTGTGCGGCGGCGCATCGTGGCGCAAGATCGCACAGGATAGTCCAATCCATCACGCCCTCAACGTGCCGGGTGGGACGAGAGGGCGCTCTGCGTCGATCCGGTCCAGCGCAGGTTCGGCTCGCGCGCCGCCTTCACTTCGTCAAGCCTGGCGACCGGCAGCCGCTGGGGCGCGCCGCGCACCAGCTCCGGTGTCGCCTTGGCTTCTTCGACGATCCGCAGCAGCGCATCCGCGAACCGGTCCAGCGTCTCTTTGGATTCCGTCTCGGTCGGCTCGATCATGAAGGCCTCGTCGACGATCAGCGGGAAATACACCGTCGGCGCGTAGCAGCTGTAATCCAGGAGCCGCTTGGCCACATCCATCGCGGTGACGCCCAGCGCCTTCAGCGGCTTGAGCGACGCGACGAACTCATGCAGGCAATGGTCGCCATAGGGGACTGGGAACGCCTCTTGCAGCCGGGCCTTGAGATAATTGGCGTTGAGGATGGCGGCCTGGCCGGCGCGGATCAGCCCTTCCCGTCCTAGGGTGCGGATGTACGTATAGGCGCGCACCAACACCCCGATGTTGCCGTGGAAGCCGTGCACCCGCCCGACGGTGGACTCCGATGACTCATCCCAGGCAAACCCCTCCGGCGTCTTGCGCACGCGCGGCACCGGCAAGAACCCCTCCAGCGCCTTCGCCACGCCCACCGGTCCCGCCCCCGGCCCGCCGCCGCCATGCGGCGTGGAAAAGGTCTTGTGCAGGTTCAGCTGCAGCAGGTCCACGCCCATGTCGCCGGGCCGCGAAACCCCGAGCAGCGCGTTCATGTTCGCGCCGTCCATATAGACGAGCGCGTCTTGCCGGTGCAGCAGGGCCGCGATCGTCTTGATGTCGCGCTCGAAGAGGCCGAGCGTGTTGGGATTGGTCAGCATCAGCCCGGCCACATCCGGTGTCAGCTTGTGCCGCAGCTCGCTGAGGTCAATGAGCCCGTTCGGGCCGGACCGCAGCTGCACGACGCGGAACCCGGAGAGCGCAGCCGAGGCCGG
>JAHFGU010000062.1 GCA_023247285.1 Candidatus Omnitrophota bacterium
CGTCATCGCGCACCGGCTCTCGACGATCGAGCACGCGGACCTGGTCGTGGTGCTGGACGGCGGGCGCGTCATCGAGCAGGGGCGGCACGAGGAGCTGCTGCGCAACGCGGATAGCCTCTACCGCCGCTACGCCGAGCACCAGCTCTAGGTCCGACGGGTCCTGCCGCTCCGCACCCCACGTCCGTCCTCGGCGCGGGCGGTTCCTGGAACACGCTGCGACAGTCCCCCCATCCCCCGCAGCCTGCGACCGAGCCGCTGGCGGCGAGGAAGTGTCGGAGCGCGCTGGCGATCCGACCGGGCGGGCGTGGGGTCCCCGCTTCGCGTCATCCGTCGGACCTAGAGCTGGTGCTCTTCTCCGCGCAACTCTACGGGCGGGAGGGCAGGAGCTGGCGGATGGTGGCGAGCAGCTCGTCGAGGGGAAACGGCTTCATGAGGTAGGCATCCGCCCCGCGGCGCAACCCTTCCTCCCGGTCAGCCCGCGCCGTCTTCGCCGTCATCATCAGCACGGGGATCCGGTGCAGCGCCTCGTCGTGCTTCAGCTCGGCGCACACCGCATAGCCGTCTAGCAGCGGCAGCATGACGTCCAGGACCACCACGTCAGGCCGCCACTCGCGCGCCGCGCGAATCCCGCCCGGACCATCCCCCGCGACCGCCACGTCAAAGCCTGCCAGCTCCAGGTGCTTGCGCACGACCTTCACGATGTTGGGCTCATCATCGACCACGAGGATTTTGGGCTTGGCGCCGTCGGTCATTCGCACCGCCGGCGGGCCGCCTCAAGCAAGCGCGCGGGATCCGCGCCATCCTCGGGACTCGTGGCGGCGCCCAGCCTGAGGGTCTCGGCGGCCGGGGCGCCCAGCGCCTGCCTGGCCCATGTGGCGCAGACGCCGCGCAGCCGCTTCAGCATCGCCTGCGCCCCCGCGCGGTCGGTGCGCGCCAGGACGACGAGCAGCGCCGGGTCCATCACGACCAGATGGTCGGTCCTCGCGATGCCTCGCCTCACGACCTGCTCGCACTCCTCAAGCATGTCGCGCAGCGTCCGCCTGGCCGCCACGGCATGCGGCGCGAGATCCTGCAGATCCACGACCAGGACGGTGCGCTCGGAATGCTCGGGCGCCGCGGCCGCGGCCAATTCCTGGAAGAGCTGCTGGAGGGCCTGATGAGGCTCATACCGTGGCAGCCGGATCGTGAACGCGCTGCCCTGCCCGACTTCGGATGCCACCGCGATCTGCCCGTGGTGCAGCTCCATGATCTCGCGGCAGATGGCCAGCCCTAGGCCGGTCCCGCGGGGCCGATCGTTCCGGACCGTGGCGTCCTGGCTGTACTTCTGGAAGAGGGTGCCGAGCGCCTCCTTGGAAATCCCGACGCCGTTATCGACGACGCTCAGCGACACCCAGGCCGGGTCGCTGGCCAGCCGGAAGGTGATCGCCCCGTTTTCCGCGGTGAACTTGACCGCATTGGCCACGAGGTTGATGAGCACCTGGAACAACAGGTGGTGGTCCCCATAGACGGGCGGCGCCGGGGCGAGCTCGCGGCGGACTGTGCGGAGACCGAAGAGCGCCTGGAACGAGCGGCAGACTTCCTCGACGATTTCCCCAAGATGCACCGGCTGGCGCCCCACAACCATGTAGCCGGCTTCGATCTTCGAGAGGTCGAGGATGTTATTGAGCAGCCGGACCAGCCGGTCCAAGTCCTCCGTCGCGGTCTGGAGGAAGTCCCGCTGCTCGGTCGTGAGCGGCCCCAGCGCCTGACTCAGCAGCAGCGTCACCGAGCCCCGGATCGAGGTCAGCGGCGTGCGCAGCTCGTGCGCGACTTTGTTGAGCAGCTCGTCCTTGTGCCGCTCTTGCCGCTTGCGCTGGGTGATCTCGCGCAGCGACGCCAGGCGCGCCGGCATTCCGTCCCAGCGCACCTCCGCCGCGCGAATCTCCACCACGCGCTGCTCGCGCCCTGGCAGCGCCCATTCCTGAGACGCCCCGGCAGGCATCGGGAACCCGACGGCCTCGCCCACCAGCGCCTCGGCCGGTCGACCCAGCAGCGCTTCAGCGGCAGGATTGACGAACAGGACCGTTCCGTCCAGACCGACGACAACCAGCCCGTCGGCCGCGCTCAGCACCAGATCGCCGAGCGCCCCTTCATGAACGTGGAGCCGCGCAGGCCAGCTCCGGCGGGCGCTCATCCACCGCTGGGCGCCGCCTCGCCGCCTGTCGCGAGGCAACGCGTCACGGCGTCCAGCAAGGCGGGGGCGCTGAACGGCTTGCGGATCAGCGGGACGGAGACCAGCCGGCGCTCGGACTCCAGCGTGAGCGATCCGGTCATGGCCAGGATGCTGAGAGCCGGCCGCGGCCGGGCGCCGAGCTGCCGCAGCAGCTCGAAGCCGTCCATTTCCGGCATGATGATGTCGGTGAGCAGCAGGTCAAACGGCGCGCGCGACAATGCCGCCAGCGCCTCGCGGCCCGAGGTCACCGTCGTGACATCGTAGGCCGTTTCCAGAATCCGTTGGCAGAGATGCAAAATCGGCGGCTCATCATCCACCACCAGCACTCGCTGCCGGTTCGCGCCCTGCTCGCGGCGGGTCCCCGCGCCGTCGCCGTCCGCCGGCGCAGCGGGCAGCGCCACCGGAGCGGAGATCAGGTCGCGGGAGAAATACAGCTGGAACGCCGTGCCGCGTCCCACGGCCGTTTCAACGTCGATAAATCCCTCGTGCTGCTTCACCAGCCCGTACACGACGGACAGGCCGAGGCCGGCGCCGCGCCCCATCTGCTTGGTCGTGAAAAAGGGCTCGAAGATGTGCGAGGCGACCTCCGGGTCCATGCCGGTTCCGGTGTCGCTGATGGAGAGCTGCACGCATTCGCCGAGCTTCGTGCAGGAGGGGTGGCGCTCTTGAAACCGCTCGTCGAGCACCAGCGCGCGGGTGGCGATGGTCAGCGTGCCGCTGCTGCCCTGCATGGAGTCGCGCGCATTAGCGCAGAGATTCATCAAGAGCTGCTCGAGGCTCGTGGGGTCAAGGCGGGCCACTAGGGGGCCTTCGCCGAGCTGCAGCTGGACCCGAATGCGCTCCCCGACAAGCTGCTGGAGCAGCCGGGCCATGCCTTGCACCGCCTGGTTGATGTCGACGGGCTTGGTTTCCAGCGGCTGGCGGCGGCTGAAGGCCAGCAGCTGCCGCACCATGTCCGAGGCGCTCTCGGCCGCGTGCGTGATCTCCTGCAAATCGCGCATCAGCGCGTGGTCATGCGGGTAGCGGACGCGGATGAGCCACGCGAACCCGAGGATGACCTGGAGAAAGTTATTGAAATCATGCGCGATGCCGCCGGCGAACCGGCCCACCGTCTCCATCTTCTGCGCTTGCGCAAGCTGCTGCTGCAGGCGCAGCCGCTCAGCCTCCGCCTGCTGGCGCTCCGTGATGTCGGCGCCGCACAGCAGGAAGCCTTCTTCGCGCCCCGGCCCCGAACGCAGGCGGACCACGGTGATCCCCAGCAAGCCTTCGCTGCCATCCGGGCGCGTATAGGGGATTTCGTCCAGCCGCGTCGCCGGCTCATGGGCGCTCTGCGCGGCCAGCGTGGCGAGGATGCGCTCGTGGTTCCACCGCACGCCCGAGGCGGCCAGCGGGCGGTTGAGCGCGGCCTGCGCCGGGATGCCGAAGGTGGCTTCGGCCACCCCGTTCCACTGCGTGATGATGCCGTCCCGCGTCACCCCGATGAGAATCGAGGGCAGCGAGGCCAGGAGCTGCTGGGTCTGCGTATGCGCGGTGCGCAGCTGCTCCTCGGCGCGCTGCCGTTCGATGGCGTAGCGGATGGACCGGCCGAGCAGCCGGCGGAAGACGCGGACGTAGCCCTTGACGAGGTAATCCTGGGCGCCGTGCTGCATCGCCCGCAGCGCCAGGTCATCGTCATCGGAGGCGGTCAGCACGATGATGGGCGAACGGCCGGCGGCGGCATGGACCTTGGTCAGCGTCTCGATGCCGGCGCTGTCCGGCAGGTGCAGATCGAGGAGGATGACGTCGACCGGTTCCTTGGCCAGCAGGGCGAGGCCCTCCGCCAGGCGGCCGGCCACCGTCAGCTCCACCTGCGCGCCCGGCTCCTTGGCGAAGGCCTCGGAGAGCAGCTGGACGTCGGTCGAGCTGTCTTCAATCAGCAGCACGCGGATGAGTTGCATGGCTGCTTATAACTATACCTGACCCGATTAGTAGCGGGCCATCTCCGGGTCGACTTCGGTCGCCCACGCATCGATCCCGCCCCGCAGGTGCTTGAGCTTTCGGAACCCGAAACGCTCAAGGGTCTGGATCGCCTGGAGACTGCGCTGGCCGTGATGGCAGTACGCGACGATCGTGTCTGCGGTGTCCAGCTCATTGGTCCGCAGATGCAGCTCGGAGAGCGGGATCAGCCGGGAGCCGTCGATGTGGACGATGTCGTGCTCGTGCGGCTCGCGGACGTCGAGCAACACCGTTTTCTTGTCCTGCGCCAGGAGTTGCCGCACTTCGCCGGGGCCGAGGTCGTAGGCGCTATGCCCGGCGTCGCCGGCCTCGGCGCCGCGCCCGAGGCCGCAGAAGGCTTCGTAATCGATGAGCTCGGTGATTGTCGGTCGCTCCCCGCACACCGGGCAGGCGGGATTGCGCCGCAGCTTCACCTCGCGGAATTCCATTTTGAGCGCGTTGTAGAGCAGCAGCCGGCCGATGAGCGGCTCGCCCCGGCCGATGATGAGCTTGATCGCTTCGGTCGCCTGGATGACGCCGATGATGCCCGGCAGCACGCCGAGCACCCCGCCTTCAGCGCAGCTGGGCACCAGGCCGGGCGGCGGCGGCTCCGGATAGAGGCAGCGGTAGCACGGGCCCTTGAACGGCGCGAAGACGGCCGCCTGCCCGTCGAACCGGAAGATCGAGCCGTAGATGTTCGGCTTGCGCTCGAAGACACAGGCGTCGTTCACGAGATACCGGGTCGGGAAGTTGTCCGTGCCGTCGATCACGACATCATACGCGGCGACCAGGCCGCGGATGTTGTCGCGCGAGAGGCGCGCGTTGACCGCCTGCACCTCGACGTCGGGGTTGATGCTGAGGATGCGCTCCTTCGCGGATTCCACCTTCGGCCGCCCGACGTCGGCGGTCCGGTGGATAATCTGCCGCTGCAGGTTCGTCGCGTCGACATTGTCGAAGTCCACGATGCCCAGCCGCCCGACGCCGGCCGCCGCCAGGTACAGCCCCAGCGGCGAGCCCAGGCCGCCGGCGCCGATGAGCAGGATCCCGGCGTCGCGCAGCCTGCGCTGGCCCTCGATGCCCACCTCCGGCATGATGAGGTGCCGGCTGTACCGCAGGATTTGGTCGCGTGTCAGTTGCGCCATCGATTGCTCAGCCCAACGGGTCCTGCCGCTCCGCGTCACCCGGCGAGCCGCCGTAGCCCTCGTTAAAACGTCAGGACGCGGTCCGCGGTCGCCACGTCTTCCAACAGGAACGCCGGGAGGCCGCGCACCTCGTCCACCTCGTCGATCAAGTCCGCCTGCTTCATCCCCCAGATCGCCAGCGAGGAGCTGCACACGTAGTACTTCACGTCGCCGGAGGCCTTGATGTCGCGGCACAGCCGCCGCACATCCGCCAGGTCGAGCTTCGCCAACCGCCGCGCCAGCTCCGGATCGCCCGCGTAGGCCGGGGAGGGCTCGAGCGCGTTGATGGACGCCGGGGCCAGCCGCTTCACCGACTCGTCGCGGAACAAGACGCGCACCTTCATGTCCGAGTGCACGGCAGCCATCAGCAGCGTCAGGACCTGGATCAGGTTCGTCGTGCTGCCGCCTGACACCATGACCGCCAGCGATTTCATGAATAGACCGGGCCATCGGATTCCGGCACCTTGGGCAGGGCCACGTCCTCGACGCCGGCCAGCGGATGCGCCGCCCCGTCGGAGAGCAGCCGGACCAGCGCCTCATCCCCGACCCGCGCGCACCAGGCGTTGAACGGCTCCTTGGGCTTTCGCTCGCGGGTGAACGTCAGGAGCAGGCGCTCGAGCCGCTTGGCGCACTCGGAGGCCGGCACCTTGCGCAGCACCGCGTGGTTGAACCGCGCCTCGGCGCCCATCTGCCCGCCGACGAAGAAGTCGTAGGCGTCCACCACCTGCCCGTCGACCTTGGCCTTCGAGCCCATCAGGCCGATGTGCCCGATTTGATACTGGGCGCACGCGTTCGGACAGCCGGTGACATGGAGGCGCAGCGGCTCATCGAGCGGCACGCGCTTCTCGAGATAGTCGGCGATCTGCCGCGAGCGGGCCTTGGTCTCCGTGATGGCCAGCTTGCAGAATTCGATGCCGGTGCACGTGACGATGCTGCGCCGCACCGGATGCGCGTTGATGGACAGCCCAACGTCGGCCAGCGCGGTGAGGACCCGCTCCACATTCGCTTCGGGCACGTTCAGCAAGAGGATGTTCTGCCGATTGGTCAGCCGGATGGATGTGCCGTCGGCGCAGCGGCGGCAGAGGTCGGCCACCACGCGCATCTGCGGGCTCGTGATGCGGCCGACCAGCACCGGCGCCCCGACGTAGAACAGGCCCGCCTGCTTCTGCGCGTGGACGCCGATGTGGTCGCGGTACGCGTCCGCCGGCTCGGGAACATCCGCCGGGGCATCATCGAGTTTCCGGCCCAGCCGGCCTTCGAGCGCTTCGCGGAATTTGGCCGCTCCCCAGTCATGGATCAGGAACTTGATGCGCGCCCGGTGCCGCTTCTCGCGGTATGCGGGCGTGTCCCGCCAGATCTCCGTGATGTGGCGGATGACTTCCACCGCGTCCTCGGGCCGGATGAAGGCGCCCAGCCGCTGGCTGATGAACGGCTGCGTGGAGAGCCCGCCTCCGACCCGCACCTCGAAGCCCTGCTCCGCGCGGCCGCCGACGCGCCGCTCAGCGCCCACCAGCGCCACGCACTGGATCTCCGGATGCACGCACCGGCTGCGGCAGGCCGAGACGCTGATCTTGTACTTCCGCGGCAGGTTCGCGAAGGCGGCGTTGCCGAGGAAAAATCGGTTGAGCGCGTGGGCCGTGGGGCTTGGGTCGAAGAGCTCCTCGCGGTCGACGCCGGCCACCGGACAGCCCACGACGTTTCGGGTGATGTCGCCGCAGGCGCCCAGCGTCGCGATGCCGGCCTCCTGCAGCTCGCGCAGGATCTCCGCCGCCTGCGTGTAGTGCACCCAGTGGAGCTGGAAATCCTGGCGCGTCGTGATGTCGGCGTAGCCCTTGTTCTTCTTCTCGGCGATGGCCGCGACGGTCTCCAGCTGCTCCGGGGTCACGAACCCGTTGGGCTGCCTGGTCCGGAGCATGAAATAGCCGGGCTCGTTCCGGTGCGTGTAGAGCCCGATCCACTTGCACATGAACACGTCGTCTTTGGAGAGGCTCTCATAGCCCTGCGTCGCGGCCCGTTCCACCGCGCGCAGGACCGCGAACGGGTCGCCGTACCGCTGTTTGATCAGCTCTGCGTCGTTGGCCATGATTACCCTTGGCCGCTGAGGGAAGCGGAGGCCGGCAGGCCGACGTGCTTCCACCAGGTGTCCAACTCGGGCGTGAAATATTTGACGCGGATTTTCTTGTACTCTTTCGTGCTGAACAGATTCTTGTGGGGAAACTGCCCGACCCGCTCCTCGATCCGCTTGACCACGTCCATGCAGTCGGAATAGGTTTCCGCGTGCACCATGGTGAACAGCGGGTAGGGCCAGTTCGGGTACACCGGCCGCCGGTAGCAGTGGCTGACTTCCCGGAAGAGCGCCATCTGCTCGCCGGCCGCGTCCACCTGCGCCTCCGGCACCTGCCAGACAACCATCGCGTTCGCCTTGAACCCGGCGTTGCGGTGATGGAGGATCGCGGCGAACCGACGGAGGTAGCCCAGTTGCTCCATGCGCCGGGCCCAGGCGAAGAGCTGCTCTTCCGTCGTCTCGGCCTGCTCCGCCCAGACCTCGTAGGGCATCTCCAGCAGCGGCAGATCCTCTTGGAGGATGCGGATCAACGCGATGTCGCGCTCGGTCAGCGCCGGTTTCGGCGCCGTGCGCCGCTG
>JAHFGU010000063.1 GCA_023247285.1 Candidatus Omnitrophota bacterium
CCTCGACTCGGTCGCACAGCTCTATCCCACGCCGCAGGCCCTGGCAAGGTTTCTCCACCAGGCGATCACGTTCAAGACCGATGAGGAGCTCTTCGGGGAGCCGGACTACTGGCAGGCACCAGAGGAATTCTTAGCGCGCCGGGCCGGGGATTGCGAGGACTACGCGCTGTTCGCGCAGGCGATCTTGCAGCGGCAGGGGATCGAGTCGCAGGTCCTGAGCGTCTTCGGCGAGGAGGGCTACGCTCACACCGTGTGCGTGTTCATGCAGTCAGGACGGTATCACGTGATCAATCAGGATCGCTTGCAAGCCTACGGAGCCACGAGCGTCGAAGCGCTCGCCTGGCAACTCTATAGAGGATGGACGTACGGCGCGCTCTCCAGACTCACGGGAACTCGCGGCGAAGCCATTCGTACATTCCGCAACTCCACCCCCACCACAGCGCTCTGGCAGTCGGATCCCCTGTTCAGCTTCCCCTGATCCGCTCAGGGAAGAGGAATCCCGTTGGCCGCATGGAACGCGTCATGCGCCGCGGCATCCGCAGCGTCATCTGCAGCGTGACCCGCATCCTGATCCGCATGGAACGCGTCGTGCGCCGCATCCTGATCCGCATGGAAGCCATCGTGAGCTGCGGTTTGCTCCGCGTGCAGCGCGTCCTCTGCAGGGTCAAATCCCGCGTGAAACTCGGTGTGCTCCGTTTCTTGATCCGCATGGAACTCCTCATGCCCCGGATCGAACCCGGCATGGAACTCGTCATGCTCGCCGCTGAGGCCAGCATCAAAGGCCGCATGGGTCTCTGCCTGCGCAGCGTGGAACGCGTCTTCCTCGGCCGTGAGCCCGGCATCGAAGGCGGCATGATCGGCAGCCTGTCCGGCAAGGAAATCAGCCAGGTCAGCCTCCTGCTCCGCATGGAACGCCGTGTGCGCCGGATCGAACTCGGCATGGAAGCCATCGTGCTCGGCATCGAAGGCGGCATGCTCTGTCGCCTGCCCGGCGGTGAACCCCGCTAGCGCGGCGGCCTGCGCAGCGTGGAACGCGCCTTCCTCAGCCGCGAGCCCGGCATCGAAGGCCGTGTGCCCAGCGGTCTGCGCCCCCGTGAACTCCGCAAGGTCTTCGGCTTGGCCGACGTGGAAGGCGACTTCCTCCGCGCCCAGCCCCGCGTCGAAAGCGGCGTGGGCGGCGTCCTGGGCTGCGTGCAGGGCGTCGTGCGGCGGGTCGGCGACTCCATGGAACGCCGCGTGCGTCGCATCGAGCGCGTTATGGAGTCCAGTAGTATGCCACGCATCGAGAAATGCATGGATTGCTGCTTCGACGGTGGGATCAACCCCAAACTCATCGTGAAGGGCTTCATGGAGATCCACGCTGAACAGGTCGTGTAACAGCGCGTGAAGTTCTGCATGTAACAACGCGTCTTCTGCCGGGTCTGCGCTATGGAAGAAGGGGTGAGCGGCGTCAAGCGTAGCGTGAAGTCCGCCAGCATGGAAGGCATCAGCCAACGTATGGGCGAGCGCGTCTTCCGCCGGGTCATCGCTGTGGAAATCCTCATGATTCAAGCCGAGAAATTCGTGGATAAACGCGTGGTCGTCCAGCAGGTTATGGAACCCTTCGTGAAGAGGGTCTGCAACCGCATGGAACGCGTCATGCTCCGCCGCCTGCCCAGCATGGAAGGCAGCTTCCTCCGCGTCCAGCCCCGCATCGAAGGCCGAATGCTCGGCGTCTTGCTCCCCCGTAAAGTCGGCAAGGTCCGCCGCCTGCCCAGCATGGAAGGCAGCTTCCTCCGCGTCCAGCCCCGCATCGAAGGCGGCATGATCGGCAGCCTGTCCGGCAAGGAAATCAGCCAGGTCAGCCTCCTGCTCCGCATGGAACGCCGTGTGCGCCGGATCGAATTCGGCATGGAAGCCATCGTGCAAGGCGTGGAAGGCGGCCTCATCCGCAGCCTGCTCACCGAGGAAGGCTGCGAGATCCGCGGCCTGCGCGGCATGGAACGCGTCTTCCTCGGCCTCGAGCCCGGCATCGAAGGCGGCATGATCGGCAGCCTGCGCGGCATGGAACGCGTCTTCCTCGGCCGCGAGCCCGGCATCAAACGCGTCATGCACAGCATGGAAAGCCGCATCATCCGCTGCTTGGGTGGCATGCAGGGCGTCGTGCGGGACGTGAGCTGCGGCGTGGGTCACGTCCTGCCCGGCGTGGAACGCCGCATCGTCAGTCGCTTGTCCGGCGTGGAACGCAGCCTCGGCCGCGTCCAACGCGCTATGCCGAGAGGCATGGGTCGCATCCTGGAGGGCGTGAAACGCCGCATGGAGGCTCGTCAACGCGTCAAACGCGCCGCTCCCGGTGTCCAGCAGGGGATCCAACAAGGGGCCACCCGCCCCATCCACAGCTCCACCAATCAGTCCCCCCTCTCCCCCAGTCGGAGGCAGGATGCCGCCCCCGCCACCGCCCGGCCCTCCGCCCTGGGTGAGCGCAGCGTCAATGGAGAGGTCCCGGCTAAGATCAGCGGCTGGTTTCGCATCAGCCGTTGAGGAAGCGCCTGCCGCCCACACCACGAGACCAAGCCCTACCCCTGTGAGCCAGGTGCGATTGCATGCGACCGGTTTCATGGGGTCCTCCTTTGTGATCAGAGTAGGGACGTGCCTAAAACGCCTGGGTGAAGAGCAGGTGCATGCCTACGACGTGGCGGTTGTATTGGAAGAAATCGTTGCGGTTCACGGCGTTGACCCACCGGTACTGAAGCCGGAGGTCAACCTGGGGAGTCAGGTGATGGGTCAATGAAGCGGCCACATCCCAGTTGGTGTCCCGCCGGCGTGCCGTGTCCAGGCTTGAGAGCGAGGTGAAATGGGGATACGCATTGTATAACAACCCACCCGAAACGTCGGCGTCGGTGCGCCAACGCAGCGGGGAATGCGCCCCGATACGCGTGGTGAGTCCCCTCCGGTCGAAGTTGCCGCCCCTCGTCCCCGCGGCGTTGTACTCCTGCCGGAGAAAGAGGTAGCGGCGGAAGTCATCCGTATACCAGTACTGGGTCAGGCCCAAGTCGTTGTAGAGGCCGTCACGGGAGGTCTGGGGCGGATTCGGCCCGTCCGGGCCGAAGTTCGACACGGTGAACCGGTTGGACACGACGGTGCGCGTGTGCGGCGTCAGGGGGGTGTCGGCGCTGAGTGTGAATCGGTTGGAGAGCGAGAAGAGATCGCTTTCGAGGAACCCGCCGAGCAGGTCGTACCGGGCGCCCAGCGTAACCTCGCGACCGGCAAGCTGAGCGCGTCGGCGGGCGTCCACACCGAACTCCTGCGAAGTAAAGTTGAAGTCATCAAGGCTATCATCATGCAGGCTCTGACGGGAGGTGTAGGAGAGATCCACTTGCACGTCGCGCTCCGCGAGCGCGCGGTACCTCACTCCAAGATCGATCGAAAACCGACCCGCGTTCTTGTCGCCCGTGGTGGCCAACGCTTTATCATCAGGCTTGAGGAGGACGTTGCTGTCCCAATCCCAGCCGAGGTTTCCCAGGAGGGCCCAACGCTTGCGCGTCGGGACCGCTTCTCGCGCCACGCCGACCCGCGCCAGCCCTTCTTGGGCCCACTGCCGGTACTCCGTTACCGGGCTTCGATCGGCCACCCAGCGCCACTCCTTGGCCGCCTGGTCGCGATCGCCCATCCGCTCATAGGCTTGGCCCAAGAAAAAGCGCGTGGGCGTGTGATCCGGGGATCGTCTCAGGAGTTCCTGATAGATCACCACCGCCTCCTGAGAGCGCCCCAGCCGATCCAGCGTCATTGCCTTGTAGCGCAGCACCAGCAAGTCGTTCGGGTAGCGCTCCAGGATCGGCTCCAAGGCCTCCAGGGCCCGCTTGTAGTCATCGGCCCTGAAGAATTCCGCAAAGGGCGAGGCCATGAACTCTTCCACTGGGATGGTCTCAGGGGCCTGGCTGGTCTGGGGGTGCTGATCGGCGCCAGTGTCTGCTGTGGCGACCGGGGCGTTGCCGGCCAGGAGGGCCAGGCTGAGCAGCGGACACACCACAGCGAGCCAGCTCGTGCGCACGACAACGCTCACGCGTTCATGGCCGCCTGCTGCCATCAGCGCTCCTTGGTTGGACGAAATTGTATCAGGGTATCGCCTACGGGGTTTGCTTGGGTTCCTGTTCGAACCCGGGCCGAGGCTCTTGAGGCACGGCTGGTGAGCTGGATTTCTGGATGGGAGGAGCGGTGGTCAAGTTTGTGTCCACGCCCGCTTCGTCCGGGGCGCGCTTGCCCGGCCACGTCTGGCAGCCTGCCGCCGCAACGCTGACGACGATCAGGAGTGTTGGAAGGATGGCGCGAAGCATGGCCCCAATTCTATGGGGCTGCCCCGGACGCTGTCAAGCAAAAACCAGCTCAATTCCGGTGACGCAAACCTGACAATTCCGGTGACACAAACCTAATTTCGGCTGGCCCGTCGGAGAACGGGAATTCTCACCGGAATTCCCAAAGAGCGAATCACTGCGAGCGGCAGCCCCAAACTGCCCCTCCCGGAAGTCGTAGTAGCTTCTGACTTCGGCAGAGGCTCCCGCCGCACTGACGCCATAGGAGACCCCGGCCTGCTGCTGGGAGAAGTTGTAGAAGAGGTTGGCCTGGAAGCTCCCCCCGATGTTGCCGATCTCGAGCCCGTACTTGATACCCAGGGTCACCTCCTGCTGCTCCCAGTTGTAGCCGACCGTGACCCCGGCGATGGAGACGCTGGCATGGTCATCGCCGATGTCCACACCGAAGCCGAAGATGTTGAACCGGAAGCCCCAGTAGCCACTCGGATCGACATAATGTATCGAGTTATACGAAACGTAGGAAGGCCGCCTTCATAAGGTGCGTATCTCCAGTGGGTCACAAAACGGTATACCCCATTGGAAACTTTGGCAGTTTTAGTCATACTCCGCCTTGAAAGGGCTCCTACGGGGCATTTCTCTGCGGGCTCTGCGACCTCAGAGGAGGTCTGTGGGGATGAAAATAGCTCAGATAATGTGTTGACAGAATTAGTCACCAGCGGATAATAGCGGATAGGAGGTGCCGATGGGATTTGGTTCCAAACTGAAGGAATTACGTGCAGCTAGCGAGCTGAGTCTTCGGGAGCTCGCCGCAAAGCTCAAAGTCGATCACGCCTACCTCAGCCGCCTTGAGAACGAGGTGGTTCCCCCGTCGCAGAAGGTGATCAAGCAAGTCGCCACGCTCTTCAAAATTCCCAAGGATGAACTCGAACTCTACGCCGGCAAGCTTCCTGGCGATGTCGCGCAGATCTTTTATGAGCACCCGAAGGAAGCCCTGTTTCTCTTGCGCGAGCAGTTTGCCGTGTATAACACGAAGTCCTCACCTGGTGGGAATGGCAAGTCGAACGGAAAAGCAGCGGCGTGCAAGCTCGTATTTGAAACGAGCCTCGGGAAGCTCTATCAAGGAGATTGCCTTGATTTGTTGCCGGCCATTGCCTCGGAATCAGTCGACTGCGTGTTTGCTGACCCACCGTTCAATCTGAACAAGAACTACGGCAATCGCGTCGATGATAACCTCGAAGGGAGCAGGTACCTCGAGTGGTCCTACCAGTGGTTGGGGGAATGCTGCCGGGTGCTGAAGCCAGGCGGGAGCCTCTTTGTCTACAATCTCCCGAAATGGAACATCTACTACGCAACATTTCTTGGCCGGCAGCTTGACTTCCGCCATTGGGTCGCGATCAACATCAAGACCACCCTGCCGATTCCCGGACGACTCTACCCCTCGCACTACAGCTTGCTCTATTTCACCAAAGGAAAAGCAACGACGTTCGTCAGGCCCCGGGTGCCGATCCCGACCTGCCGCCATTGTGGAGGGGATATTAAGGATTATGGCGGGCACCGGAAGTGGCTCAACCCAGAGGGGCTGAATCTGACTGATGTGTGGGATGACATCCCGCCGGTTCGGCATCAAAAGTACAAGAGCCGCACGGCCAACGAGCTCTCCACCAAGCTTCTGAGCCGGGTGCTGGAGATGTCAACGCAGAAGGGCGATCTGGTGCTTGACCCGTTTGGCGGTGGGGGAACGACGTACTACGTGGCGGAGTCGATGGACCGGCGGTGGAGCGGCTGCGAGATTGAATCTTGCGAACCGATCATTAGACGGCTCAACAGTGATCTATTCACAGGACATCGGCGTGAGCAACTGGTGACAGCAGGTTAGATGAGCGCACGGCCATCCGTGCCTTTGCTGATGCGAGGGACTTTGAGATCAGTTCCATCATGCTCGACCGCTATGACCGCCAGCACTCCGTCCTTCCAGCCGGCTGCCTCAGTCCAGAGTTCGAAGTAAGGCGCGAGCTCCGCAAAGTTGCCCACCCGGTCGGTCAAGTAGTGATAGAGCTTTCGTGTTGGGACAATCAGCGCTCCACCAACGAGGAGTTTCTGACGATGCCCCAGAAACATGCGGTTGATCGATCGGTGGCTTGAGGAGATATTGCCGGTCTCCCATTCGACGCCGAAGAGCCGCCCGTCACGGAGTTTCTTGGTGGCGTCTAGACGGAGGGGATTGCTGCGCTCTTCGATATTCCATCCAAGCTGCTGCAGCGTCAGCATACAGGCCTCTTTGATCGGCTTGACCCCGTTGCCTTCGCCACGGCCACGCCCGGTCGAGGGGTTGAGGATGAAGGCGGTATTCCCGGCAGGCCAGACCACGGCAGCGATAGCCTTCTGCAGGTCATCGAGGATTTTCTTCCATTCGCTTGGAGGTAGCGAATGAGCCCGTCCGCACGAGGTATTCAATTTTGGCGAGCTTCATGCACGGAAGAATATCACACCCGGCTCAGGGCTGCCAGAACTCAATGCTCATGACTATCATCTGAAAATGGGTCCTATCACGCTTTTCGACAAATCCTTCCTGCAGTCTCTCTCCCCGAACGAAGCCATTTGGTTCGACAACTTCTTACAACCGCAGCTCCTCGCGGTGCCGTACGATGTGTTCTTTGGAGGACGCCTCGAAAGGAAGTGAGAAGCAGAACATGCCGACGTCGGATGTGGATATCTGGCTTGAACGGGAAACCCCTCGCGTACGGAAGGCGCTCGAAAGCGCCTCGCGACATTTTGATGCGGATGACGCTCTCACGGTGAATACTCTTGAAGCCGTCTACGGCCAAGAAAGCAGCTTCGGTACCCAGTTGAGGATACGTGGCTCCACGGGAGCCGCAGGGCATTTCCATTTTGAGAAGGCTACCGCCGAGCGATACGGATTGACGGTCTCAAGGGCAAACGATCAGCGCTTCGACATCGATCGCGCTGCTTCCGCAGCGGCAAGATATCTGAAAGATCTCCATACAATGTTCAGCAGGGATACGAGGTTACCAGGTGGGAAGCGGATTATTGCGGTCACGAATGCCTCGGAACGTAAGAAGTTTGCTCTCGGAGCTTACAACGCTGGCGAAGGCCGCATCGCCGGCGCTCAGCGGCTGGCCGAGCAGGCCGGGAAGAACCCCCAGCGATGGGGCGACGTCCAAAAATTCATTGCGCTGGCCGGAGCCACCAGCGCCAAGGAGCAAGAGACAAAGGAATACGTTGAGAAGGCTCTCCGCTACGAAGCCGAGTTCGCCATCAAGTCGCCGGCTGACAAGCGGAAAAAAGACAAGAAACCAAACCGGCAACAGGCCTGGTGCACGGAGGGGCACTGGAGGACGATCGACGACAGGCCCGTGTTCATATGCGACTCAAGAAAACAGGCATAAAGACGGCGGGCGTCATTCTGTGTGTGGCATGCTGCGCCATGCTCCTGCTGGAGCATCAATCAACGATCGCTGCGCATCGACTCTTCGGCAGCATGACGTATGTGACCAACTCTCCAGAGATCGCCGAGCAGGTCACATTGGTCAATGGGGAAGGCGTCGTGTGGAATGGCCGTCTCCACGTGTCACTCTATTATGCCGGTCGGTATGTGTACGGGGACTTTAACCGAGACGGCCGTCAAGACGCGGCAGTCGTTATCGGGGAAA
>JAHFGU010000172.1 GCA_023247285.1 Candidatus Omnitrophota bacterium
GCGGCGGAATCCGCCGATGCCGCGGTAGGCGCGCACGAAGACATCCTGCGCCGCCTCCTCGGCCTCATCCCGGCTGCCGAGCAGCCGGCAGGCCACGGCGAAGACCTGCTGCTGGTGGCGGCGCACCAGCGCGTCGAACGCATCCGCTTCGCCGGCTTGGATGCGCGCCACCAGCGCCGCCTCGGCCTGCGGCGGCTCTACCGGATAAGACCCCGGATCAGCCCCCATGGTTCCCAAGCGGTTGCGGGGCCCGCGCCGCCGCGGCCGTGATGCGCTCGGTGATGGGCGGGTGGTCGTAGAAGAACCAGACCACCCAGCGCGGCGGCGACGGATCGGCGAGGTTCAGCGCGCCCAGCCGGCGCAGCGCGTCGGCAAACGCGTGCGCGCGCCCCGTGAGATCGACGGCGTAGCGGTCCGCCTGCCATTCGAGCAGGCGGGAGATGCCGTTTTGCAGCGGCAGCGAGAGCAGCCCGAGCAGCGAGAGCCACAGCATCAGGACCGGGAACGCGGCGACATCCGCCAGCCCGCGCAAGCCCAGGGCCTGCACCTGGCGCGCGCCGATCCCTGCGATGAGCTGAAACCCGACCCACGCCCCCAGCGCGCTGAGGATCAGCATCGAGCGGATATGGTGGAACCGGTGGTGGCCCAGCTCGTGGCCGAGCACGCCTTCGACTTCGTCCGGCGTGAAGGCCTCGAGGAGGGTGTCCGACACGAGCACGCGGCGCGTGGCGCCGAGGCCGGCGAGCGCGGCGTTGGCCTTGCGCGTTTCCGCGCCGAGGTGGAACCGGAAGACGCCGAGGGCCGGCAGCCCGGCGCGGCGACACAGGGCCAGCAGGCGCGCGGTGAGCTCCTCGCGCTCCAGCGGCACGGTCTTGTAAAAGATGGGCAGGAGCAGCGTGGGAAACGCGCGGGCCAGCACCACGCTCACGACGACCCATCCTGCCGTCGCCCACAGCGGCCAGGCCTGCGGCGCGCGGCGCAGCAGCGCGTACCAGGCCTCGACGAGCGCCAGGCTCAGCGCGACGGACAACGCCATCTGCTTGGCCTCGCGGATGAGCCATGCGCGCACCGTCATGCGCGACAGGCCGAAGCGGTGCTCGAGGACGAAGCTCCGGTAGACATGGAGGGGCAGCATCAGCACATAGTCCAGGGGGCCCACGACCGCCAGATAGCCGAGCAGGATCAGCGGCTGGGAAGCGGTCCGCATCTCCCACCAGCGCGCCAGCCGCTCCGACACGCCGGACCATTGGAGACCGACAAGAAACAGGAGGCCCACCGCCAGGTCCAGCAGCGTGAGCCGGTAGCGGATCGTTGCGTAGCGGCGCGCGGCGGCCGGATCAGCGGGGGCGCTCAGCGAGGGCATCAGGCGACCGGCGCGCGGCGGACAGCCCGGGGCTCATCGAGCCACTCGCGACGCGCCGCGCGCGTGAACTGGCGTCCCTGCGCGAGGAATTGGCGGTAGGCGGCGGCCTGTGCTTCCAGCGTGTCCGCCGAGAGGCCGGCGAACCGCTGGACAAGATCGGTGACGCGCGAGAGCGCATCCAACCCTTGGCACGCGCTCCAGGCCATGCGCGTGCGCCGGGCCAGCGCATCCGTGATCGTGCACGCGAATTCCCGCTGCACGGCGTGCACCAGCTCTGCGCCGGTCACCTCGTGGTGCGGACACACCGGCTGGCTGAGGCCGGGCTCGTGCGCGATCAGCTCCAACAGATGAAAGGTGCCGGCGCCGTAGCGCGTGAAGAAGCGGCCGAGCAGGTCAGGATCAACAGCGCGCGTTAGGTCGCCCCAGTAGCCTGTGGCGACTGGCTGCGGCGCTTCGAGGAGGCTGATCTCATCGGTGAGGCAGCGCTCGCGCCGGCGCCCGAGCCGCTCCGCCACGAGGTCCACGGCCTGCTGGGCCATGGCGCGGGCGGTGGTGTACTTGCCCCCGAGCACGCTGATGAGGCCGGCGCCATCCACCTCGAGCCGATGCTCGCGCGACGCCCCTGTGGCGCTGCCGCCGTGGGCGAGGAGCGGGCGCGCGCCGGCGAAGGTCGCGACGATGTCATCCTCGCCCAGATGCGACCCGGGCAGGATCCGGTTCACTTCGTCGAGCAGGTATCCGACTTCCTCCGCCGCGGCGGCGAGTGCCTCGAGCGGCTGCGAGACCGGGCCTTCCGTCGTGCCGGCCAGCGTATAGCCGCTCCACGGCAAGAGAAACAGCATCCGCTGGTCGCGCCGGGCCCGGAAGAACAGCGCTTCGCGCGCGAGTGCAGGCAGCACCAGATGGATGCCCTTGATCGGCTCCAGGCGAGCCGGCGCATTCGGATCGCTCAGGCGCCGCACGCCATCCGCCCATGGGCCCGCCGCATTGACGAGCACCCGCGCCTGGAGCTCGGAGGCCTGTCCGCTCAGCAGATCCTCGACGAGGGCACCGCATGCCTGTCCGCCGACGAGGAGCAGCCGCTGCACCCGGGTGTAATTCAGGCAGACCGCACCCAGGCTGGCGGCCTGCAGCACGTTGGCCAGGCAGAGCCGCGCGTCGTCCATCTGGCAATCCGCGTACAGGCCGGCCCCGCGCAGGCCTTCGGCGCGCAAGCCCGGCTCCATCGCGAGCGCGCGGCGGCGGGAGAGCATCCGGTGCGGGCGCAGGTTGCGGCGGCCGGCCAGCAAGTCATAGAGCCACAGGCCGCAGTTGATCTGCCAGGCCGGACGGAGATCGCCGGCGTAGACCGGCAGCAGCAGCGACAGCGGCTGGACCAGCGTGGGTGCAATGGCGCGCAGGGTCGCGCGCTCGCGAAGGCTTTCGGCCACGAGGCGGAGGTGGCCGTGCTCCAGGTAGCGCAGGCCCCCATGGATGAGCTTGGAGGTCTTGGAGCTGGTGCCACTGGCGAAGTCCCCCTGCTCGACGAGCGCTGCGCTGAGGCCGCGCAGGGCGGCGTCGCGCGCGATGCTGGCGCCGACGATGCCGCCGCCGATGACCAGCACATCAAAGACGCGCCCGCGCGCGCGCGAGGCGAGCAGCTGCCGCCACATCATGAGGTCCGGCTCCGGACCCGGGCGACCGCCGCCTGCCAGCCGGCATAGAGCCGGTCGCGCGCCGCCGGCCGCATGCGCGGCGTGAAGGTCGTGTCCGGCCGCCCGACGCATCGGTCCAGAGTCTCAGGCCGCCACCAGCCAAGCTGGATGCCGGCCAGCAGCGCCGCCCCCTTGCCGGTGTTGGCGAGCATCGCCGGCCGGCGCACCGGCATGCCGAGCAGGTCGGCCTGGAACTGCATCAGCCAATCATTGCGCGCCGCCCCGCCGTCCACGCGCAGCTCGCGCAGCCGCAGCCCGCTGTCCTGCTCCATCGCCTCGACCACGTCGCGGGTTTGGTAGGCGAGCGATTCAAGTGTGGCCCGCACGATCGCCGCGCGGCCGGATCCGCGCGTGAGCCCGATGACCGCCCCCCGCGCCCCCATGTCCCAGTACGGCGCGCCGAGGC
>JAHFGU010000173.1 GCA_023247285.1 Candidatus Omnitrophota bacterium
TCGCGCATCGAGGAGGTCGTGAAGGTCGGGCAGGAAATCCTCGTCCAGGTCGTGAAGGAGCCCTTCGGCACGAAGGGCGCGCGCCTGACCACGCACATCAGCCTGCCGGCGCGGTACATGGTGCTGATGTGCAACGACGCGCGGCTGGGAATTTCCAAGCGCATCGAAGACGCCCAGGAGCGGGGGCGGCTGCGCGCGATCCTCTCGAAGCTGCGGTTTTCCTCCGAGGCCGGGCTGATCATCCGCACCGCCGGCACCGGCAAGGGCGAGAAGGAGTTCGCCCGCGACGTCCGGTACCTCTCCCGCGTCTACCAGGAGGTGAAGCGGCGCTCCGCGCGGTCGAAGGCGCCGGCCTGCCTCTACCAGGAGCTGCCGCTGGCGCAGCGGGTTATCCGCGACAGCTTCGCCGAGGATTCGCACCGCATCCTCGTGGACGCGAAGGCCGAGTTCCACTCGCTGCGCCGATTCCTGCAGCAGCTGATCCCCGGGGTCAAGGTGCAGCTCGAGCTGTTCCAGGGCGAGGAGCCGCTCTTCGAGAAAGAAGGCCTCGATGACCAGATCGCGGCCCTCTTCGACAAGCGGGTGCAGCTGCCGTCCGGCGGCTCGATCATCGTCGAGCCGACGGAGGGCATGGTCGCCATTGACGTGAACACGGCCAAGTTCACCGGCCGCCGGAACCTGGAGGACACGGCCTTCCAGGTGGACAAGGAGGCGGCGGTGGAAATCGCCCGGCAGCTGCGGCTGCGGGACATCGGGGGCATCGTCATCATCGATTTCATCGATCTCGATATCCCGGCCCACCGGCGCGAGCTGGTGAAGGTGCTGGAGGACGCGCTGGCGCGCGACCGCGCCAAGACGCACCTGGTTTCATTTTCGGAGATTTGTGTCGCCGAGCTGACGCGCCAGCGGATGCGCCGCTCGGTGGAGACGGTGAGCTACCAGCCGTGCCCGTACTGCGGCGGGCGCGGCACGGTGAAGTCCGCGGTCACCATGGCGATCGAGGCGATCCGCCAGGCGAAGCGGCTGCTCAAGAATGCGCGGCACAAGACGCTCGAGCTGCTGGTGCATCCCCAGGTCGCGGTGCGCCTCCTCCAAGAGGACCGCCCCAGCCTCAGCCGGCTGGAATCCCAAGCGCAGTCCAAGATCCTCGTGCTCTCCGATCCCAGCCTCCATTTCGAGCAGATCAAGACGAACCTGGCATGAGCCTGGTTGACCCGCAGGAAAAACTTCAATATACTAAGGGCTTTCGAATGCGACGATGAGCCTCTACGCGATCCTGGAAGCCGGCGGACGGCAATGGAAGGTGCAGGCGGGAACCCGCCTGGACATCAATCGCATCTCGGCGGAGGTGGGGGCCACCCACGCGCTGGAGCGGGTGCTGATGGCCTCGGACGGGCAGCAGATCCACGTCGGGCGCCCATACGTCGAGGGCGCCCGCATCCTGTGCGAAGTGGTGGAGCACCGCCTGGGACCGAAGACCATCGCCTTCCGGTATCGCCGGCGCGAGAACTGGCGCCGCACGGTCGGCCACCGCCAGCCGCTGACGCGGCTTGTGGTG
This sequence comes from Candidatus Omnitrophota bacterium, assembly GCA_023247285.1. The sequence continues at coordinate 1,559 of JAHFGU010000173.1, forward strand.
AAGGACCTCCAGGTCCCTGGCGCAAGCGCGCCTGCAACGGCTGCCGAGGCGACCCATTCGACGACGGCGATCGCGCCGCCGAAGCGCGCGCGGGCCGCGAAGGCGCCGGCCGCGCCGCCTGCTGCGCGAAAGGCGACGATCAAGAAACCCAAGGCCAAAACCACCAAGGAGCCCGCCGATGGCGCATAAGGCAGGCGCAGGATCAACCAAGAACGGCCGCGACAGCATCGGCAAGCGCCTCGGCGTCAAGCGGTATGCCGGGGAGTGGGTGCCGGCAGGCACCATCCTCGTCCGGCAGCGCGGCACCGTGTTCCGGGCCGGCTGGTTCGTCGGCACCGGCGGCGACTGGACCCTCTACGCCAGGCGCGACGGCATCGTCCGTTTTCCCAAGCCGCGAGTCATCAGCATCGATCCGCAGGCGGCTGACGCCGCCCAGGCTTGAGCCTCTTCGTTTCTCCCTCCCCGGCCGGATAGGCCTCCCATGGTGTTCGTCGATCGCGCCGAGATCACGGTCGCAGGCGGGGCTGGCGGCCGCGGGTGCGCTGCGTTCGCCCAGCCTCCGTACACGCGCTATCCCTATCCTGACGGAGGAGACGGCGGCCGTGGCGGGGATGTCGTGTTCCGCGCCAGCCCGCATGTGGCCACCCTCCTGGACTTTCAATACCGGCGCCAATTTGCGGCTGGGCGAGGCGGGCACGGCGGCAGCAACCGCAAGTCGGGCAGGCGCGGGGCCGACCTCATGATCCCCGTGCCGGTGGGCACGATCGTGCACGATGCCGAGCGCCGCACGGTGATCAAGGATCTGAACCGGTCCGGAGAGGACCTGGTGGTCGCCCGGGGCGGCGCCGGCGGGTTTGGCAATGCGTCCAAGCTGCGGCTGGCGCCGCGGCTGCGCAGCGGGCGGCGGGCCACTCCTGAGGCGACGCCCGGCACGCCGGGCGAGGAGCGGCGCCTGCTCCTCGAGCTGAAGCTCATCGCCGACGTGGGCCTGATCGGGTTTCCCAACGCCGGCAAATCCTCGCTGCTGGCCCGGATCTCAACCGCCCGCCCCAAAGTGGCGCCCTATCCGTTTACGACGCGGTATCCGGTGCTGGGGGTTGTCCGGGTGCCGGGGCGCGGATCCTTCGTGGCGTGCGACATCCCAGGGCTGATCGAAGGCGCGCATAAGGGGAAGGGGTTGGGGATCGAGTTCTTGCGCCATATCGAGCGGACGCGGGTGCTGGTGCACCTGGTGGATCTGGCGGCGGTAGACGGGCGTGATCCGGCGGACGCCTACCGGCAGCTGAACCGCGAGCTGGCCGCCTACAGCCGGGCCCTGGCGCGCAAGCCGCAGCTGGTTGCCGCGAACAAGCTCGATGTGCCTGAGGCGCGCGGGGGGCTTGAGGCGTTTGCGCGCGCGGTCGGCTCTCCCGTGTATCCGATCTCGGCCGCGACCGGCGAAGGGGTGCCGGCGCTGCTGCAGACAGCCTGGGACGCGTTGCAACGCGAACGATGACCATGACGCACCCGCCTACCATGACGCGGCTTGTCGTGAAGGTCGGCACCAGCGTGCTGACCGATGAGCGCGGCCGGCTGCTGCCTAAGCGGATGCGGCACCTGGTGTCGCAGGTCGCGCAGGCCTGCCGCGCGCAGCGGCAGGTGGTGCTGGTGACGTCGGGCGCTGTGGCATGCGGCATGGCCGCCCTCGGGCTGTCCGCGCGGCCCAAGGGCCTGGCACAGCTCCAGGCCTGCGCCGCCATCGGGCAAGGCGCGCTGATGCATCGGTACACCACACTCTTCGCGCGGCGCCGGATGCTGACCGCGCAGGTGCTGTTGACGCAGGACGACCTGGCGCACCGGCAGCGGTTCCGCAACGCCAAGCAGACCCTGCTGACGCTGTTGCACCGCCGCGTCG
>JAHFGU010000174.1 GCA_023247285.1 Candidatus Omnitrophota bacterium
GCCCCGAAGCTGCTGGGCACGGACGGCCGCAAGATGTCCAAGAGCTACGGCAACACGCTCAACCTTTCCGAGTCGCCGGAGCAGATCCGCGCGATCGCGCAGAAGATGTTCACCGACCCCACGCGGATCAAGATGACCGACCCCGGCCATCCGGAGACGTGCAACGTCTGCAATTACTGGCGCATCTTCAACGCCGCCGAAGCGGGCCGGCTGTGGGAGGAATGCCGCACCGCGAGGCGCGGGTGCGCGCAGAACAAGCGCGAGCTGGGCGATGAGCTCGTGCGGCTGACTGAGCCGTTCCGCGCCGCGCGGGCCGCGCAGTCGCGCGAGGACATTGAGCGGCTGCTGCAAGCGGGTGCGGCGAAGGCGCGCGCGGTCGCCCAGCAGACGCTGCATGACGTGAAAGCCGCGTTCGGGCTGGCCTAGCGATGCGGTATGACGTCGAGGCTGATCTGTACGAGGGGCCGCTGCCGCTGCTGGTGGAGCTGGCCAGGCTCAACCTGGTGGACGTGTTTCTCCTCAAGCTCGTCGCGCTCACCCAGGCCTACCGCGTTCGGGTCCAAGCCGGCGGGACGGATCTGAACCAGCTGGCCGAACCGCTGCCGCTGCTCGGGCAGCTCGTCGCACTCAAGGCCCGCGGCCTCCTGCCGCAGCCGGCCGCGCCGGACGACGAGGAGGAAATCCCCGTCAGCCTCGAGGAGCTGGAGCGGCGGCTCAAGGAATACGAGCAGTTCAAGACGGTGGCCCAGCTCCTCGCCGAGCTGCACGCGCTGCAGCACCAGCACTTCACCCGCGTCGGCGAGCCGCTGCCGGCGGGCGGGCCGCCGGGGCCTGACGCGCCCTTCGAGGTCGGGCTGCCCGACCTCATGACCGCCTTCGCCAAAGTGCTCGAGAAGGCGGCGGTGCCGATCTACGAGCTGAAGGCCGAACCCTGGACGGTCGAGATGAAAGTGGATGAGCTGCGGATGCTGCTCCGGGTGCGGCACCGGCTCCGGTTCTTCGAGATCTTCACGCCGGAGAAGAGCAAGCTCGAGCTGGTCGTGACGTTTTTGGCGCTGCTGGAGCTCATGCGGCAGCATGCCGCGCGCGCCGTGCAGGAGCGCCTCTTTGGAGAAATCTTCATCGATGGATGACGCGCAGGCCAAGCGGATCATCGAAGCCATCCTGTTTGTCTCGAGCCAGCCGGTGAGCCTGAAGCGGATCGCCGACGCGCTGCCCGAGCTGGAGCCGGTGAAGCTGCGGGCGCTGATCCAGACGCTGAACGGGGAATACGCCGCGGCCGGCCGCGCCTTCGGCATCCAGGAAGTCGCCGGCGGCTATCAGCTCGTCACCGACCAGCAGCTCGCACCATGGATCACGCGGGCCCTGCAGCAGCCGAAGCCGGACGCGGTCAGCAAGGCGGCACTCGAAACGCTGGCCATCATCGCCTACCGCCAGCCGTTGACCAAGGCGGACATCGAAGCCATCCGCGGCGTAGATGTGACGGCCTCGCTCGACACGCTGGTCGAGCGCCGGTTCGTCCGCCTCGCCGGCCGCAAGGAGAGCCCGGGCCGCCCGTTCCTCTACGCCACGACGGTGGAGTTCCTGCGCCACTTCGGCCTTAAGTCGATCGAGGCGCTGCCGAGACTGGGCCTGCCGGCGGTGAAGGAAGCCACCGGCGATGAGCCGCTTCCCGCTGAAACGGCCGCGGCGGATCAGCAGCCGGCCAGCATCTCCGCAGCCTCCGGGGCGTCGACACCGCCGGAGCCTGCACCCAGCGCAGCCGCCTCAGATGGCCCGTGAGGGCCGCGGGTCGAGGCTGGGCGCGGTCCGCCGGCGGATCGATCGCCTCGACCTCCAGCTCCTCGGCCTCCTCAACCAGCGCGCCGCGCTCGCCCTCAACATCGGCCGCATCAAGCGGCGCAAAAAGTGGCCGCTCTTCGACGCCCGGCGCGAAGCGTTCGTGCTGCGCCAGGTGCTCGCGGCCAATCGCGGCCCGCTCTCGGGGCCGGCGGTGCGCCACATCTTCCGGGCGATCCTGCGCGAATGCCGCCGCCGCGAGCGGCGAGCTTCGACTTCGCTCAGCTCGGCGTCCCGAGCGCGGGTCGAGGGACGCCGGGCCGCCCGGCGTTGAGCGCGACCCAATTCCCCATGCGCGCCATTGCTTATCTCGGACCAGAGCACACGAACACGCATGTGGCTGCACGGAAACACTTCGGCCAGCGTTCCCGCTACGTCCACGCGCCGACCGTAGAGGATGTTTTTCGCCTTGTGGAGCGCCGGCAGGCCGAATACGGTGTGGTGCCGATTGAGAATTCCTTGGAAGGTGCGGTGACGCACACGCTGGATCGGTTCGCTGACTTCGTCGACACACCGGTAAAAATTCACGGTGAGCTCGAGCAGCGAATCCAACATTATTTAATCGGGCACGCCGGCGTCGATTTGTCGAATATATCGGTTGTGTACTCACATCCTCAAGCGTTAGCCCAATGTCGGGCTTGGTTGGATCGGTACCTCCCGCATGCCAAGCGGCAAGAGACAAATTCCACCGCTGAAGCTGTTGGTTGGCTTCAAGTGAGGGTGGAGGAGGGGGGAGGAGGGATCCCGCCCTCTGACAGACTGGTCACGCAGCCATTCCAACGTGCGGCTATTGGGAGAGCAGAACTTGCGAGACAATGGTTATCACAGGGACGGAAGTTGGAGGCCATGCCCATTCCTCAAGAGAGAGACAATAAGACGCGGTTTCTCATTATCGGGTTGGGGGAGCCCAGGCGGGGACGGCGGAATAAGACCTCCATCCTTTTTGCGGTGAAAGACAGGCCCGGCGCCTTGCACGATGCGCTTGTGGCGTTCAAGCGCGAACGGATTAACCTGACGAAAATTGAGTCCCGGCCGTCCAAACAAAAGGCCTGGGAGTACCTCTTCTTTGTGGACTTCGAGAGCCACGAGTCCGAACCGCGCGCCACGCGGGCGCTGAAGGCGCTCCAGCGGTCGACATCGCTCCTGCGAGTCCTCGGCTCGTATCCAATGACACGGAGATCATCGTGACTATCGATTCGCGGGCGCGCACCGCGGTGCGCGGGCTCTTGACGTATCAGCCTGGCACGCCCATCGAAGACGTCAAGCGCACGCTGAAGCTGCGCTCGGTCATCAAGCTCGCCTCGAACGAGAACGCGCTGGGCCCCTCGCCGAAGGCGCTGGCCGCGCTGCGAAAGGCCGTCGGCGGGCTGCACCGCTATCCGGATGCGACGTGCCATGCGCTCCGGGCGCGGACGGCCCGGCACCTCAAGGTTGAGCCGTCGTCGCTGATCTTCGGCAATGGATCGGATGAGCTGATCGTGCTCGCCCTGCGCGCCTTCGTGGATCCGGGCGAAGAGGTGCTGGTCGCCGCCCCGACCTTCCTCATCTACGAGCTGCAGGCGAGGGCCTGCGGGGCTTTGGTGCGGGTGGTGCCGCTGCGCGAGT
>JAHFGU010000064.1 GCA_023247285.1 Candidatus Omnitrophota bacterium
ACTGGTTTGACGCGGAAGCGCGGTTCAAGTGCCCCTGCCACGGGTCGAACTTCAACCGCGACGGCGACGTGATCGCGGGTCCGGCGCCCAAGCCCCTCTGGCGCTGCGCGATCGCGCTGGCGGATGACGGGCAGCTCTTCATCGACAAAGCGAGGCTGGAGAACCGCCCCGGGCCCCGCGAGCAGGGCACCTTTTTCCTCCCGTACGCCGGCGCATGATCGAGCTCAAAAAAACCAAACTCTGGAAGTCGATGTTCCGCCACGACTTCCAGGACACCCCGCGGACCCGGCTCCAGCGCATCTTCGGCAACGTCTTCCTGCACCTGCATCCGGTGCGCATCGCCCAGGATGCGCTCCGGGTGACCTACACCTGGGGGCTGGGCGGGCTCTCGTTCTACCTCTTTCTGATCCTCACGGTCACCGGCATCCTGCTCATGTTCTACTACCGGCCGGCCAGCAGCCTCGCCTACCAGGACATCAAGGACCTGGCCTTCGCGGTCACCCTCGGCGGGTTTCTGCGCAACATGCACCGGTGGGCGGCGCACCTCATGGTGGTGGTCGTCATCCTCCACATGGTGCGGGTGTTCCTGACCGGCGCGTACAAGCCGCCGCGCGAATACAACTGGGTGGTGGGCGTCCTGCTCCTCGTGATGACGCTGTTTCTCAGCTACACGGGGTACCTGCTGCCGTGGGACCAGCTCGCGCTGTGGGCGGTCACCGTCGGCGCCCAGATGGCGGCCAACTCGCCCATGCTGGGGAACGAGGGGCCCTTCAAGCTGCCCTTCATCACCACCTCCAACGACGCGCGCTTCGGGCTCATCGGCGGCACGGTGATCGGCGACGCGACGCTCATCCGGTTTTACGTGCTGCACTGCATCGCGGTGCCGTTCCTCTTCTCGGTGTTTTTGTGCGTGCACCTCTGGCGCGTGCGGAAGGACAGCTTCTCCAAGCAGACCGGGCAGAAGGTGGACGTCTGGCCGCACCTCGTGTCACGGGAGTTCCTGGCCGCGCTGCTCATCACGGTCATCTTGTGGGTCTGGTCCATGGTCATGAACGCGCCGCTGGAGGCGGTCGCGAACCTGAACGTGACGCCGAACCCCTCGAAGGCCCCCTGGTACTTCCTCGGCCTGCAGGAGCTGCTGGTCTACTTCGATCCATGGATCGCAGGCGTCGTGCTCCCGACGCTGATCATCATCGGGCTCATGGCGATCCCGTACGTTGACACCAACCCCAAGGGCATCGGGTACTGGCCGAGAATGCGCCGGGTTCGGATCGGGCCGCTGCCGGCGTGGGCGCCGGAGGAGCGGCCGTTCGCCGTCTCCGTGTTCCTGCTCGGCATCCTCATGTGGTTTGTGCTGATTTTCATCGGCACGTACTGCCGCGGTCCGAACTGGGAATGGTACTGGCCGTGGGAGCCGTGGAGCTACCGTCGGATCAGCAAACTCACGCTGAAGAACCTGCCGAACCTCTCCGGCGCGCTGATGTTCCTGGCGTACTTCGCCGCAGGCACGCCGTTCCCCAAGCCGGCCCGCGAGCTGCTCGCCGCGAAAGCCGGCCCGCGGGCGCCGGCGCGCGCCTCCGCGGCGCTGCACATGGGCCTGGGCATGCTGCTCGCGGTTGCGCTGTTCGTGCCGCTGCTCATCGCCCCGGATCCGGGCTATCCCTCGCGCAGCCGGTACCTCACGCTCTTTGAGGCGTTGGGCCGGTCGCGGAACGCGCCGGGGGTCTCTGCCATGTTCCAGCTCGTCCACGCTGCCGGACCGGTCGCAGGCTACGGGCTGATCGCCGTGCTGGTCCTCGCGGCCGGTGCGGCGCTGGGGTGGCTGGGCATCCGGTTCGGCCGGTTCAAGGACCGGCTGTACGATGAGCTTGGGGTGATCAAGTACTCGATCGTCATCGGCCTCTATCTCATGATGCTCGGCGTGCTGGGCAAGATCCTGCTGCGCCTGCTCTTTGGCGTCAAATACCTCATCAGCCTCCCCCAGTTTAACTTCAACATCTGATGAAGCGCGTGCTGTTCGTGCTCCTTACCTGGTCGCTGGCAGTCCTGTTTGTCATCGCGCTCTGGCAGGACTCGACCCGGGAATGGACGCGGTACCAGGCGCGGTTCTTCAAGACGCTCAACCGCGACGAGCGCCGCGGCATCTCCGGCGGGATCCGGCAGCTGCTCCTCACGGATCTCGACCGCGCCGACCGGTGCACGACGTGCCACCTGGCGATCGACAAGCCGCAGCTGGCCCTGGCCGAAGAGCCGTTCACCGCGCACCCGGGCCAGTTTCTCAAGTGGCATCCGCCGGAGAAGTTCGGGTGCACCGTCTGCCACGGCGGGCAGGGGCTGGCCACCGAGGCGAAGGCGGCCCACGGCGATGTGCCGCACTGGGAAGAGCCGCTGCTGCGCGGCGAGCTTGTCCAGGCCTCCTGCGCGCAATGCCACGGCGATCTGGCGCCTATCGCAGCCCATGTCCCAAAACTCGTGCAGGGCCAGGCGCTGTTTTCCGCGAAGGGATGCTACGGCTGCCATGCGGTCAGAGACTTCGGGCAAACCGTGTCCCAGGATTTGACCGAGGTCGGCTCCAAATCCTACCTGCTGATGGAAGCCGACTTCGAGATGATGGACCCGCCGCATGACCGCATCCATTGGCTGATGACCAAGCTGCGCCATCCTCGGATGCTCAACCCAGGCGTCCGGCCCGAGCGGCTGCCGCTCGGGGAAGAGGAGGTCTTTCCCAGCGCGATGCCGCGGTTTCCGCTGTCCGATGAGGAGGTGCGCGCGCTGACCGTCTATCTCCTCAGCCTGACCGCCTCGAACCCGCCCTCTTCATACGTGACCAAGGCGCCGCCGAAAACCCCGGAGACGTACGCGACGCCGGTGGACCGGGGGCGCGCCGTGTTCGAGCGGTTCGGGTGCGCCGGCTGCCACGGCGCCGGAGGCACCGGCGGCCGCCACAACTGGAACGCCGGTCTTGGGCAAGAGGTGCCGCCGCTCCTCTACGTCAAGGCCTACTATGGCAACGACGTGGAGAGCTTGAAGAACCTCATCCGCAATGGCCGGCAGCCGGTTCCCAGAGCGGACCATGGCCGGCCGAACCCGTCGCTCTACATGCCGGCCTGGAAAGACCGGATATCCGAAGACGACCTTGACGCGCTGGTCCACTATCTCTTCTCGCTGGCCGAGAAGCTGCCGCAGCCCCCTGCGCAGCCGGCCGAGGCCGCGTCCACCTCCACCTCTCCATAACCCTCCCTCGTCGGGACCTGCTCGGCGCCGTGGTATAATGACGTCCCATAATGGCTGAGCGCGTGGTTGTCGCCATGAGCGGCGGCGTCGACAGTTCGGTGGCCGCCGCGCTGCTCGTGGAGCAGGGCGTCGAGGTCCTAGGGGTCACCTTGCAGCTCTGGGGAAAAGACGTGTGCGTCTCCAGCGGAACCCGGCTGTGCTGCTCGGTCCGGGATGCGCTGGACGCCAAGGCCGTGGCCGCGCGCCTCGGCATCCCCCATGAGACGTTGGAGCTGGCCGACACCTTCCAGGCTACCGTCATCGACTACTTCGTGCGCAGTTATCAGGAGGGCCTGACGCCCAACCCCTGCATTGCGTGCAATGACCACATCAAGTTCGGGGCGCTCATGGCGCATGCCGAGGGGCGCGGGATGCGGGCCGTGGCGACCGGACACTACGCCCGCGCCTGGTACGACGAGGCGCATGGCCGGCACACCGTGCGACGCGCCGCGGACACGGAGAAAGACCAGTCCTACGTGCTCTTCAACTTGACGCAGGACCAGTTGGCGCGCGCGCGGTTCCCGCTCGGCGAGCTGAGCAAGCCGCGCGTGCGGGAGATCGCCCACCGGCTCGGCCTGGCGACCGCCGACAAGCCGGATAGCCAGGATGTCTGCTTCGTCCGTGATGGGGATAAGAACGGCTTTCTCCGCCGGGCCGCGGAGGCGCCAGACACGCCCGGGCCGATTACCGATACCGCCGGTGCTATGCTCGGCACGCACCGTGGACTGCTCGGCTACACCATCGGCCAGCGCGAGGGGTTGGGCATCGCGACCGGCGTGCCGCTCTATGTGGTTGCGCTGGATCGCCCGAACAACCGGCTCGTCGTGGACAGCCGGGACGAGCTGCGGCAGGGCGCATGCCGGGTGGAGCGCGTGAATTGGGTGTCGATTCCCCCGCCGGAGGATCCCGTCGCCTGCGCGGTCACAATCCGCTCGAGGCATCAACCGGCTCACGCTCTGGTGATCCCGGACAGCTCCGGCGGCGCGCGCATCGAGTTTGAGGAGCCGCAGAGCGCGGTCACGCCAGGCCAGGCCGCGGTCTTCTATCGGGAGGAGACGCTGCTCGGCGGCGGATGGATCGCGCGCGATGCCTAGCCTCGAGCCGGAGCTTGCCGGCAAGCTGCGCCGCGTCGAAACGGCTCTCGCCGAATTCGGCCGGGTGATCGTGGCGTTTTCCGGCGGGGTGGACTCGACGCTGCTCGCTGCGATCGCGCGTGACGTCTTGGGCCGCGCGCATGTCTTGGCGGTGACCGCGGATTCCCCATCCATGGCCCGCGCGGATCTCGCGGAGGCGATGGCGCTCGCCAAGCAGCTCGATCTTGAGCACCTGGTCATTCCCACGCGGGAAGTGGAGGATGCGGCCTATCAAGCCAATACGCCGGCCCGGTGCTACATCTGCAAGCAGGTGCTGTTTACCGAGCTGGAGCGCCTGGCCGCGGCGCGCGGCATCCCGGTCGTGGCGTACGGCGTGTTGGCTGATGACCGCGTCGCCGACCGGCCCGGACACCACGCGGCGCTCCGGTTCGGCGTGCGGTCCCCGCTGCAGGAGGCCGGGCTCGAAAAGTGGGACGTGCGCGAGTTGGCCAGGCGGATGGGGCTGCCCAACTGGAACCGGCCCCAGAATGCGTGTCTCTCTTCCCGCGTTCCGCATGGCCAGGCGGTGACGGAGGGCAAGCTCCGGCAAATCGAGCGCGCCGAAGGTTTTCTCTTGGAGCAGGGATTCCAGCAGGTCCGTGTGCGCCATCTCGGCGTCCACGCGCGCATCGAGGTGCCGGCGGAGGACCTGGGCCGGTTTCAGGACCTCGCGTTGGATCGGGCGATCGCCGCGTATTTTGAGCAGCTCGGCTTTGCCACGGTGGGCGTGGATCGCGCCGGCTATCGCCTCGGCGGGGCCGACCAGTCTAAGGCGGACGAGGTGCTCCTCTCCGCCATCCCCCGTGACGGCGCAGACTCATCGTACGATTAGGAGGGGGAAACTCGGTTTCCCCCTCCTATGGAGCGCCCACAGTTTTTCCGATAGGTGCGACTTAGGCGGTGTAGCTCAGTTGGTCAGAGCAGGGGAATCATAATCCCAAGGTCGGGGGTTCGAATCCCTCCGCCGCCACGCCTTTCCCTTCGATGCGCGTTCACGCTCATCGAGATCCTTATTGTCGTGGCCGTCATCTCGATCCTCGCGACCCTGGCGGCTCTCCCGCTGCTGCGCGCGCGGTTGACGGCCAACGAGTCGGTCGTGGTCGGGAACCTTCGAGGGCTGGCGAACGGGCTGGCGATGTACCGCGTGGCCAACAGCCGGTATCCCGCGCAGTGGCAGGCGGACATGTACGATCGCGCAGACCCTGATTATGCGCCGGCTCGCTTCAACGCGGACTTAAACGGCGCGGTCACAATCCAAGGGTATGTCTATCATTACGAGGTGCCGGCCGACCCGGCCGTCACGTACACCATCTCGGCTCGCCCGGTGGCGCTGCATCTGACCGGCGCGCGGACCTTCTGGGTGAATGAGCGCGAGGAGATGTTCCACTGCGCAGGTGACAGCGCGTCGGTGAGCGTGCCGGACGCGGTGCCGGGGATTGCGGAGGCGCCGGTCGCGTGTCCGTAACGGGGCTAGGGCGTCGAGGAGTGGTGGCCCAGCAGCTCCGTCAGGGCGCGGAGCAGCTCGGAGAATTCAAACGGCTTCGTCAGATACACATCGGCGCCGTGCGCCAGCCCGCGCAGCTCGTCCATGGGCCGGTCCAGCGCCGTCACCATGATGATCGGCACGTCCCAGCAGTGGTACACGCGGCGCAGCGCCTGGCACACCTCATAACCGCTCATGTCCGGCAGCCGGACATCCAGGGTGACGGCGTCGGGCCGGTGGGCCGCGGCGTCCGCAAGCGCCGCTTGGCCGGAATGCTCGGCATGCGCGTCGTAGCCGGCCGCCGCCAACTGCTGGGCGATCAACCGGGCGATTTTCTCTTCGTCTTCCACGATGAGGATGCGTTTTCTGTCCGCCATGTCTGATCTCAAGGCAACTATCTCTGATTCTCAACGTGAATGCAAGGCTATGGGTGAGCCGCCGTTGCGCACCGGCGGGCGGGCCTCATGGATCTATGCGCCGATGCAGCTGGCCCGCCGGATCGTCTTCTACCTCCTGGTCGGCGTCTATCTCGGGGCCTGCCCGTTGAGCATCAGCTATGCGCTGGGCTATCTTGTGCGCCCTGGTTCTGAACACGGCATCATCAAGACCGGACTGGTGCACGTGGCCACAGCACCCCCAGGCGCCTCGGTGTATTTCGGCAAGAGCCGGTATACCGACCGCACGCCGATCGTGCTCCGCGACGTGCTGCCCGGCACGTATCCGGTGACCGTGACGCTGAAAGGGTATCGCCCCTGGCGCCGCCAGGTGCCGGTCAAGCCGGGCCAGGCAACGGTGCTGGAGCACATCCTGCTGCTGCCGGACGCGTTGCCGGATGCCATGGTGCTGGCGGGCGGGTTCGATGACCTGCTGCCCTTTGCCACGCGCGATATCCTGTGCCTGACTCGAGGCCCCCAGGCGCAGGACCTGGTGGCCTATGATGTGCACGCCGGTTCCGCCTGGCGTCCGAGGCTGGTCAGCGATGTCGTGGCGACGGCGCGCATCCGGTCTGCGATCGGACGCCGCGACACCGGCGAGGGCCTCCTGCGCGTGCAAGCCCCTGATGGGGAGCGCTGGCTTTGGGTTGAGCTGCACCGGGACGGGCCGCGGGTCCGCGATGTCACGGGGCTGGTGGCCCGGCCGGGCGGGGCGGGCGAGGACGCTGCGGCAGCGCCGGCTGTCCGCGGGCTTGGGGTCGCGCGCCGCCGGCTCTATCTGCTGCTGACTGATGGGAGCCTGCAGGTCCTGGATCCTGATCGCCCTTCCGTGGAGCGGACGATGATGGATCCCGAGCTGCCGGCGCTCATCCAGCCCGGCGGGGTGTTCCAGCTGCGGATTCTCTCGGATGACACGCTGTTGCTCATGGGCGAGCATGGAGAGCTCGCAACCAATCGAGTCCCCTACTTGTTGGTCGGGGAAGGGGTGCGGGATGTTGTGGAAGATCCGCGTCAGGGCCGGCTGCTGATCTGGCAGGCGGAGCGGCTGGGCATCCTGGACCTGGCCGCCTGGCGGACCTCGCCGGAACGGCTGGCGCCGGCCTGGGTGTTTCAAGACGGGCACAATATCCAGCAGGCGTTCTGGGCCCATGAGGGGTCGCATGTGGTGTTCCGCGATGACGACCGCGTGTGGCTCCTGGAGCTGGGCACGCCGGGGGAGCCGGCGCTGGAGGAGCTCGTGCAGGTCAAGCGGCACAGCGCCATCCTGTACAACGACATATGGGGGCGGTTGTATTACTTGGATCGGACGACCGGGGACTTGCGGGCCATCCAGCTCCTTCCCGGCGTGGGGTCAGGGGGCGGCCTGGAATGAGCTTCGCCTTCTCCCGGCAGCACCTCCGAGGCGTTGAACGCCTCAAGGAACGGATACTGGAGATCGTGCCTGGGGCGGCCAGCTGGACCATCCTGCTGGGCGTGCTCGTGCTCTCTTTCTGGAGACCGCTGCTGGCTGCGGTGCTCGTCATCGTCATCGATCTCTACTGGCTGCTGA
>JAHFGU010000065.1 GCA_023247285.1 Candidatus Omnitrophota bacterium
CCCTGCGCGCCTTCGTGGATCCGGGCGAAGAGGTGCTGGTCGCCGCCCCGACCTTCCTCATCTACGAGCTGCAGGCGAGGGCCTGCGGGGCTTTGGTGCGGGTGGTGCCGCTGCGCGAGTTCCGGTACGATCTGCCGGCCATGCGCGCGGCCGCGACCCCGCACACGAAGATCATTTTCATCGCCAACCCGGACAACCCGACCGGCACGTATGTGACCGCGCGCGAGCTGGACGGCTTCCTGCGCGGATTGCCGGCGCAGACGATCGTGTTCATGGACGAAGCCTACTACGAGTTCGTGGAGGCGGCGGACTATCCGCAGACGCTGCGCTGGGTGGCTGAGCGGCCCCTCATCGTCACGCGGAGCTTCTCCAAGGCCTACGGGCTCGCGGGGCTGCGCGTGGGCTACGGGGTGGCGCAGCCCGGCCTCATCGCCGCGATGGAGGCGGTGCGCGAGCCGTTCAATGTCAACAGCCTTGCCCAGGCCGCCGCGGCCGCAGCACTCGACGACGCCGCGTTTCTCGCGCGCACGCGCGCGACGACGCGCGCAGGCCGCCGGCAGCTCGCCGCCGCGCTCGATCGGCTGCGCGTGCGGTACGTGCCCAGCGCGACCAATTTCCTGCTGCTGCAGCTTGGGCCGCGGGCGCCGGAGATCGCGCAGGCGCTGCTGCGGCGCGGGGTCATCGTGCGCGAGATGGGCGCGTGGAAGCTGGAGGGCTGCCTGCGCGTGACGATCGGCACCGCAGCGGAGAACCGCCGCTTCATCCAAGCCTTGAAGTTCGCACTAGGCTCCAGGTTCTAGGCTCAAGGCTCACGGGTGTTGTAGCCTTCAGCCTCGAGCCTTCAGCGAATGTGAGGAGGGTTCTCATGATTATTGTCTTGAAGCCTAGGGCCACCAAGAAGCAGGTCGACCATCTCATCGAGCGCATCAAGGCGCTCGGATTGAAGCCGATGGTCTCGAAGGGCACCGAGCGGACCATCATCGGCGTCATCGGCTCCGAAGACATCCTGCGGGTGCAGCCGCTGGAGGTCATCCCGGGCGTCGAGAAAGTCATGCCCGTCCTGAAGCCTTACAAGCTCGTCTCCCGCGAGTTCAAGCCGGAGCCGAGCGTGGTCCAGGTCGGCGGCGTCCTTCGGCCTGGCTCAGGACGCCGACCTGAGCCAAGCCGAATGGTCGGCGTGAACATCGGCGGCAAGGCGCTCGTGGTCATGGCCGGCCCCTGCTCGGTGGAGAACCGGGCCATGCTCGCCGAGACCGCGAAGCTCGTGCGCCGCGCCGGCGCGCACGTGCTGCGGGGCGGGGCGTTCAAGCCGCGGACCTCGCCGTACTCCTTCCAGGGGCTCGGCGAGGAGGGGTTGAAGTTCCTCGCCGACGTCGGGCGGGAGCTCCAGATGCCGGTGGTCACGGAAATCATGGATGCGCGGGACATCGGGCTGCTCGAGCAGTACGCAGACATCATTCAGGTCGGCGCGCGCAACATGCAGAACTTCGATCTCCTGAAAGAGGTTGGCCTCTCCAAGAAACCGGTGCTGCTCAAGCGCGGGCTGGCCGCGACCATCACCGAGTTCCTGCTCGCGGCGGAGTACATCCTCAGCCAGGGCAATTTCAACGTGGTCCTGTGCGAGCGCGGCATCCGGACCTTCGAGGATCAGACGCGCTTCACGCTAGACCTCAACGCCATCCCGGTGATCAAGCGCCTGTCGCACCTGCCGGTGATCGTGGATCCTAGCCACGGCACCGGCGCGTGGGAATACGTCGGCCCGATGGCCAGGGCGGCCATCGCCGCCGGCGCGGACGGCCTGATGATCGAGGTGCATCCGAACCCGGAAGTAGCCCTCTCGGACGGGCCGCAGTCGCTGCTGCCCAAGAAGTTCGCGGCCCTGGTCCAGGACCTGCGCAACATCGCGAAGGTCGTCGGCCGCACGTTATAGAGCAGGGCGATCCTTTTGAGACAGGATGCCCAAGTTTAACCAAGTCACGATTGTGGGGCTGGGGCTGATCGGCGGGTCGCTGGGGCTCGCGCTGCGGCGCCGGCGCTTGGCGCGCGAGGTGATCGGGCTCTCCCGCCGCGCGGCGACTGTGCGGCAGGCGATCCGGCGCGGCGCCATCGACCGCGGGACTACGGACGCGCGGCGCGCGGTCCAGGACGCCGACCTGGTCGTGCTCGCAGCGCCGGTGGATGCCATCGCGCCGCAGGCCGTGCGCCTGGCGCGGTTCATGCGCCCCGGCAGCATTCTGACGGACGTCGGGAGCACGAAGGCGCGGATCGTGCGCGCGCTCGAACGGGCCTTGCCGCGGCACGTGGCGTTTGTCGGCGGCCATCCGCTGGCCGGCTCCGAGCAGCGCGGCCTGCAGGCGGCCACCCCGAGGCTCTTTGACGGCTCCGTCTGCATTCTCACTCCGGATCGCCGGACCGACCGCGCGGCGCTGCGCCGGGTGGCGGCGTTCTGGAAGCCGCTCGTGGGCCGCGTCGTGATCATGGACCCTCGCCGGCACGACCGGCTGCTGGCGCAGACCAGCCACGTGTCGCACGCGCTCGCCTACTGCCTGGCGCTGTCCGTCGAGGCCGACGGGTCAGCGAGCCTGCCGCCGAGCTTCCTCGATGCGACCCGCGTGGCAAAGAGCGACCCGGACTTGTGGGACGATATCTTCCTCACCAATCGAGCCGAGATCCTGCGCGCGATGGCCCGGTTTGAAACCGGCTGGCGCGGCCTGCGTAGACTCCTCGCCCGGTCCGACCGCGCAGGGCTGCGCCGGTTCCTCGCGGCGGCCAAGGCGCGACGCGATGCCCTCGAGCCGTAAGAAGCCGCTCAAGGCTCAAGGCTCGAGGCTCAAGGCAGCCGCTTCAGCCTGCAGTCTTCAGCCTTCGGCCTCGGGCCGCAAGTCGCTTGTCGTGACGATCGACGGCCCGGCCGGCGTGGGCAAAAGCACCGCGGCGAAGCTGCTGGCCAAGCAGCTCGGGCTCCTCTACCTCGACACCGGTGCGACGTATCGAGCGCTGGCGTACGCGGCGCTGCGGCACGGCCTTCATCCGCTGGCCGACGCCAAGCGGCTGGCCGAGCTGGCCCGGCGGCTGCCGCTGCGATTGCGCGAGGCCGGTCGCGGCCAGCTGCGCTTCCTGCTCAACGGCGTGGACATCACCACCGCGATCCGCACGGAAGAGGTGTCGGAAGCGGCCGCCCAGATCTCCCAGCACCCCGGCGTCCGCGCCGCCATGGTCCGCCGGCAGCGCGAGCTGGCTGCGCGCGGCTACGCCAAGCCTGAGCCTGGTCGAGTGGTCGGCGTCCTTCGGCTTGGCTCAGGACGCCGCCCTGAGTGGAATCGAATGGCCGGCGTCGTGGCTGAGGGCCGCGATACCGGCTCGGTGGTGTTTCCGCGCGCCGCCTACAAGTTTTTCCTCGATGCTGACCCGGCGGTGCGCGCCCGCCGCCGCCAGGGCGAGCTGTCGCGCCTCTATACCTCCAGCCCGCCGCTGGTCCAGGTGCAGGAGCAGCTGCGGTTCCGCGACCGGCTGGACCGCAATCGCCGCGTGGGCCCGCTCGTCAAGCCGCGAGGCGCGATCGAATTGGACACGACGCGCTTGACCGCTGAGCAGGTGGTGCGCGCGATGATGAGCCACATGGCCGCCGCCGACTCAAGGTGTCAGGCACCAAAGGTGTCTGACACCTTTTGATGGCGTACGCGCTCACCAAGCTGCTCTGCTGGCTGCTCTTCCGCCTGCGCTATGGATTTGCGGTGACCGGCCAGCAGCACGTGCCGCGGCGCGGCCCGTTCATTCTCGCCGCCAATCACGTCAGCTTCCTGGACCCGCCCGTGGTCGGCACCGCCTGCCCGCGGCGGGTCTATTTCATGGCGCGCGCCGACCTCTTCCAGCGGCCGCTGCTGCGCCTGTTCCTGCGCAGCGTCAACGTCATCCCGCTGCGCCGCGGGGAGGCGGACGTGACGGCCCTGCGCGAGGCGCTCGCGCACCTGCGCGCCGGCAAACCGGTAGCCATCTTCCCAGAGGGCACCCGGCAGCTCTCCGGCCGGCTCGGCGTGGCGAAGCGCGGAGTGGGCGTGCTGGCCGACCTGGCCGGCGTGCCCATCGTGCCGGCGTACATCCGCGGCACGCACGAAGCGCTGCCACCTGAGGCCGTGCAGCTGCGCCCGGCGAAAATTCAGGTTGCGTTCGGTCCGCCGATTTCCTATACTGCTACATCTGTGCCCCGCGACCGCGGCGAGCGCCGCCGCGCCCTGGCCGAGGCGGTGACCGCCGCCTGGCAGGCGCTGCAAGCCCAAGCGGCCGCGGCGGCTCCGCACACCACATGAGCACAACCGAAGCCGCAGTCCCAATGACCGACGCGCCGATCTTGACGCTGTCCGACCTCTACGCCCAGAGCCTGCGGGTGATTACCGAGGGCCAGATCGTGAAAGGCCGGGTGATCGCCGTGACCGGCCAGGATGTCCTGGTCGACATCGGCTTCAAATCCGAAGGCTCGATCTCGCGCTCGGAGTTCGGCGCCCAGCCCCTGGCCGTCGGCGATGAAGTGGAAGTCTTCGTCGAGAACGTCGAGGATGAGCAGGGCATGGTCATCCTCTCGAAGCACAAGGCCGACCGGCAAAAGGGCTGGGAGCGCATCATCAGCGCCTGCAAGGAAGGGGATGTCATCGAAGGCCGCCCGGTCCGCAAGGTGAAGGGCGGCCTCATGGTGGATATCGGCATCGAGGCGTTCATGCCGGCGTCGCTGGCCTCCTTCAAGGGCTACGCCAACCTCGACAGCCTCGTCGGCCAGACCCTCAAGTTCCAGATCCTCAAGATCAGCCGCGCCCGCAAGAACATCGTCGTCTCGCACCGCGACTACCTCCTCAGGGAAAAGGACCAAATCCGGCAGAAGCTCATCGAGTCGCTGACCGTCGGGGAGCGCCGCACCGGCACCGTCAAGAACCTCACCGATTTCGGGGCGTTCATCGACCTCGGCGGGGTGGACGGCCTGCTGCACATCGGCGACATCTCGTGGGGCCGCATCGGGCACCCCTCTGACGTGCTGAACGTCGGGCAGCAAGTGGACATCGTCGTGCTGTCCGTCGACCGCCAATCCAACAAGGTTTCGCTTGGGCTCAAGCAGCTGCTGCCCAGCCCCTGGCAGCACGCGGAAGAGAAGTATCCGGCAAGCACGCGGGTCAAGGGCCGCGTCGTGAACCTCGTGCCCTATGGCGCGTTCGTCGAGGTGGAGCCGGGCATTGAAGGCCTGGTGCACATCTCCGAGCTCTCCTGGTCGAAGCGGATCTCGCATCCCTCCGAGCTCCTGCAGGTCGGGCAGGAGATTGAGGCGGTAGTGCTCTCGGTGGACGCCAAGAACCAGCGCCTGTCCCTGGGCATGCGGCAGGCGATGGGCGACCCGTGGCAGCACGCCAAAGAGAAGTACACGCCAGGCGCCAAGGTCGTCGGGCGGGTGCGGCAGCTGACCGACTACGGCGCCTTCATCGAGCTGGAAGACGGGCTCGAAGGCATGCTCCACAACGCCGACATCTCCTGGACCCGCAAGATCAACCACCCCTCCGAAGTCCTCAAGAAGGGCCGGATGGTAGATGTGGTGGTGCTGACCTGCGAGCCGGACAACCACCGCATCACCCTGGGCATGAAGCAGCTTATGGAAGACCCCTGGCCGCAGCTGGTCCAGCAGTTTTCGCTCCACGCGGTCGTTGAGGGCACGATCACGAAGGTGGCCGGTTTCGGCCTCTTCGTGGAGATTGCCAAGGACGTCGAAGGCCTCACGCACCTCTCCGAGCTCGAGTTGGGCCCCAATGAGAAGCTGGATGACCGCTACAAGGTTGGTCAGAAGATCCGGGCGCAGGTGATCAAGCTCGACGAGCTCGAGCGCAAGATCGGCCTCAGTAACAAGAACCTCCCGCCCGAAACTTCGTAGTCCGCTCCGTGACCGGCCCCGCGGTCGCTCCTCGCATGACGCCACTCGATCTCATCTGGCGGGGCGCCGTCGAAATCATCACCGAAGGCGACCTCCGTAAGAAGCTGGAGCAGGGCCGGCCGCTGGTCATCAAGGCCGGCTTCGACCCCACCGCCCCCGACCTCCACCTTGGGCACACCGTGCTCCTGCGCAAGCTCCGCCAGTTCCAGGAGCTGGGCCATCAAGTGGTCTTCCTCATCGGCGATGCCACCGCGCTCGTCGGCGACCCCAGCGGCCGGTCCCAGACTCGGCCCATGCTGACCCCGGCGGACGTGGAGGCCAACGCCAAGACCTACGTGCAGCAGGTGTCGAAGATCCTCACGACCCGCGGCAAGGCGCTCTTCCAGCTCCGGCGCAACAGCGAATGGTTCTGCCCGCCGGACGGCCCGGCTGGCGGGTTCACCTTTGCCCGGCTCACCGAGCTGCTTTTGCGGTACACCGTGGCCCGGCTCATCGAGCGGGAGGATTTCCGGCTCCGGCTGCGCGCCGGCCAGGAAGTGAGCATGCTCGAACTCTTCTACCCTCTGATGCAGGGCTACGACTCCGTCATGCTGAAGGCGGATGTCGAGCTGGGCGGCACCGATCAGAAGTTCAACCTCCTCGTGGGCCGCGACCTCCAGCGCGCCTATGGCCAGGAGCCGCAGGTCGTGCTGACCATGCCGCTGCTGGAAGGCACCGACGGCGTGCAGAAGATGTCCAAGTCTCTCGGCAACCACATCGCCTTGAACGATCCGCCCGGCGAGATGTTCGGCAAAGTCATGTCCATCCCGGACAGCCTCATCGTGAAATACTTCACCCTGCTGACGGATGTGGACACGGCCAGGCTGGGCCAGCTCGAGGAGCAGCTGCGCACCCGCGCCATCAACCCCCGCGACGCCAAGGCCGAGCTGGCTGCCGCGCTGGTCGCCATGTACCACGGCGCCGAGGCCGCCCAGCGGGCGCGGCAGGAGTTCACGAATGTGTTCTCGAAGCGGGAATATCCCAGCGACATGCCGACCGTGTTCCTGGAAGCCGACGGGGGCGCCGTGAACATCATCGAGGTCCTGGTCGGCCAGGGCCTGGCGAAAACGAAAAATGAGGCCCGCCGCCTGATCAGCCAAGGTGGGGTCAAGCTCAACGGGGTGGCGCTGAAGCATCCGGTGATCGACCCGGCTCAGGCTGACGGCGTTCTCCAGGTAGGGTCCCGCTATTACCGGAAGCTCATCATGCAGCGGCGTGGCGCGTGACGTCCGCGGGTAGACTTGGGGTTGACAAGCCGCGAAAAGCCGCTATACTAAACATTCGTATTTGCCCGCCGATAAGCTGCGAGACGCTGAAACACAAACCCTAATCCAAGGAGGTGGCTGGAATGAGGTCTAGACTGGGAACTCTGGGCGTCGCGTTCGTGCTCGCCGGAGGGGCAGCGGTCGCCGCGGTCTCCGCGCAAGAGAAGGCCCTGCCGACCCTGCTCATCAAGGGCGAGGTCGTGTCCGTTGACTCATCCGATCCGGCAGCGAGCCTGCTCAAGGTCAAGGATCGCTATGGATTTGAGACCCCGATCTTCATCACCCCGGAGACCAAGATCCTTCAGGGCGATGCGTCAGCCGCGGCGTCGAGCTTGGCCGCCGGGACGCCGGTGGAAGTCGAGTACAACTTCGACGTCAACACGGCGAAACGGCATGCCGTCTCGGTGAAGATCGCGACGGCTGGGCCGGCCGCAGCACCTGCGGCAGCTCCCGCAACGCCGGCTCCGGCTGCGCTGGAACCAGCCATAGCAGCCCCCGCGCCCTCGGCGCCGGCGGCTGAGTCTGCGGCTCCGGCGGCGACGCCGAGCGCCTCAGCGCCCGCGACCAGCGCGGCGCCCGCGACAGGGAACAAGGCCCCGAGCACGACGCAGTAACCCGGCCGGGTTGCTGCCCGATCACGTCCAGGGACGCTCCCTCCGGG
>JAHFGU010000066.1 GCA_023247285.1 Candidatus Omnitrophota bacterium
TCGCAACGCGGGATGCTGTGGTGTATCCGGCTCATCGGCGCCATGAGTTGGGTGCTTGGGATCCTGGTGGTGTTATTCGTTCCATTCAACGGCTACAAGTATATGAACGCGTTCCTGCTCAGCGTGATCATGTTGGCAACATTGAGCATTTTCGGCGAAGTGCTTCTTAGGGGCGTCGTTCAGGATGAGGCGCCGAAGAATCCTTCGGAATTTACGCTGTCGCTGCGGGAGCAGTTCGCCGCCTGGCGCGCGCGAGACTGGTGGACGCCAGGGACATGGAGCGGCGCCTTCTTGCGGCAGCGGCTCGGCTTGCAGTATCGATGGGAGTGGCGCGATGTGGCACGGGTGTGGCTGGGACGCGCCACGCAGGAGGATGACCGCGCGCTCCTCCAGCGGTACGATCGCTTGCCGTACCTGCTGCGCCCCTGGTGGGCCACGTCGCGGCGCGCCAGCCCGCTGCTCGCTCCCTGGCTGCGCGCCGAGCCGCTCACGGCCGGACACTTGAACCGGTGGGGCCGCCTCCTCAACCGCCTGGCCAACCGCCTGGGGCGCGGCACGGCAGCGTCTCTGCCGGCGCAGCATCTTGACAAGACCGGCGATCTCGGCGACACGCTCTTCGGCCGGCTCACCAACCATCTCGGCCATTCGCGGCAGAAGGCGCATCCCCAGCAGGATACGCAACGCGGCATCCAGATGCGCTATGCCATCTGCTCCTTGAGAACGCGCGATGCGTTGATTGACAGGTATGTGAGGGTGTCGATTCCTCGCCGCGACATGATCTCCGTTGGCTCGCGGGAAAACCTGAAGAGAGAACGTCGGCAACGCCGAGACGTCGTATCGCGCGCGCTGGAACTGATGTATCACGATGGCCTGACTCGTGTGGTCACCGCGCGACGGCTGGGCGTTCATGAGGATATCGTAAGCCAGATGGAGCGCGAATTTCTGGCGTGGGCCGGTTATCGGCGGGAAGTCCAGCAGCGCCGTCGAGAGATTATGGCGCTCGCCGAGGCAGCACTCCAGGGGCGGATCGCGGTGAAAGATGAAGAGATGTTGGCGTTGCTGCGCCGCCTCGCATCGGGGCACGCGTTAACGCTGCCCACCTGGGAGACCTACGTGCGCGTAGGCGACAAGTTGGCCCAAGCCCTGGATGGGAAGCGTCATCGTGCGATTGGCTCGGGGTTCTCAACGCTGGGGATCTGGCTCCTCCTGCTGGCGATCCCGGTGCTGCTCTATCCGTTTGTCCATGCCGTGCCGGCGTCCGCCGCGTCGGCGCTCCTGCCGGTGGGGTTTGGCGCAGGCGGACTGGGCCTGCTGGGGTTTGCCTTGGGTATCGACTGGTCCGTCGATAACCTGCCGCCGTGGCAGCTTAAGCCGAACGACTGGCACGGATACCGGCTGGAGGCGACCAAAGAGTTTCTCGAGGATATCGCCCAGCATCTGAACGACCGGGAAACGATTCGGGGGATGCTGCTCAGCCTGCGCGATCGGCTGGCCGGCGATCCGAAGCGCACCCTACGGAGCTGGTGGTTTTGGCCTCGGCGCACCACGGGGCTCTACCGGATTCGAAAAGGGTTAGTATTGCGGCTCGTGTTTATCTACTCGAAACCCGCCCGCACGATTTCGCTCCTGAGCTATGGTCCGCCCAAGGCAGATAAAGAGGAAACGCTCGTGAGGCTGGCAAATGACGTGGCGTTCCGGCATGCGAAGCTAGAGAAAGACCCCCAGACGCTCCAGCGGTGGGCGGAAGAGTTTCTTGCGGCTGAACCACCGTCGGCACCTTTGCCTCAAGCCGAGCCGCCCTGGTATCAACCGCTTCGGCAGGTCGTGCGCGTGACCGAGGCCGTGCAGGTGCTGGGAGCATCAGGATTCCAGGCTGCTAAGGCACAGCAGGCGCCGCAGTGGCAAGAGGTTGAAGAACTGCTGGTTCGGTGCGCTGAAAGAGAGCTAGAGCCGACCAAGGATCACCAGCCGGACTTCGTTGCGTTGAACAGCCTCATGAGCGAAACGACCTCGGGTCGGATCGGCAAGGCCATCCAGGCCGGGTTTGAAGCCTGGGCCGACGCGAAACTGAAGGCTGCGCACGGTGATCCCCAGGCGCGCCGCGAGGCCAAGCGCCAGATCGGCGCCGCGTACGAGACGCTCAGGCATCAGCAGCGCCGATCTCCAGCCGCGCGATGGCGCAGCCAGCCGGTGGAAAACCTCCTAAAAGATGACCAGCCCCCGCGCTCGATTCCGGTGGAGGCAAGGCCGGGTGCGTCCACGCTGACCGGCGCCTCGCCGACGAACTCCCCAACGGCATCTGCCGGGGCAGCCAGCGGCCGCCCAGCAGCCTCCACAACGGCGCAGCCTGCGCTGCCGCCGCTCTCGCCTGAGGACCAGGCGCGCGTTGAACGGTTGGCAGCGGCCTTGCTCAGCAAGGAGCTGAGAAAAACGGGGCCGAAGATCCGTTCCGAATGGCTCACACCGCAGGCCCTGCGCGGCACGTTGGAGACATTGGCCAGCGGACAGCTTAGCCTCGAGGAGCAGGACACGGCGCTGAAACGCCACCTGGCCTTCCTGGCTGAGTGGTCGCCGGAGCAGATCGGCCGTATCCGCCATGCGCTCCTCGACGCGCTCAACGCTCCCACGCCGGCGACGCCAAACGCGCAGCAATCAGCGGGACCCGCCATCGGATGGGACGCGGAGTGGGCCTACCTGCTGGCCGAGCTCCTGCAATCGGAGGACCGAGAATCAATCCCCCACACGAAATATAACGAGGTTGGGGAGAAGCTGCGAGAGGCGATTCGCCGGGCGCCACGCCACACCCCTGTGGTCGTGTGCGTGGCCGACTTGCGGCATTTGGTCCTGTTGCCGACGGAGTTCTTTGCTCCTGAAAACTTTTCACGTGTGGTGATCGTCGCGCCCGATAAGTGGGGCGCAGAGTATGGGCTGACGATGTACGGTGACCGGATGGGGTGGCCGATGAAGGAGTGGCTGGACGCCGGCCGCGTGCGGGTCGTCGAATATGACCAGACCAGGTTGGGTCCGACCCTGCGGGCGCGCCATCAACGCGCGGTGGAACGCGGCCGGTTCGCGCCGCACATGCAACACGACCTCATCGCGGCCAATGAGGGGGCGGGGAAGCGCCCGGCGGCGGCTCCTCTTCCCAACCCGGCCGCTATCCTCGGAGAAGGCGAGGAGCGCGCCGGCCTGGTGGCTTCGTTGGACGTCGTGCCACTGGCAATGCTGATGCATCAGCTCGTGATCGAGCGGCAGGTGGCTCGGCATGATCCCCGCTTTCGTTCGGGTGTTGCCTTGCCGCGGTTCCCGCATGATCTCAAGTGGTTTGGAGTGGAGGAATTAAGCGACGGCGGCTGGCGATGGAACGCCTACGCCAACGCCATGCTTCCCATCCTTCGGCGGTCCTACGATGCGCACTTCTCGTTTTTGCGATCGCTGGTTGACCAGGAGCGCGGCCTGATCTTCGTGTCTACACCGCTCGGCGAGATCGAGGTTGCGGCGGATACCGCCGAACCGGAGCGGGTCGGTCAATTTAGTCCGGCTCCGTATGATCCCTGGGCGATTTGGGGAAGCGAGGCTGAGCAGGCGGTGCGCCGGTTCCAGCGCAGCGGCGTGTACGACGAAGCGGACGAAAGCATCTTGCTCGGTGACGCGCATGCGGCCGATCCAGCGGCCCAGCGCAGCGTCCGGCTCACCCTGCTGCGGCCGTTGCCCGACCGTCTCCTCACGCTCGTCGGGGCAGGAGAGCGCATGCCATGGTTCCCCGAGCTGGACGGGTTCAAGATCCAATTTGCGGGGAGTGTGCATGACACGCCGGAAGCGACAATACGGACCGGGGATCTCGGCTTAGCCTCCGGCGAAATCCATTCCCATGGCATTCCCTTGCTCGTTGGGCGCGCCTTCTATGCTGAACACCAGGCACAGGCCCTTTGCGAGCTGCGCCGGCGCGCTGTGGAGCACCGGCTGTGGGGCCAGGTGCGGGGATGGCTGGCCCGCACGAATCAGATCCGCGCCCCGGCCGAGGTGGACCACGGACTTCCCACCCTTGATGCATGGCGAAACCAGCATCTTCCGCTCTACGAAACCCTCCGCACGGTGTTCTACGCCGAAGCGCTCCGCCGGGTGCCTGACGCGCCCAGCCGGGGCGAAGGTTGGGTTGCCCAGCACGCGCCCCGCATGGCGGCCTGCACCCTTGTCACCCTCCAGCGTGAAACGGCGCTGCATCCCCGGCTGCAGGCGACCCTGCGCAAGGTTCTGGATGAGCGCGTCAGCGACGGCACGATGCGCGCTGAGGAGGCCAATCGGCTGGCAACGGGGGCAGGCTTGTTGGGAGCGCCCATGCCGGACCTTGGCGCCGGCTTGGCGGAGAACGGGATGGAGACGGTCCTTCTCCATCCCTTGCCGGAGCGCCTGCCAGACGCAGATCGCCAGCCGGTGGGGGATCTGCTCCGCGTGACGTTCTGGCGCGCCGGGTACCAGTTGCACGCGGTGAGGATCACGCTGACTGATGGCCAACCCCAAACCGTCTGGTGCTGGGTAGGACAGCTGGGTCGCACGATAGACGTATGGCTGGATGCACCCGCCGCCGTGTTCCAGGATGGCGCGCAGGCGATCCTGAAGCGGCTGAAGGAACAAGGCGCCATTCGTGGTGAGCAATGGGTGTTCATGAAGCACGACGCCGACCCATCGCTGCCCGCGGCGGATCCTGAGTTTGCCAAGGCGCTCATCCTTCCGATCAACCACATCACCGGCATCGACCTCGATCACCGGCAATCGCCGCAGCTGGAAGCGCTGCTGCTCGTCTACCGGGCGACGCTCATCATCGAGGGCCGCCTGGCGAAGGATGTTGCGGTGGAGTCGGACGCGGCGGCCTTTTTCGCCGCCTTGGAGCAGGATGAGGCGCTGCGTCAGCGGTTCCTCGAGCATGTGGATGCGGTCAAGCCGCAGGACGACCAGCGCGGGCTCGAGCAGCAGTATCAAGGGTTGAAGGCTGGCATGGTGGATGGCGGCATCGTTCCGCAGGCCCGCAGCATCCTGCTCGCCGGCGAAGCGGCGTTGATGCAACGCGCCGCGAGCGATTCTCAGATGTCTGAACCGGACGCCACGCTGCTGGGAGAGGCTGAAGTCCGGCTGGCGCAGTTTCCCGATGGCACGCCGGTCGATTGGCGGTACTGGCGGCGCGATCCAGACATGCGCGGCGTCATCGAGATGATCCCAGGCTCGCCCGGCTTCAACAGCGCCCGGTACCGTTTCGATCCGGCCACCAAGACCTACACCCCCTTCGCCGGCGGCCGGCGGGTTGATCCGCGGCAATCACAAGCGGCGGCGATGGGCCGCGCCATCAACCAAATCTGGTGGCGCGACGCGAAGGCTCAGCGACCGCCGGATGCGGCTGGATTCTCGGAAAGTCTGCGTGACGTCATCGTGCGCGCCGTCCCGGCGTACGACACGCAGATATGGCCGGCACTTCAAGCGGGGCAGTCCGTGCTGCTGAGCGCGCACGGCAGCAGCCTGCGCAGTCTGGCCATGCGGCGCTGGTTCGGGCTGACCAAGGCAGAGGTCGCGGGGTTTACCTTCCCGCTCGGCACGTTGATCCGCCTGCGACTGGATAAGCAGACAAGACGGGCCACGCATGTGCTCTTCGTCCGATCCACGGAGTATAACTATCCCGATCGCGAAAAGGTCATCGAGCTGAAGAACCTGCTGGATCAGAAAGGCATTCGCTACGCAGAGATCGCGCTGTCGGTCGAAAAGCCCCGGCAGCCGTCTCAGCGGGTCTTGAACGCACTGGCCGCAGGCGCCACGGCAGACGGGATGGGAGACCTGTTCGTCCTCCGCCATGGCCAGACCATCTGGAGCGAAACGGTCACAGGACCCGATGGCAACCGCTACGGGGGATGGACCGATGTTGATCTGACCGCTGACGGCGAACGCGATGCGAGGGTGAGCGGGCAGCTCCTTCGCCAGGTGTGCGATCTGACCAGGATGACGCTCACGACTGCGTATGCCTCCAAGTTGACGCGGGGACGCCGGACGCGGGATCTCGCCCTTGGCGCGGCAGGCCTGGCGGATGTTCGCACGGTCGATGATTGGCGTTTCAATGAGCAGCACTATGGGGCGATGCAGGGCCGGAAGCGCACCGAGTTTGCGGGTGAGCTGGTCGAGGTCATCCTGCGGCTGTGGGACCAGGAGCCCAAGCTGCTGAAC
Source organism: Candidatus Omnitrophota bacterium (assembly GCA_023247285.1). Next base: position 6,208 of record JAHFGU010000066.1, read on the forward strand.
GCCGATGCTGCCACGATGGCCAAGCGCCTCACGGAGCGGTGGGCCGCACTCCATCCGCCCGTGTCCGAGAACGCCCTCAACCGCGCCGAAACCATCAATGCCCATGCCAAAGATCCGGCGCTCGTGCACCGCTTCATGCCGGCGACCGTGGCCCGCTTGCGATCGGCGTATGCGCAGGCGCATGGCTCTCGTACGCCATTCACGGTTCGAGCCTTTTTGAGCCAGTTGTGGACGGATACGGATCCGACAAAGGCCGGCCGGCCCGGCACGGATGAAAGCACAGAGGCGGCAGTCCTGCGCGGCTCGTTATTCAAGGCCGGCCAACTTCACCAGGCGCTCGCCATTCGAATCAATGGGAACGATGTGCTCTACGACGAAAGAGCAGACGTCCTAATTCCACACGGGGCGTTCGTCGACGTCGTGGTCCGAGAGCAGATCGAAACACCAAAGAAGCCGGCTACGCAGAAGAAGCCCCCCATGACCAAGACCCCGTCTCATCAACCGCCGGATGATTTCATCGACACGTTGGGACTCCAGACGCGGAAGACCAATGTCCTGGAACGGGTTGGCATCACCAAGGTGTCGCAACTCCTCCGCCTGCATGAAGAAGACCTTTTATACTTAGGGTCTGCAAGCACACGCGGGATGGGGTCAGGCGGCATCGAGCAGGTGAAACAGGCGCTTCAACAGCGAGGGCAGTCGCTCGCCCCTGTTTCTCTCGCGCAACAACTGGAAATTGGTCAGCGGTACGGTCTCTCAATGTGGGGGCTCTGCGCGCTGTTCTTCGATCAAGGAATCGAGACCATCGCTCAACTGCGTGAATGGGCGAAGGGACCACGCCGGGACACGGTGGCCGGCCTTTCCCGCTACCAGACTGCTGCACTCTATGCCCAGATTGCAGACAGCCTGAAGATGTACGAGCAAGTCGGCCAGGCACTCCAGACCATCGTCATCGAATTGGAGCATGCGATCGCGCATCTTGATGCCAGCGACACCCCGCGCCGCCTCGCCGAGGCCTGCGTGGCGCTGGCGCACCGCATCCAAGGACGACCGAAGGCCCGAGACGCTGCCATCGTTATGCTCGCAGGCCTCCTCACTACGCACCCGATCACCGATGACCGCGACTGGGCGAACGCCGCCCGGCAGCACGAACCCCTCGCCTCCGATTTTGAGGCCCTGGCTGTCTTCGACCACCTCCTCAAGCAGGCCGATGCCCGCCGCCGCGGCCTGCCACCCGGTGATGCGCTCAACGCCCCCGGCTTCTCGGGCATGGGTGCGGTGGATGTGCCGCAGGACGCCTCGCGGCCGCCGCACGGGGCGATCGCGCGCGCGCGAGCCACGTTCCTCGATGGGGCCACGCGGCTCAACATGGCGGATGACCTCGATCGATTGCTCGTCACGCTGGAGCTGCTGAGCCCTGCCCTCCGGCAGGCACGCCCGTCCCTCCGGGAACTCCACCACGCCGCGCAGACGCTCTACGAAGAGTTGGACTGGCTGCGGGTGGTGGTGCAGCGCGGCGCGGCCGCGACGCGCGACGACCACCACGCGCTGGCCGATGCCTATCTGCGGCTCCTGGAACGCGCCGCGGAGCAGTTGGCTGCACAGCGCAGGGCATGGCAGATTGCGCTGCAGGTGAGCCGGTGGCTCTTCCGGGACAAGCCA
>JAHFGU010000175.1 GCA_023247285.1 Candidatus Omnitrophota bacterium
GCCTGGTCCAGCAGCGCCTGGGGGCGACCTCGGCGGTCTGTTTCGACCTCTCCGCGGCGTGCTCCGGCTCGGTCTTCGCCATGATCACCGCGCAGCAGTACCTGCTCACCGGCCGGTACCGCAACGCGCTCGTCATCGGCGCCGAGGTGCTGTCCACCTTCATCGACTGGACGGACCGCTCCACCTGCGTGCTCTTCGGCGACGGGGCCGGTGCCTGCGTGATGGCGCCGGTGCGCCGGGGCGGGATTCTCGCCACCGACATGGGCTCGGACGGCTCGGCCGCCGAGCTGCTCTACATGCCCGGCGGCGGGTCGAAGTATCCGCCCTCGCACACCTCGATCGATCAGCGGCTGCACTTCCTGCGGATGAACGGCACCGAGATCTTCAAGCTCGCGGTGCGCCGCATGGCCGAGTCGGCGCAGCGCGTCGTCAAGCAAGCCAAGCTCAAGCCGAAGGATATCGAGTGCTTCATCCCGCACCAGGCCAACACGCGCATCATCGAGGCGATGGCCAAGTGGGCGGGCCTGCCCCGGGAACGCGTGTACATGAATCTGCAACGCTACGGCAATACCTCTGCCGCCTCCAACCTGATCGCGCTCTACGAAGCGGTCAAGGAGGGTGTCATCGCGCGCAACGACCACGTGGTCATGGTCGCGTTCGGGGCCGGCCTCACGTGGGGCTCCCTCCTGCTCCAGTGGTAGCGGGTCGCGTCATCATCGCCGCATGAACCGCTTCGCCCTCCTCCTGCCCGGACAAGGCGCCCAAGCTGTGGGCATGGGCCGCGCGTTTTACGATCGTTATGAGTCGTCCCGCGCGGTCTACAAGCGCGCCAACGCGCACCTGGGCTTCGATGTGGCCGCGCTGTGTTTTGAGGGGCCGCAGGAGGAGCTGACCAGAACGGAGAAGTGCCAGCCTGCGCTGCTCGTGACGTCGGTGGCCGCGTTCGCGGCGTTTCACGAGCTGGCCGGATCCGCCCAGCCGGTCGGGGCGGCCGGGCTCAGTCTCGGAGAGCTCACCGCGCTGGCGGTGGCTGATGCGCTGACGTTCTCCGACGCGCTGTACCTCGTGCAGGCGCGCGGCGAGGCGATGGCTGAATGCGCGTCGCGCACCAAGGGGGCCATGCTGGCAGTTATCGGCCTGCCGGATGAGGCGGTCCGCGCCATCTGCCGGCAGTCAGGCGCGCTGGCGGCGAACTACAATGCGCAGGATCAGGTCGTGCTCTCAGGGACCGCGGAGGCGATCGCGCAGGCCGAGGCGCTGGCCAAGGCGCAGGGGGCCAAGCGGGCGGTGCGGTTGGAGGTGGCCGGGGCGTTCCACTCCCCGCTCATGCAGCCGGCGGCTGAGGCGTTCCGCCAGGCGCTCAGCAAGGTCGCGATCCGCCCGCCGGCGTTTCCGGTCATCAGTAATGTCACCGGCCGGCCGGCGCAGGACTCGGACGACATTCGCGCGCTCCTAGTCAAGCAGATCGTCAGCCCGGTGCTCTGGGAGCCGTCGATGCGGCACCTCATCCAGGCTGGCGCCACGCACTTCGTCGAATTCCCGCCCGCCCGCTCACTGACTGCGCTGTTGCGCCGCATCGATCCCGCCGTGAAGGGCTTCACGATCGACGAGCCCAAGGACTTCGAGAAGCTCGCCGGCCTGGTCGCGTTTCGCCAGCCCGCCTAACAAAAAGCGCCAGGCACTTCGCAAGGATGCGCCTCGGCATGGCGCGGCGAAGTGCCTGGCGCTTTTTTGGCGGAAGGTTACGTCAGCTCGAGCATCCGCTGGATCGGCACGAGCGCCCGCTCGGCAATCTTCGGATCCACCGTCACCACGTGCTGCATCCTGACGAGCGACATGAAGGCTTTCTCCAGCGTGTTGCGCCGCATGTGGTGGCAGGCGGCGTGCTCGCTGGCCGGGAAGAAGCGCTTCTCCGGGTGCTGCGTGCGCAGCCGGTTAAGCAGCCCGGTCTCGGTGGCGATAATGAATTCCTTCGTCGGCGACCGGTTGACGTGCTGCACCATCCCCTCGGTGGAGAGAATGGCGTCGGCGAGGTTCATCTGCTTCGTGAGGCAGCCGCACTCCGGGTGCATGAGAAATTCGGCGTCCGGGTGTGCCTCGCGCAGCCGGTCCACCGTCTCCGGCAGGATCGCGGCATGGGCCGGGCAATAGCCCTTCCAGAGATGGATCTTCCGTTTCGTCTTTGCCTTCAGGTAGCTGCCCAGGTAATAGTCGGGGACGAACAAAATCTCCTTGTCCGCCGGGATGCGCTCAAGGACCGCGACGCCGTTGGTTGACGTGACGCAGTAGTCGCACTCCGCCTTCACCGCCGCGGAGGTATTGACATAGCCCACCACGACGCCTTCGGGGTGCGCGGCCCGCCAGGCGCGGATTTGCTCCGGGATGATCATGTCGGCCAGCGAGCAGCCGGCCGCCGGGTCCGGGATGAGGACGGTCTTGCCGGGGCAGAGCATGGCCGCAGTCTCGGCCATGAAGTGCACGCCGCAGAAGAGGATCACCCGGGCGTTTGTCTGCTGCGCCTTGCGGGCCAGGCCCAGCGAATCCCCCACGAAGTCGGCCACGTCCTGGATCGCGCCTTCCTGATAATTGTGCGCGAGGATGATCGCGCGGCGCTCCTGCTTCAACGCGGCGATTTTGTCCTTGAGCAGGGCGTAGTGCGCCGGCTCGGCGGCGACGGCATGGCCGTTGCCGTTGTGCCCGTTGTGCGCGTGGCCGTTTGTGTCCATCAGAAGGGGACGATGATCCCTTTCTCCTGCAGCTTGATCACGTTGGGCTCCGTGAAGGTGTACAGCCTCGCCGGCCGCTGACGGCCCTTGGTCGTGAACCCGCGCGTGCCTTTAAGGATCCCCAGCTGCAGCATCTTGCGGCGGAAATTCCGCTTGTCGAGCCGCCGACCCAGGATCACCTCATAGGACTCCTGCAGTTCGGTCAGGGTAAATTCCCGCGGCAGCAGCTGGAAGCCGACCGTCGTGTAGTTGATCTTGTTGCGCAGCCGCTCCAGCGCCGCATCCACGATCCGGCGGTGATCGAAGGCCAAGACAGGCAGCCGCCGCACCGGAAACCACGACGCCTCGGAGACGCGCTGCCGGGCCTTCAGCTCAACCTGCTGCCAGTTGACCAGCGCGTAGTACGCAACCGTGATGATCCGGCCCCGCGGGTCGCGCGCCGGCTCCCCGAAGGTGTAGAGCTGCTCCAGGTAGATGTTGCCGATATTGGTCTCTTCCTGGAGCTCCCGCAGGGCGGCCGCGTCCACCGATTCCTCAGGCCGCACGATGCCGCCGGGCAGCGCCCAGGCGCCGCGATACGGCGGCCGGCCGCGCGTGATGAGCAGCACCTTGAGGGTCCGTTCCTGGATGGTGAAGAGCACGACATCCACCGCGATGCCGTGCTTGGGAAGATGGCCGTTGCCGGAGTGTGACGGCGCCGTCATGTTTAGTGTAA
>JAHFGU010000001.1 GCA_023247285.1 Candidatus Omnitrophota bacterium
CGTACGCGGCTAGCCTGCAGGGCGTCCAAGACGGGTTCGGCCTGTTTCCATTCCGGATCGACCGCGGCGAGCTGCCTCAGTGGGTGGACGCGTGGAGCGACGAGCGCGATGCGCTGGTGGATGCATTGGGGCGACGGGGCGTCGGGTGCCGCAAGTTCTGGTTCCCGCTGCACACGCAGCCGCCCTACCGCCAGCCGGACGACCGGTTCCCGGCGAGCACGGCGATGGCCAAGAAGGCGTTCTGGCTGCCCTCGGCGCTGACGATGTCCGAGCAGGATGTGGCCGACGTCTGCGCCTGGATCCGCGAATTCCTAGAAAAAAGTGTCAGGCACTTTTTGGCGATGCGGAGCTGAAATGGGAAAAAAGTGCCTGACACTTTTTTCGCGATGAAGCTCTCCATCCTCATGCCGGTGAAAGACGAAGGGGTCAACCTGCCGGTGATCCTCAAGATCCTGGCCGCCGTGGTCGAGGTGCCGCACGAGATCCTGGTGGTGCACGATGCGCCGGAGGACACCACGGTGCCGGTGGTCCGCGCCCTGCAGGGACGGTACCCGGCCATCCGCCTGGTCCACAATACGCTGGGCCGCGGCGTGGCGAATGCGATCCGCGCCGGGGTGGAGGCGTCGGCCGGCGAGTACGTGCTGATCTTCGCGGTGGACGACACCGGGCCGGCGCTGGCCATCGACGAGATGCTCGCCCTGATGGATGCGGGCTGCGACCTGGTCAGCTGTACGCGGTATGCGCGCGGCGGCCGCCGGCTGGGCGGGTCGCTCGTCGGGCATGCGCTCTCGCGGCTGGCGAACGGGCTCTTCCGCCGCGCAGCCGGCTGCGTCCTGACCGACGCCACGACCGGCATCAAGATGATCCGGCGCTCGGCGTTCGAGCGGCTGACCATCGATCAGAGCTCGGTAGGCTGGGTGGTGGCGTTCGAGCTGGCGATCAAGGCTCAGCTCGCCGGGCTGCGGCTGGGCGAGGTGCCGATCATCTCCATCGACCGCTTGTTCGGCGGCACGAGCACCTTCGCGCTCGGTCCGTGGATCGCCGGCTACTGCACGCTGTTCCTCTGGGCGCTGCCGCGGCTGCGCGCGATACCGCATCCGCAACGCCAGCCGCTGACGCTGGCCGCTGCGCCGGCCAGCCTGATGGAGTCTGCTGATGTGCCCGCCTGAAGCGCTCGCGCAGCCGGCTGTCTCGCGCGCCGCCGACGCCGCGTCGGAGTGGGGCCGGCTGCCGCCGAACCTGCATCATCAGATCGTGACCGCCTGCCAGGTCTGCGGCCACGCGCCGCTGGAGCCGGTCCTGTTCCTGGGGTATCACGTGCCGGTCAACTGGATGCGGCCGGTGGATGCCCCGCTGCGCGATGAGCCGGCGTTTCCGACGCAGCTGTTGATCTGCCCGGCCTGCCAGCTGGCCCAGATCGGGTTCATCGTCGACCAGCGCGTGCTGTTTCCTCCTGACTACCCATACACGACCGGCACTACCCGCATCTTGTGGGACAATTTCGCCCAACTGGCCAACGAGGTGCGCGACGCGGTGCGGCTGCGCCCGGGGGACCTTGTGATCGACATCGGGTCGAACGACGGCACGCTGCTCCGCAACTTCCAGCCGCTGGGCTGCCGGGTGCTGGGGATCGAGCCGACCCTCAAGGCGCAGGTGGCCAACGAGCGGGGCATCCTGTCCCGCATGGCGTTCTTCACCCCGGCGGTGGCTCGCGAGGTGCTGACCGAGCACGGGCCGGCGCGCCTCGTGACCGCGACGAACGTGTTCGCGCACATCCCGGACATCCACGCGATCATCGAGGGCATCGGCGAGTTGCTCGCCCCGGACGGGGTGTTCATCTCAGAGTCGCATTACTTCGCCGACCTGGTCGCGACGCTGCAGTACGACACGATCTATCACGAGCATCTGCGGTACTACACGGTGCGCAGCCTTGCCGCGCTGCTCAGGCCGCATGGCTTCCGCCTCATCCGCGCGCGGCGCATCCCCACGCACGGCGGCTCGATCCGCGTGTACGCCACGCGCGACCTATCGGCCGCCGTCGACGGCTCGGTCGCAGCGCTGCTGGCGGAGGAAGAGGGGCTGGTCGCCGGCAGCCCGCGGCTGCGCGCGTTCCGCGAGCAGGTGCTGCGGTCGAAGCTGGACCTGGTGGCGCTCCTGCGCCATCTCAAGCAGGCGGGGAAGCGCATCGTGGGCCTCGGCGCGCCCTCGCGCGCCAGCACGCTGATCAATTACGCCGGCTTGGATGACGGGCTGCTGGACTGCGTCTTCGAGATCGCCGGCTCCACGAAGATCGGGCGGTACATGCCGGGGACCGTGATCCCGGTGCGGGAGGAAACCGCGCTCTACGAGGAGCAGCCGGACTACGCGCTCTGCCTCTCCTGGCACATCTGGGAGGAGCTCAAGCCGAAGCTCGAGCGGCGCGGGTTCCGGGGCGACTTCATCGTGCCCCTGCCGACGCCGCGCATTATACCCGGAGGCCTGGACCAGTGAGCGAGCTTGACATCGTCATCCCGGTGTACGAGGAAGGCGAGCACATCCTGCTGGTCCTGGACGCGCTGCGCCGGTCGGTCGCCACGCCGTTCCGAGTCCTGATCTGCTACGACCATGATGGCGACAGCACGCTGCCGGCGGTGCGAGGCTACCGCGGCGTCGAGATCACGCTGGTGAAGAACCAGGGGCACGGGGCGCATGGGGCTGTCATGTCCGGCTTCGCGGCCAGCACGGCCCCGGCGGTGCTGGTGATGCCGGCGGATGACACGGACAACGCCCCGATCATCGACGGAATGGTGGCGCGCTGGGGCGCGGGATGCGAGATCGTCGTGGCCAGCCGGTTCATGCCGGGCGGGCGCATGGAAGGCTGCCCCTGGCTGAAGAACCTGCTCGTGCGGATCGGCAACGCCGCGCTGTACCGGCTGGCGCGCGTGCCCACGCGGGACGCGACGAACGGCTTCCGGCTCTTTTCGCGGAGGCTGTGGGGGTCGGTCGTGATCGAATCCACCGCCGGCTTCGCCTACAGCATCGAGCTGCTGGTGAAGTGCCACCGGCTGGGCTGGCGCGTCGACGAGATGCCGGCGGTCTGGTTCGAGCGCCGCGTGCGCCGCAGCCGGTTCCGCGTGCTGGCCTGGTTGCCGCTCTATCTGCGATGGGTGGGGTACGCCTTCGCCACGACGTACCTGCGACGGTCAGCGGCCACGGTCAAGCTCAGGGCGTCCGGCGTGCTACCCCAGCCGGTTGCCGTGCCGGCGGCGCAGCCGTGATGCAGCGCCTGCGGATCGGGATCGTCGGCCTGGGATACGGCCAGCGCGTGCTCATCCCAGCCTTCCGCTCCACGGGCCGCTGCGACGTCGTGGCCGTCTGCGTCGACAGCCGGGAGCGCGCCCAGGAGATCGCCGGGCGCCTCGGGGTGCCGAAGGCCTACGGGGAGTGGCAGGGCCTGGTGGGTGACCCTGAGGTCGATGCGGTGGTGATTGCCACGCCGCCTCTCCTGCAACCGGCAATCGTGACCGCGGCGGTCGCCGCCCGCAAGCCGGTGTTTTGCGAGAAGTCGCTGGCCACGAGCCGGATCGCGGCCGCCGACGTGGTAGCCGCGGTGCGCCGCGCCGGCGTGGCCAACATGATCGACTTTGAGTTCCCGATGATCCACGCCTGGCAGCGGGCTAAGGCGCTGGTGGAGAGCGGCATCCTGGGCCGGCTGCGCCACGCGGTCGTGCTCTGGCAGGTTGAGACGTCCACCAACCGCGCCGGCCTCGACACGTGGAAAACCCGCGCCGAGGACGGGGGCGGCGTCCTGAACCTGTTTGTCTCCCACGCGGTCTATAACCTCGAGTGGCTGCTGGAACCGATCGCGCGCCTTTCAGCCAGGCTCTGGCATGATGACGCAGGGCCCGGCAGCGGCGTGAATGAGACGGGAGCCGTCGTCTCTGCTGCGCTCCGCAGCGGCACGCCGGTCTCCATCACCGTCAGCAACAACGCGTTCCTCGGCGGCGGCCACCGGGTGGAACTGTATGGAGCGCAGGGGACCCTGGTGCTTGACAATGCCTCGGCGGGCTATGTGCGCGGCTTCCGGCTCTGGGTCGGGCGGCGGCCGGACGAGCGGCTGTCCGAAGTCCCGGGGGTTGGCGAGCCAGATGTGCGCGGCGATGACCGGATTGGCCCGGTCGCTCGGCTGGCCCAGCGGTTTGTCGCGTGGATTGAGCAGGGCATCCCGGCGAGCCCAACGGTGGAGGACGGCTTCCGCGTGCAGTGCGTGCTAGATGCGGTCCGTGAGGCCCATCAGGCCGGGCGCTGGGTCGACGTTGAGGACATGGCCGTGGCCGGCCTGAGGCAGGCGCGATGAAGGTGTGCATCACCGGGGGCGCGGGGTTCATCGGATACCACCTGGCGCGGCATCACGCGGGCCTGGGGCATGAGGTCGTCCTGCTGGACAACCTCTTTAAGGCGCACGGTGCGGCAGATGCCGAGCTGCAGCAACTGCTCGAACGCCCTGGGGTGCGGTTCATCCATCAGGACCTCACCGAATCCATGCATGACCTGGATGAGGCGCTGGGCGGCGCGGACATCGTCTACCATCTGGCCGCGATCAACGGCACCCAGCTCTTCTACGACATCCCCTACCAAGTGGCGCGGACGAACTTGCTGCTGACCTTGAACCTGCTGGAGGCGCTGGAGCGGCATCGGCCCGGCCTGCTCATCTACAGCTCGACCTCTGAAGTGTACGCAGGCGCCGAGCATGTCGGCGCGCTCTCGATCCCCACGGACGAAGCGGTGCCGGTCGTGTTCCCGCAGCCGACGTCGGTGCGCTTCTCGTACGGCACCAGCAAGTTCATGGGAGAGTTCCTCTGCGTGGAGTTTGGCCGGCAGTTCGACGTGCCGTGCGCGGTGGTGCGCTACCACAACGTCTACGGGCCGCGCATGGGCAGCCGGCACGTCATCCCGGAGTTCATCGAGCGCATCCGCCGCCGGGAAGATCCCTTTGCCATCTTCGGGGGGCATGAAACGCGCGCCTTCTGCTATATCGACGATGCGGTGGACGCGACGTGGCGGGTGGCGAGCGCCCCGGCGTGCCGGGGACAGCTGCTGCACATCGGCAACCCGGAGGAAGTGCGCATCGCCGATCTCGCAAGGCTGCTGATGAAGCGCCTGGGCCACCAGGCGCCGCTGGAGGAGCGCGGCTCGCGCGCCGGGTCGGTGTCGCGCCGCTGCCCGGACATCAGCCGCCTGAAGGCGCTGACCGGCTTCGAGCCGGCGGTCTCGCTACGGGACGGCTTGTCCCGGACCGTGGCGTGGTACGCGAGCGCGCCGGCGCCGGTGTCCACGTGATGGGGGCGCGAACGGACGCCGGGACGGCCGCACAGACGCGCAGCACCTGGCTCGGGCCCCTGGCGCTGGGGGTGTGGTTTGGCCTCGCGGCCGTGTGGCCGGCCTCCAAGCTGGCCATCGGAAAAACCGAGATGCTCTGGCAGCCGCTGTTGCTGTTGAGCGCACTGGCATTGGCCGCGGCGCGGGCTCGTCAGATCGGATGGGCCGCTGCCGCCGGTCAAGCATTCGTGCTGGCTGCCGTGATGACGTTGGCAGCCTGGCTACCATGGCTGCACGCGACGACCGGCGCGGACGTCCAACCGCCCTATCCGCGCCTCTACGGGGCCTATCTGGCGCTCTATGAAACCGCGTGGTCCGCGCTGGTGGGATGGCTTGGCTGGCAGGCGCTGGCGCGCCGCGAGCAGGCGGGGCGGCCCGACGACTGGAGCCGCCCGCTCGTGATGGCGCCGCTCCTGTTGATCGCGCGCGCAGCCTCAATCGGACACTGGATCGTGCCGCTCATCGGTGTGTGCATCGGCGCGCTGCTCGGCGCGATCAGGCCCTGGCGATGGCTGGCGCGTCCCTCCGCTGCGACCTGGTGGCGGCTGGCGCCCTGGGGTCTGTGCGTGGTCGCGATCCTGGCGGTCCTGGGCTCAGGGCTGCGCATCTATCACGAGACCGGCTTCAACGACTACCTGATGGACAGCGATGACGGCAACACCTACTATGATTACGCGACGGAACTGTCCCACGACCAGACACGGTTGTGGACGCGGCCCCCCATAGAAGCCAATTTCTTCACCTGTTACCCACTGGTCATGTCCTGGTGGTTCCGCATCGCCGGTCCGCACATCCCATCCTGGCTGATCTGGCAAGGGGTCGCGAGCGGGCTATTGGCGCTTGCCGTGTATCACCTCGGCCGGCGATTCGCCAGCCCGACGGTCGGCCTGCTCGCCGCCGGCCTGACCACGCTGGACCATGTGATGCTGCACCTCATGGGCACCTTGAACATGGAGGTGCTGTTCATTCCGGCGCTCTATGTAGCGATTGCGCTGTGGGTGGCCGCAGGGGAGGCGCCGTCACGATGGGGCCTGGCCTGGCTGGCCGGCCTCATGGTGGGCGTTGCGACGTTGATGCGACCGACGTCGACCTTCCTTCCCGGGCTGTGGCTGGCGTTCCTCGCCTTCGAGCGCCCGAAACGCCTGCGGGCCGAGATGGTGTCGCAGGGCGGGGGGCTCATCGCAGGATTCGCGGTGCCGATAATTGCACTCGTCATCCGCAACGCGTTGGTCTGGGGCCAGCCATGGGGCGCCCGGCAGGGATCGCTGCTCTCGTGGCGCGCGAATTATGCATGGGTGATTCAGGGACAGCATCCCGCGGACGTCGGGTGGGACCTATGGCTGCGCACGCTGGCCGCGGATCCTTCGGTGATCTGGCGCGAGATGGTCCCGCACTGGTGGACGCAAATCCTCTACCTGTGGACGCACCGCGGCTTCGGCCAAATGGATCTCCTCGAAGGACTCAACCACTACGGCTTCTTTCAGGCCGCGCTCACCAGCGTCCTGAGCGCAGGGATCGCGGTCGGCATCGCGCTCGCGTGGCGGCGCCGGGCGCGCGGGCTGCTCGCGCTCCTTTCGATGCCGCTGTATTTCACGGGTCTGGCGCTGGTCTGGTACGTGATCAATTCGCGCTACCGCTCGCCGTTTTTGCCGGCGCTCTATCTCTTGGCGTGCATCGGCCTGCGCGGTGTGATCCAGGCCATTCGCGCGGGCGCGGCACAGGCGGCTCCGGCCGGCGGGCGCGATCCGGTGATGGAACCTGCGCTCGAAGGCCTCGCGAGATGAACGACAGCACCTACCGCGATCTCCACCTGCTGGATGAGTTGACCCACACCCCCGGCACGACCCAGCGCGAGCTCGCGAAACGCATCGGGGTAGCGCTGGGCCTGACGAACCTGATGCTCCGCCGCCTGGCCAAGAAAGGCTACGTCAAGGTGACGGGGACCAGCCGCAACCGGCTCCGGTACCTGATCACGCCCAAGGGCATCCTGGAAAAAACTCGGCTCACGTACGAATACCTTGAAGCGTCGCTGCAGCTCTACGGCCAGGTGCGCCGGTTCCTGCGCGAGCAGTTGGAGCGGACGGCGCGGGCCGGCCACCGCCGGATCGCGGTCTACGGGACCGGCGAGATGGCCGAGATCGCGTTTTTGACCATCCGCGAGCTGCGGCTGCAGCCGGTGGGCGTCGTCGAGCAGGAGCAGCGGCCCGGCTCGTTTCTCGGCTATCCGGTGCAGGCGTTCCGGGAGCTGCCGCGCAGCGGCGTGGACCGCGTGATCGTGTGCGCGCTCCGCGGGGGTGCCGCCGAGTTGGAAGCGCTGAAAGCGCAGCGCGAGCTGGCTCCGCGGTTGATCATCCTGCCGCTGCCAGCGCTCCTGACGCGCGCCGCCGAGGCAGGCGCCGCGCAGCCGGCAGACCCGATCGACGCCGCAGCTCAAGCGGCGGAAGCCGTCTTTCCGCCGCGCGAAGCCGTCCTCCCCAATCTGGCATGATCCCGGCCATCTTCCTGGATCGCGACGGGGTGCTGCTGGAGGCGATCGTGCGCGACGGCCGCCCGTACGCCCCGCGCTCGCCGGCCGACGTGCGCTATCCGCCCGGCGCGGTTGCCGCGCTGCGCGCGCTTCGAGCCGCCGGGTACCTGCTGATCGTCGCCACGAACCAGCCGGATGTCGGCAACGGGCTGCTGCGGGCTGAGGCGGTCGAGGCGATGCATGCCGACCTGCGCCGCCGGCTGCCGGTCGACGACATCAAGGTCTGCTACCACACTAGCGACGATGCCTGCGCCTGCCGCAAGCCGAAGCCGGGCATGCTGCTCGACGCGGCGCGCGCGTGGGGCGTGGACTTGGCCCGGTCGGTCATGATCGGCGACCGGTGGTCTGACATCGCCGCGGGGCGGGCCGCCGGCTGCAAGACGGTGCTCATCGAAGCCGCGTACGCGGAGCGCGCTGCGGAAGCGCCGGATGCCACCGTGCGCTCGCTCGCAGAAGCCAGCCAGGTGATTCTCTCGACGTGGAACCAGCTACCACGCACGGAGGTGCTGCATGCCGGGCCTTGAGGAGCTGCGCGTGAAGCTGTTCGCCGACGGGGCGGATCTGGCCGCCATCGCGCAGCTGGCATCGAAGCCGACCATCAAGGGCTTCACGACGAACCCCACGCTTATGCGCAAGGCCGGCGTGACCGAGTACGCGGCCTTCGCCCAGGAGGTGCTGCCCCTCGTCACAGGCCGTCCCATCTCGTTTGAGGTGTTCTCCGATGACTGGGCGGAGATGGAGCGGCAGGCGTTGGAGATCGCCTCGTGGGCGGACAACATCTACGTGAAAATTCCCGTGACGAATACCCCGGGCGAATTCAGCGGGCCGCTCATTCGCCGGTTGTCGGCCGCCGGCGTCAAGGTCAACGTGACGGCGGTCATGACGCCTGGGCAGGTGGAGCGCATCTGCGCCTGCCTGGCCGCGGAAACGCCGAGCTGCGTGTCGGTCTTCGCCGGGCGCATCGCCGACACCGGGCGCGATCCGGTGCCGCTGATGGCCGAGGCGGTGCGGCTGCTGCGCGCGCGGCCGAAGGCCGAGCTCATCTGGGCCAGCCCCCGGGAGCTGCTGAATGTGTTCCAGGCCGAGGCGGTCGGCTGCCACATCATCACCGCCACGCAGGACATCCTGGCCAAGCTGCCGCTGGTCGGGAAGGACCTCACGGCTTTCTCGCTGGAGACGGTGCAGATGTTCCGCAACGACGCGATCAAGGCCGGCTTCTCGATCGAGCTGCCGCAGCCTTCGGCGGTATGAGCGGGATGCCGCAGCAGACGGTCTTGGTCACCGGAGGCGCCGGCTATGTTGGCTGCATCCTGGTTCCCAAACTGTTGGAGGTCGGGTACGCGGTCATCGTCTATGACGTGATGCTGTTCGGCTCAGACGGCCTGCCGGCGCACCCGCGCCTGCGGGTGATCGACGGCGACATCCGGGATGCCGCCGCGTTCCGCGCCGCGCTGGCGGGCGCGCAGAGCGTCATCCATCTGGCGTGTATTTCGAATGACCCGAGCTTCGAGTTGGACCCAGCGTTGAGCAAGTCCATCAACTATGACTGCTTCGGGCCGCTGGTTGCGGCGTCCCGCGCGGCGGGCGTTGCCCGGTTCATCTACGCCTCGAGCAGCTCGGTCTACGGCATCAGCGACGCGCCCGAGGTCACCGAGGAATTTCCGCTGCAGCCCCTGACGGATTACAGCAAGTACAAGGGCCTCTGCGAGTCCATCCTGCTGCGGGAGCAGTCGCCCGAATTCACCACCGTGATCCTCCGGCCGGCGACGGTTTGCGGCTACTCGCCGCGGATGCGCTTCGACCTGACGGTCAACATCCTCACGAATCACGCGGTGAACAAGCGGCTGATCACCGTCTTCGGCGGCAGCCAGCAGCGCGCCAGCTTCCACATCGACGACATGGCCGAGCTCTACGTACGCCTCCTGCAGGAGCCGGCGGCGCGGATCGCCGGACAGGTCTTCAACGCCGGCTGCGGCAATCATCCGGTCGCCGAGCTCGCGCAGATGGTCCGCCGGGTGGTGGAGCGTGAATTCCCCGAGCTGGCGCCGATCCCCGTCACGACACGCCCGACGAACGACCCGCGCTCCTATCACGTCTGCTCCCGGAAGATCGCCGAGCGGCTTGGGTATGCGCCCAGCCGGACCATCGAAGACGCCGTCAGAGACCTATGCCGCGCGTTCAAGGCGGGGAAGCTGCCCGACCCGCTCACCAATGACCGATACGTCAATGTCAACACGGTCAAAGGGCTGACGCCGCGCTTGTTGATGGAGGCGGTGCGCTGACCATGGCGCGCGGGCAGGTCGCGGTTGTCACCGGGGCCGCCGGGTTCATCGGCAGCCACATGGTGGACCTCGCGCTGCAGCGCGGCATGGCGGTGCGGGCCATTGACAATCTCTCCTGCGGGCGCCTCGACAACCTCCGGCATCATCAGGGCGATCCGCGCCTGCGGTTCGAGGCGAAAGACCTGCGCGACGTCGCGCCGGGCGATCCGCTCTTCGAGGGCGCGGACTATGTCTTCCATTTCGCCGGCATCGGCGACATCGTGCCCTCGATCGAGCGGCCGACCGACTACCTCTCCGCGAACGTGATGGGGACCGTGTGCGCGCTGGAGGCCGCCCGCCGGGCCCAGGTCAAGAAGTTCGTGTACGCCGCCTCCTCGTCCTGCTACGGCCTGGCGACCGAGCTGCCGACGAGCGAGCGCGCCCCCATCAGCCCGCAGTATCCGTACGCCCTCAGCAAGTATCTCGGTGAGGAAGCGGTGCTCCACTGGGGCCGGGTGTACAAGCTGCCGGCGGTGTCCCTGCGAATCTTCAATGCCTACGGCCCGCGCTCGCGCACCACCGGCGCCTACGGCGCGGTCTTCGGGGTGTTCCTCGCGCAGAAGCTGGCCGGCAGGCCCTTCACCGTCGTGGGCGACGGCACCCAGCGGCGCGACTTCGTGTTCGTGACGGATGTCGTGCGGGCGTTTCTCATGGCGGCGGAGTCCGACCGGGCGAGCGCCGTCTATAACATCGGCACCGGCAATCCCCCGACGATCAACCGCCTCGTCGAGCTGTTGGACGGCCACGGGATCGTGCGCGTGCCCAAGCGGCCGGGCGAGCCCGACTGCACGATGGCGGACATCTCCGCCATCCGGGCGGAGCTGGGCTGGTCTCCGACGGTGGGCTTTGAACAGGGGGTCGGCATCATGCTGGATCACATTGACGCCTGGCGCTCAGCGCCGGTGTGGGACGGGGCCTCGATCGCCGAAGCCACCAAAACCTGGTTCGCATGCCTGACGTAGCCGTCCAGGAACCCGTCGTCTCCGCACGACCAGCGGACATCACGCCGGAGCTGGAGGAGGCGCTCCAGCGCCTGCGGCTCTGCAACGCCATCCGAGAGGTCGCGGATCTGCCGCGGCCCGTCCGCGTGGCGGAGCTCTCCAGGTTTCCCCGCGCCGCCGTCCAGTGGGTGGATCAGCGCCTGCAGCATCGGCCCGCCTCAACCACGCCGCGCAGCGTCTGGCAGTTGATCGGGTGGCTGGTGAGCGATGCCGTGATGCTCGTGTGTCTTCGCCTGTGGTTCTTCCGCTGGGCGATCTGGCGCAACGGCCGAGGCACGCTCGGCTCCATGGTGCGACACGCGGTATTCCATCGCACGCGGTCTTACGCCCTTCCGGCGTCAGAGGTGACCGGCTATCTCCGCGTGAGCGAGGCGGAAGAGGCGCTGATTCGCATCAGCCTCTTGTGGCGGACGATGAAACGCTACGGCGCGTGCGTCGACCTCCTCATACAGCGGCTGCGCTCCGGGCTGCCGGCGGGGCAGAGCTGCGAGTGGTTGGCGTTCTTCCTGCGCGAAGCCGGCGACGTCCAGACCGCGGAGCGGCTGTTGAACGGTGCGCCGCCGGCGGGATGGCGCGAAGGCCCGAGCGCCATCGGCGTCCCCACGCCGCATCGCGCCGAGCCCGCTCGCCCGACGGCGTTGAAGTACGGCCTGATCATGCCGGCCATGTTCGACTCCGACGTGTTCCGCGGCAGTCTGCGGAGCGTGGTCGGCAGCGACTTCAAGGGCCAGGTTGTTGTTGCAGAAGATGGCCACACGCCGCAGCGGCTGTGCGAAGCGTTCTGTCGAGAGCTGGGCGTGTCCTATGTGAAGAACCCGCGGTGGGGTGGTCCCGCCAGCGCGATGGAGCTCGGCATGAGGGCGCTCGATCCGGACATCGAGATCGCGATCTTCTCGCACAGCGATGTCCTCTACCCCCCGCAATGGTTCGCGCAGCTCGATGAGGCCTGGCGCGGGGTCTATGACACAGGAAAGGTTGGGATCCTCAACCTCGGCAACCTCCAGTTTCGCGCGCGCGTCGACCCGGCGCTGAAGGAGCTGTTTGCGCGGGGCCGGTATCACGACCTGCTCTGGGTGCTTCGGACGCGCCGGGACATCCCCCCGCACCTGGAGGATCTGCTCGATCTTCAGAACACCGACCTGGGTCGCCGCTTTGGGCTCGGTCGGGACAATTGGGGCGATTGTCCCGCCAAGCTGCAGTTCATGACGGGCAAGTTCTCGGCTGGGGCGTCATTTCTGGTGTCGATGTGGAAGGAGCTCGGCGGCTTTTCGCTGGAGATGCCGTTTGGGTTCGATATGGAGCTGCACGTGCAGGGCTGCCGCACGCGCCGGTGGAATCTCTGGATGAATAACACGCCTCTCATCCACCTGGTGAGCTCGGATACCGGACGCCTCCCCCGCGGCCACGACGAGCACTTCGGCCGGATGACCCACGAGACCTACAGCCGATTCCCCGAGAAGTACGGGTGGGATGTCGACCATTTCTTTTGGACGTACTTTGCGGAGATCCGGGTGGCGTACCACGACGCGATCGTTGACGCCGTGAACGAGGGCCGCTTTGCCGACATCGATTGGATCTTCGACGAGTTGGCGGACCGCATGGCGCGCAAGACGCGCGCCACGTGCGAGTTTCGCTGGTGCCGACGCTGGACAACGTGCCCCTATGATGGACGCTAAGACGGCGGCGGACGCGTGCGCCCCTCCGGCGGAGCGTCGGGCCAAGCAGCTCGATCTCAAGGCCCTCGCGGAGCAGCTGCAGGTCCTGCGCGCCGAAGGGAAGACCATCATCCAGTGCCATGGCGTCTTCGATCTCCTGCACATCGGCCACATCCGCCATCTCGAGCAGGCCAAGCGCGGCGGGGATGTCCTCGTCGTGACGGTGACACCGGACCGGTTTGTGAACAAGGGGCCACACCGCCCCGTGTTTCCAGAGCAGCTGCGCACGGAAGCCCTGGCCGCGCTGGACTGCGTCGACTACGTCGCCGTGAATCACTGGCCGACCGCGGTCGAAGCCATCCGGTTGCTGCAGCCCCACGTCTATGTCAAGGGGCCGGATTACCGGGACGCCAAGCAGGACCTCACCGGGGGCATCACCCTCGAGGAGGCCGCCGTCCAGGCCGTCGGGGGCCGCCTGGTCATCACCGATGATGTGGCGTTCAGCGCGTCGCACCTGATCAACCGCTATCTGCCCGTCTTCCCGCAGGAGGTGAGCGATTTCCTCGCCGCGTTCGCCTCCCGCTACTCGGCGGGCGAGGTGATTCGGCATCTCGAGGCGGCCCGCTCACTGAAGGTACTGGTCGTCGGCGAGGCGATCATCGACGATTACCACTACTGCGAGCAGATGGGCAAATCCGCCAAGGAGCCCGTGTTGGTGGCGCGGCACCTCTCGAGCGAGCGGTTCGCCGGGGGGAGCGTCGCGATCGCCAGGCACCTGGCGAATTTCTGCCATGAGGTCGGGCTGCTGACGTGCCTGGGCCAGGACAACCCGTGCGAAGCGATGATCCGCGAGGCGCTGAGCCCCAACGTGGAGCCGATGTTTCTCTACAAGGCTGGCTCCCCCACGATTGTCAAACGGCGGTTCGTGGAAAGCTACCTCTCGCAAAAGCTCTTCGAGCTCTATGAGATCAACGAGACCGTCGACCCTGACCAGCACCGGGCGTTGTGTGAGCGGCTCGAGGCCATCGTGCCGCGCTACGATCTGGTCATTGCCGCGGATTACGGGCATGGCCTGCTGACGGCGGAGGCGGTGGAGATCCTCTGCCGGCGGGGGCGGTTCCTGGCCGTCAACACGCAAGCCAATGCCGGCAACCGCGGGATGCATACAATCTCAAAGTACCCGCGCGCCGACTATGTCTCGCTGGCGCGGCACGAGCTTGTCCTGGAGGAGCGCAACCGGCAGTTGACGTTGCAGGGGATGATGCTGAACGTCGCGCAGAAGCTCTCCTGCCCGCGCGTGCTGATCACCTGCGGCAAGGATGGGAGCGTCGCCTACCACCGGGAGGAGGGCTTCGTGCATGTGCCGGCCTTCGCCACGCGCGTGGTCGATCGGATGGGAGCCGGTGACGCGGTGCTCGCCTTGACCAGCCTGTGCGTGGCCGTGCAGGCCCCCATGGACGTTGTCGCCTTTGTCGGCAACGTCGTTGGGGCGGAAGCGGTGGCGACCGTCGGCCATCGGACGTCGACCGAGCGGGTGGCGCTGTTCAAGCATATCGAGTCGTTGTTGAAATGAGGATGCGGGCCTCCGGAGGGTTGGCGGGGCTGGCGGAGCGCCCGGCGGCGGGCACGCCGTCTCGGCGACGAGCGGGGCCGCGTGCGTCGACCCGTGGCGACCGCGGCCTGATCACCCGGCTGGCGGTCACGCCGCAGGATGAGGCCGCGCTGGCCAGGCTGCCCAGCCGGCCGGACACCTCCGGGGAGGCCCCCGTCGATTATTCGAAGGTCGTGGTCAAGAAGCCGTGGGGATACGAATACCTGATCTTCCAGAACGAGGCCGTCGCCGTGTGGATCATGCACCTGAAGCCCAGGGCGCAGACGTCGCTGCATTGCCACCGGCTGAAGAAGACGGCGCTGGTCATCCTCGAGGGTGAGGCGGTGTGCACCACCCTGCACGAGGAGATCCCGAGGGCGGCGGGCGAGGGCCTGATGATCGGTCCTCGCGTTTTTCACCAGACCCGGGCACCCTCCCGGGAGCACGGCGTGTTCGTCATGGAGATCGAGAGCCCTGTCGACAAGCACGACTTGGTGCGGGCGAGGGACGGCTACGGCCGCGTGGGCAAGGGGTATGAAACCATCGACAAGCATGCCTTTTCCCAGAACTATAACTACCTGACGTTGAGCGAACCGGCGGTCTACTACAACGTCACCAAGCGGTTCGGCCGGTGCACGATCGTGCTGAAGCGGCTGGCCGTCGGGGACAGCCTGGAGGCGCTCGCGGCGCTCGACGGCCATGACGTGCTCAGCGTCTTGAAGGGCGCGATCTGCGATGCGGACGGCCGGGTCCTAGTCGAGGCGGGCGACACGATGACCGTGGCGGACCTCAACGCGGTCCGGGGTGTGACGGCCGTGGGGGGTCTTGAGCTGCTGATCATCAAGACGCGCGACACGATCGTGAAGCTCTCGGACTACGTCATCGGGTTCCTCAAATCGCAGGGGATCCGCGAGATGTTTTTTGCCCCCGGGGATGCCAACGTCCACCTCATTGATTCGTTGGGGCGGGCCGAGGAGCTCCGGTACACGTGCCATCAGACGGAGCGGGCGGCCGCGATGGCGGCGGAGGCGTACGGCAAGCTGACCGGGGAGCTGGGGGTCCTGCTGATTTCGTCGGGGGCCTCCGGGACGAATGCCATGACCGGGGTGGCCAACGCCTGGGCGGATTCTGCGCCGCTGCTCGTCATCTCAGGCCAGGCGACCGCGGACCAGCCGTCTGAGGCAGGCATCCGGCAGCATGGGAATAAATCGCTGCGGATCGTCGAGATGGTCACGCCGATCACCAAGTACGCCGTGCGGGTCACCGACCCCCGGATGATCCGCGCGCACCTTGAGCACGCCCTCCGCCTGGCGCGGGACGGCCGGCCCGGGCCCGTGTGGATCGATCTGCCGATTGAGATCCAGGGGATGACCATCGATGAGCAGGACCTGGCACCGTCTGCGCCAACGCGGGCGGCGGCGGTTCCGCAGCCGGCGCCTGGCCAGGTGGACGCCGTCATGGAGCTTCTCCGGAGCGCCCGTCGGCCGGCGCTCCTGGCCGGACATGGCATTCGGATCGCCGGCGTCCACGGCCGGTTGTTGGAGTGGCTGGCGCGAATGGCCATCCCGGTGCTGACCAGCCGCCAAGGGGCGGACCTGATCCCGGATGCGCATCCGCTGTTCTTCGGCCGGCCAGGCGCCTACGGCCAACGGCACGCCAATTTTGTCATCCAGAACGCGGATCTCCTGCTCAGCATCGGGGCGCGGCTCTCCCTGCCGCAGATCGGCAGGAACTATCAGGCCTTTGCGCGGGCGGCGAAGAAAATCGTGGTGGATATCGATCCGGAGGAGCTCAAGAAGCACACCGTCCAGGCGGATCTCACCATCCAGGCGGACGCGGGCGCGTTTCTCACCCAACTGCTGCAGGCGCTGGACCGCGCGCCCATCCCGCCGCCGGCCGCGTGGCTTGAGCAGTGCCGGGCCTGGCGGGCGCAGTTCCCTCCGCTTGCCGAGTCGCGGCACCTGTCCTACACCTTCGTCAATCCCTACCGGTTCATCGATGCGCTTTCGGAAGCGCTTCAGGGGCACGAGGTCCTCGTGGTGGATGGCGGTCCGATCATGAATTACACCATGCAGACCGTTCGATTCAAGCGGGGCCAGCGCCTGATCGCCGCCACCGGCATCGAGTTGCCGGGGTTCGCCTTGGCCGGCGCGATCGGGGCCTGCGTCGGGAACGGCCGGAAACCTGTGATCTGCCTTTGCGAGGACCGGGGCTTCCAGGTGGGCCTCGAAGCGCTCCAGACCATCATCGACAACCGGCTGCCGATCACGATCTTCGTGCTGAAGAGCCAGGGGTATGCTGAGATCCGGAAGATCCAGTGCGAATATTTCGGCGGCCGCTGCGTGGGGACCCAGCAGGAGACCGTGTTCGGCTCCCCCGATCTCGTGAAGATCGGTCGGATTTACGGGTTCCGGACCTCTGAGGTGAAATCGCCGGACGGCTTGACGGACCAGATCCGCCGGGTGCTCAAGGCGAAGGGGCCGGTGATCTGCGATATCCAGATCGATAAGGACCAGGAGCTGGTGCCCCGCATCGTGTTTACCGTCAAACCGGACGGCAAATGGGAAGCCAGGCCGCTCGAAGACATGTATCCCTTTCTGGACCAGGCCACGCTGGAGGCCAACATGGTCGGCGCACCCCCGCTCGAGGCATGAGCATCCGCGTCTCCGATGCCATCATGGACGAGCTGGCCGGGCGCGGCGCGCGGGAGGTGTTCCTCGTCTCCGGCGGCGGCGCCATGTTCCTAGACGACGCGGCGGCGAAGCATCCGCGCCTCCGGTACGTCGCCTGCCATCATGAGCAAGCCGCCGCCATCGCCGCGGAAGCCTATGCGCGCGTCAGGGGCGGGTTCGGGGTCACGCTCGTGACCACGGGGCCAGGGGGCACGAATGCGATGTCCGGTGTGGCGGGATCCTGGATGGACTCGGTGCCGCACCTGGTCATTTCTGGACAGGTCTACCTGTCGCAGACGATCGGTCGGTCCGGCCTCCGCCAGTTGGGCGTGCAGGAGATCAACATCATCGACCTCGTGAGGCCCATCACCAAGTACGCCGTGATGATCAAGGACGCCACGCAGGCGCTGTATCACGTCCAGAAGGCGATCCACCTCGCCACGACCGGCCGGCCCGGGCCGGTGTGGGTCGATGTCCCCGCCAACATCCAGAACGCCCGCCTCGAGGCGCGCGACTTCGTGCAGTTTGATCCCCGCGAGATTTCCCCGCCGGCCTATGACCAGGATCTGCAGGAGCGCGCGAGGGCGGTGGCGGAACGGTTGAAACGCGCCCACCGGCCCCTCCTGCACATGGGACAAGGCGTGCGCATGGCTGGGGCGCTTGACCTGTTCATGACCTTGGCGGAGACCTACCGCATCCCCTTTGTCACGGCGCGGAACGCCAATCAGGACGTCGACGGGGCCCATGAGCTCTACGTGGGTCGCCCCGGAACCTTCCCGCAGCGGGGGGCGAATTTCGCGGTCCAGAATGCCGACCTCTACCTGGCCATCGGCACGCGGCTGTCCCTGCCGCAGACCGGCTACAATTCGAAGGATTTCGCCCGGCACGCGTTCAAGATCATGGTGGACATTGATAAAGCGGAACTGGAAAAACCGACGTTGGCCATCGACCTCAAGATCCACGCCAACGCCAAGCAGTTCCTCGCCGCGCTGCTGCACGAGATGCAGGGGATCTCGCCGGAGACAGCCGAGTGGGTGCACCAGTGTCGAGACTGGAAGGCCAAGTACCCGGTGGTGTCGCCGGCCTACCGGGAGCAGGCGAGGCCGGTCAACTCCTACTACTTCGTCGAGGTGCTCTCGGACCTCCTCACGCCGGAGGACGTCATCGTGACGGACATGGGGCTCTCCTTCCAGGGCACCCACCAAGCCTTTCGGGTGAAGAAGGGGCAGAAGTTCTTCACCAACTCCGGATTCGCCTCGATGGGCTGGGGGCTGCCGGCTGCGGTCGGGGCGTGCTTCGCCCACGACCGACAGCGGGTCATCTGCATCGCGGGGGATGGCGGGCTGCAGATGACGATCCAGGAGCTGGCCACGGTGATGCACCACCGCCTGCCCGTGAAGCTGTTCGTGTACAACAACGGCGGCTACCTCACCATGAAGCAGTCTCAGGACATGGCCTGCGGGCGGATCATGGGGTGTACGGCCGAAACCGGCCTCAGCTTCCCGGATGTGGTCAAGCTCGGTGCCGCCTATGACATCCCGACGATCCGCGTGGATAGCCAGATGCATCTCCGGGAGGACGTCGCGCGCGTCCTCACGGCCCCCGGGCCGATGATCTGCGAGCTGATCCTGGATCCGGATCAGGCGCAAATCCCGAAGGCGATCCCGCGGTACCAGCCTGATGGCACGAGCCGTCAGACGACCTTTGAAGACCTCTATCCCTTTCTTGATCCTGTGGAGCTCTCGGAGAACATGGTGGCCGAACACACGCCTACTGAGCAGAGGAGGTGAGGGATGCCCCGACGTGCCGTCATCCTGGCGGGCAAGTTCATCCAAGATCATGAGTACATCTATCCCTATTATCGGGTTCAGGAAGCAGGCTACGAGGTGGACGTCGCGGTGCGGGGGAAGGAGACGGTCCAGGGGCAGATCGGGGTGAAGATCGTCCCGACCAAGGATATCCCGGAGCTGCGGGTGGAGGACTACGATCTACTGATCCTGCCGGGCGGGGCCAAGGCGATGGAGTACATGCGGCAGGACCAAGAACTCCTGGCGTTCATTACCGCCTTCCACCAGGCGGGGAAAGTGATTGCGTGCATCTGCCATGGCAGCCAGCTGTTGATTTCCGCCCGCGTGGTGAAGGGCAAGCGGGTATCGGGGTACTACAGCATCAAGGATGATATCGACAATGCCGGGGCGACGTATGTCGACGCCCCGTACGTCGTGGACGGTCGGATCGTCACCTCGCCGCACTACAAGTACCTGGGCCAGTGGATGAAAGCCGCGCTGGACGAAGTGGAGCAACCCTCAGCATGGGCGCCGGAGCCCGCGCGATCCTATTCGATTTCGACGGCACGCTAGCCAGAACCATGGAGGACAACCTCAACGCCTGGCGGGCGGCGGTTTCCCCCCATGGGCTGGACATCGGCCCGGAGGACTATTACCCGCTTGAGGGGCTCCAGGTGACGGAGGTAGCCAAACGATTCTGCGCGCGCCTGCCGGCTGGAGCCGCCGAGCCGGAGGAACTGGTGCGAAGGAAGGAGGAGCACTACCTGGCGCACCATCGGTTCATACTCTACCCGGGCGTGGAGCCGCTGCTCGCGCGCCTGCGCGAACACCGGATCCTGATCGGCGTGGTGACGGCCGGATTGCTGGACCGGCTGCAGCAATCGGCGCCGCCGGGGTTTCTCGAACAGTTCGACGCGATCGTGACCGGGGAAGACACCGCGGACGGCAAGCCGTCGCCGGTCCCGTACCTCCGCGGGGCGCAGAAACTTGGCGTGAGGCCACAGGAGTGCATCGTGGTGGAGAACGCGCCGCTGGGCATCGCATCGGCCAAGCGGGCCGGGGCCTATTGCATCGCCCTGTGCACGACCCTCCCACAGGACGCCCTGGCTGGCGCGGATGAGATCGTGGGCTCGTTTGAGGACCTTGCAGGCTGCGATGCCATCAAGCGGTTGCTGGCATGACCTCTTCCCCATTGACGGTGAGCTACGAGCAGCTCGTGAGCGACTATCAGGTGGGCCTGATCAGGTCGCTGCGGGGGTTCAAGCCGGCGGAGCATTTCGAATTTCTCGAGGCGTGGGTGCCGGATGACGACCCGGTCCAAAGCCTCTTTGGGATTCTTGAGGCGGCCAGGGACCATAGGCTGCCTGCGCTGGCCGTGTCCATCGGCGCCGCGATCCTGCAGTCGGTGGACCTGGCTCGGATGCGGGAGCTGACGGAGCGGCTGGGACAGGTTCGGATTGAGACCGCCCCGGACAGCGGGGCGATGCTCGAGGTGGTGTTCGACGATTCGACCGCGGTCGAGGGGATCCGCCCGGTCTACGCGAAGTTGTTGGCGCAGGCGCAGTCCTCCCATCGGCATGAGGGGCGGTTGGAGGAAGCCCCGGATGCGGTTCTGGTGGAGGCCACCCACGAGGGCGTGACGCTGATGGTACGCATCAACCCTTCCACGCATGTGGTGAGGGAGGCCGCCTATCAGGGGACCATGACCGGCGTCTCGCGCGGCCTGATGGAGATGCTCTGCGGGCTCCTGGTGGGACGGCCGATCCAGGAAGGAAGCGATCATGCGGCGATTCGACTGGAAAACGCGCTACGCGATTCGACGCTCCAGCCTCCAGTGCCAGGGATCGTGACGCCCCGGAGTGCTGACCCGATGTTCGCGCTGCCGGAACGGTTGGTCCGCGACGTGGAGGCCGCGTACCGACGGCAGACCGGGGCCAAGGTCGCGCGGAACTTCTACCATGACCCAGCGTCCCTCGGCTGGCGGGCCCTGCCTCCCGAGGGGCGCACGGCGCAGGTTGCGGGCGCCATCGCGCGCCATCCCTCCGGCCGCGGCGTGGAGCTGCTGAGCGTTGACGGAGAGCAGCGGGTGGTGGTGAGATTCGCGGAGCCGCTCGATCCTTCGACCCAGCGATGCCGGTTGCTCGCGTTGGAAGCCTTCCTGACTAAGACGGTCGAGCCGACCATCCAGCTCTATCTGGAGCCGCGGTTGGACGCGAACCAGGTGCGGAGGCCGCGGGGGGTGACGCTATGAAATCGCTTCAGCAGGACGGCATGGCGGAGATGCGCCACACCCCGCACGACCAGCTGAGCGTCGCGGCGGAGCAGACGGAGCGTCTGCTCCTCGACGGCACGAAGATCGCCTGGCACCTTGACCGCGTCCGAGCCTGGGAGCGCGGGGAGCGGATCGCGCCGATTACGATCGACATGGCGCTGACCAGGGCGTGCAACTATGCCTGCCATTTCTGCTACGCCATGCTGCAGGAGAACGACCGCAACACGATCACGACGGACGTCATGTACCGGTTTCTCGATGACTGCGCCGAGATCGGCGTCAAAGCCATCAGCTTTGTCTCGGACGGCGAGAGCACCCTCTCGCCGGCGTACATCCCGAGCGTGCAGCGGGGGCATGCGCTCGGCATCGACATCGCCTCCGGCACGAACGGCTTCATCTTCAACCGCCGTAAGCTAGAGGACATCCTTCCCCACTTGACCTACCTGCGCATCAACTTCAGCGCCGGAACCCGGGAGCGGTATGCCCAGATCATGGGGGTCAAGCCTGAGTGGTTCGACCGGGTCGTGCAGAACATCCGGGACATGGTGGAGATCAAGCGGCGCGACAGGCTGCCCGTGACGATCGGCATGCAGATGGTCCTCATGCCGCAGGACGCCGACCAGATCATGCCCTACGCCCGTCTGGGCAAGGAGCTCCGCCCCGACTATGCGATCATCAAGCACTGCTCGGATGACGAGCGCGGCAGCCTCGGGGTGGACTACAGCAAGTACGCGGGTCTCTATGACGTGCTGCGGGAGGCGGAAGCGCTCTCGGATGATGGGTACCAGGTGGTGATCAAGTGGTCGAAGATCAAGGACGAGGGGACGCGCAGCTACCAGCGCTGCTACGGCCCGCCGTTCTTCCTTCAGATGTCCGGGTCCGGCCTGGTGGCGCCGTGCGGCGCGCTCTTCAATGAGCGCTACAAAAAGTTCCATCTCGGGAGCATCGTGGAGCGGCGGTTCAAGGAGATCTGGGCGAGTGACGAGTACTGGGAAATTGTGAACTATCTCGCGTCGTCGCGCTTCAACGCCCAGAAGATGTGCGGCACGCTTTGCCTCCAACATAAGGTGAATGAATACCTGGACGAGTACCTGAAGGAACGGCTGGCGCTCGCGGAGCCGGCCGGCCCGCCGCCGCAGCATCGCAACTTTGTGTAGACGCATGAACGCCGCCTCGGGTGTTTCGCCGCGCGGCCGCAACCGCTGCCGCCCGGTGCTTGGCCCGGCGAAGGTCGTGCATGAAAACCCGTATCATCGGGTGCTGAGGCAGGTCGTCGATTTCGGCAGCTTCACCAGGGAATATTTCGTGACGGCATGCGGCCAGCGCGCCGCCGTGGTGGTCGCCCGTGGAGGCGAGATCCTGTTGTGCCGGCAATACCGCCGGCTGCTCGATCGGGTGGCCTGGGAGATTCCGGGAGGCACGGTGGCGCCGGGCGAGTCTCCCGAAGAGGCCGCCATCCGGGAGTGCCTGGAGGAAACCGGCGCGCGGTGTCGTGAGCTGGCACCGTTGATCCAGTACCAGGTGGCCGAGAACATCGAGAACCCGACGTATGTGTTCCAGACGCGCCAGTGTGTCATGACGAAGACCGGCAGGGATGCGCGGGAAGTGGAGCGGCCGGCGTGGGTTCCCCTGGAGCGCTGCCTGCGGATGGTGTTCGGGGGCGAGATAGTGGACAGCCTGTCGGTCATCGCCTTGCTGGCCTATCAGGTGGCCAGCACGAACCGGTGAGGCCATGGACCACGACTACCGACGGAAGATCAAGACGCGGGAGGAGCTCCTGGCCATCATCGGGACACCGCCGCGCCAACACCCCGTCATCATGTGCCACGGGGTGTTCGACCTCGTGCATCCAGGCCATATCCGGCACCTGATGTACGCGAAGGGCAAGGCGGACATCTTGGTCGCGAGCCTCACCTGCGATGCGCACATCGCCAAGGCGAACCTGCGCCCGTTTGTCCCGCAAGAGCTGCGGGCGATGAACCTGGCGGCGCTGGAGATGGTGGACTATGTCATGATCGATCCCAACCCCACGCCCACCGAGACGATCACGCGGCTGCAGCCGGACTACTTCGCCAAGGGCTACGAGTATACCGCGGGTCGCGTGAATCCCAAGACCCGCGAGGAAATCCAGGCCCTCGAGCGCTACGGAGGGGAGATGATCTTCACGCCCGGTGACATCGTGTTCTCCTCCTCCGCCTTCATCGAGCAGTCGCCCCCGAAGATTGCCGCTGAGAAACTGCTCGCCCTGATGGACGCGGAGGGCATCAGCTTCGAGGACCTCCGTCGCGCGCTGGGCGCGGGGGCGCGGCTGCGCGTCCATGTCGTCGGCGACACGATCGTCGATTCCTATACCCACTGCGCGCTGATCGGCGGAGCGGCCAAGACGCCGACCGTCAGCGTGAAGTTCGAGCAGCAAGCTGACTTCACGGGCGGGGCGGCGATTGTGGCCAAGCACATCCGTCAGGCCGGAGCGGACGTGACGTTCTCCACCGTCTTGGGCGACGATCCGCTCAACGCGTTCGTCCTCAACGATCTGGCCGGCGCAGGGGTTCGGTGCCTGCCGCTCATCGACCATACGCGCCCGACGACGCAGAAAAATGTGTTTATCACCGGCGGCTACCGGATGCTGAAGGTGGACCGGGTGGACAACAGGCCGATCTCGGACCAGCCGCTCGAGCAGCTCTGCGAGCGCCTGGCCTCGATCCCGACCGACGTCGTGGTCTTCAGCGACTTCCGGCATGGCATCTTCAGCACGCGGACCATCCCCCAGCTGGTCGCCGCCATCCCGGCCGGGGCCTTCCGGGCGGCGGATAGCCAGGTGGCCAACCGATGGGGCAACATCCTGGACTTTCAAGCGTTTGACCTCATCACGCCGAATGAACGCGAAGCGCGCTTTGCGCTGGGCGACCAGGATTCGGTGGTCCGGCCGCTGGCGCTGGAGCTGTATCGCCGGGCCCGGTGCAAGACGCTCATCCTGAAACTGGGTGACCGGGGCCTGATCACGTACCGCTTGCCACGCGAGGATGATGTCCGGGCGTTCTTCACGGTGGACAGCTTTGCCGGGGCCGTGGTGGATCCCGTCGGGGCAGGGGATGCGTTACTCTCCTGCGCGAGCCTCTCACTCGCCGCCACGGGTTCCCCGGTCATCGCCTCCATCCTCGGCTCGATGGCTGCGGCGGTGGCGTGCGAGCGGGATGGCAACATGCCGGTGGCGCCGGGGGACGTCCTCAAGAAACTCGACATGGTCGAGCAGCAGACCCAGTACCAACTCACATGAGACTGGTCGTCATCGGGCTTGGAATCCAGGGGCGCCGGCGTGTGGCGATGGCCGCGGACGATGTGGTGGCCACGGTGGATCCTATCGTGCCGGAGGCGCGCCACCGGGACATCCGTCACGTCCCGCTGGCCTCCTTCGATGCGGCCTGTGTCTGTACGCCCGACCAGGTGAAGGTGGAGCTGGTCCGCTACCTGCTCAGCCACGGCAAGCATGTCTTGGTCGAGAAGCCGCTGCTGGCGGACGACGCTGATGATCTCGAAGGCCTTGCAGCACTGGCCCGCTCGGCCGGGGTCGCATGCTACACCGCCTACAACCATCGGTTTGAGCCCCACGTGGTCCGGCTGAAGGACGTCCTGGCTTCCGGGGTGTTGGGGCGGGTGTTCTGCGCGCGCCTCTTTTACGGCAATGGGACGGCCCGCGATGTGCAGGCGTCCCCATGGCGCGACCAGGGGTTGGGGGTGCTCTCAGACCTGGGCTCGCACCTGCTGGATATGGCGAGCCTCCTCTTCGGGCAGCCGGAAGGACGGCTGGAAGCCTGGGGGCTGCACTGCTTCGAGAATCGCGCCTTCGACCACGCGCTCTTCGGGACGGCGGCCCAGTCGCCGGCGTTGCAGTGCGAAGCCAGCCTCGTGTGCTGGCGGAATACCTTCACGGTGGATGTGCTGGGGGAGTTCGGCAGCGCGCACGTGGATGGGCTGTGCAAGTGGGGCCGGAGCACGCTGACCGTGCGCGCGCGGGTCCTGCCAAGCGGCAGGCCGGCGGAGCACGTCCAGACCGTCGAGGGGCCGGACCCGACCTGGCAGGCGGAATACCGCCACTTCAAAGAACGCTGCCGTACCGGTGGGACGACCATTGATCACGACATGTGGATCAATCGAGTGCTCACAACCTTGGCCCACGCATGGGCGGAGACGACCTTAAGACGATGAGCGTCGGCTTCGTGGGGCTCGCACATCTGGGGGTCGTTTCCAGCATCGCGGCGGCGGCGAAAGGCCTGGATGTCGTGGCCTTCGACCCTGATGCCGGCCGCGTTGAGGCGCTCAGCCAGGGCCGGCTGCCGATTGCCGAACCGGGGCTTGCGGGGCTGCTGACGGCGTCTGGGTCCTGCATCCGCTTCACGGGCGAGCCATCGGCGCTGAGGGGGTGCGACGTCATCCTCCTGGCCGCAGACGTTCCCACGAACGAACGCAACGAGAGCGAGCTGGCGCTGATTCACCGGCTGCTTCAGCTGACCGTCTCGTGCGCCGCCCCAGGGGCCGTGATCGTGATCCTCAGCCAGGTGGCGCCGGGGTTCACCAATGAGGCGGAGCAGCGTATCCGGTCCACGCATCCCGAACGGGGGCTTGCGGTGTTCTATCAGGTGGAGACGCTCGTCATGGGCCGCGCGGTGGAGCGGGCCATGCAGCCAGAGCGGTTCATTGTCGGATGTCGCAGGCCGCGGGACCCGCTGCCGGCGCCGTACGCCGACTACCTGGAGCGCTTTGCGGCGCCCATCATCCGGATGCGGTACGCAAGCGCTGAGCTGGCCAAGATCGCGATCAACATGTACCTGGCGTCCCAGGTCTGCACGACTAACACCCTGGCTGACCTGTGCGAGGCGATCGGAGCTGACTGGCAGGAGATCGTTCCGGCGCTGACCTCGGATCAGCGGATTGGGCCGTACGCCTACCTGGCGCCTGGCCTGGGGTTCTCCGGCGGCAACGTGGAGCGGGATTTGGTGACGGTGACGCGCCTAGCGCAGGCTCACGGCGCCGACGCCAGGCTCGTGGAGGCGTGGCTGGCGCACAGCCGGTACCGGCGGGACTGGGCGCTCACGACGCTCAAGCGCGAGCTGTCCGGCTCTCAGGATCCGATCATCGCCGTCTGGGGATTGGCCTATAAGCCGCAGACGGCCTCGATGAAAAACGCGCCCGCGGCCGCGTTTCTCGATGCGCTGGCCCCTGTGCCGGCGCAGGTCTATGACCCCCAGCTTACCGTGGAGCAGGGTCGGTTCCCCCATGTAGTGACCGCCTCCTCCGCCCTGGAGGCCTGCCGGGGCGCTGCGGCGCTGGTGGTAATGACGCCCTGGGAGGAGTTTGCCCAGGTCGGCCTGCACGCCCTCCAGGGAGTGATGCGTGGCCGCACGATCGTGGATCCATACGGCGCGCTCGATGGGCCGCTGTGCGCCCAGCTCGGCTTCCGATACCGTCGTCTCGGCGCCCCCCGTGAACCGGCGGTCCACATGGCGTCCACATGACGCGCCAGATTGTGATCACCGGCGCGAGCTCCGGCATCGGGGCAGCGCTCGTTCGCGCGCTGGCGGCCGGCGGCGATGCGGTCTATGCGTGCGCCAGGCGCGGGGAACGGCTGCGCGAGGTCGTCCAAGGGTGTCCGACCGCCTTCGGTCAGTCCTGCGACGTATCGCAGGAGGCGGAGGTTGAGGCCTTCGTCGCCTGGGTGCGGTCCAAGGCCGGCCGGGTGGACGCGCTCATTAATTGCGCGGGTCGGTTTGGAGCGATCGGCCCCGTCCTTGAGACCGACAGCCGCGAGTGGCTGCGCACGGTCGAAGACAATCTGTTCGGGACCTACCTGATGGTCAAGGCGGTCGCGCCGCTGATGGAGCGCGAGCGGCGCCCGCGGGTGATCAATTTCTCAGGGGGCGGCGCCTTTGGCCCGTTCCCCTGCTACAGTGCCTATGCGGTGTCGAAGGCCGGGGTGGTGCGCCTGACCGAAATCCTGGCGGTTGAACTGGCGCCCTTGGGGATTCGCGTGAACGCGGTCGCCCCAGGCTTCGTCGCCACGGAAATCCACGAGGCCACCCTCCGCAGCGGCCCTGCGCGATCCGGCGCAGCGTTCTTCGAGCAGACCCGGCGGATGTTGCAGGAGGGCGCCGTGCCGATGGACATCCCGGTCTCCTGCGTGCGCTTCCTGCTCTCCGATGCGGCGGCTGCGCTCACCGGGAAGACGATCAGCGCCGCCTTTGACCCGTGGGGAAGCCCTGCCTTCGTCGAGTGCCTGGAGGAGCTGAACCGATCCGACGCCTACACGCTGCGGCGGATTAACGCGGCCAATCTGACTGAGCCTGGCCTGCGGCAGAAACTGGAAGCCGCGCAGGAAGAGGCCAAAGTCACCGCGCTGAGGATAGCCTGATGCTCAACCGGCTGGCCGGCTCTGCGAAGAAGGCGTGGGTCAAGGGCTGGCTCGTCCTCCTGCAGGCCGTGCTCTTCAATCCGTTGGCGCTGCGGGGATGGGTGCGGCTGCTCAAACACCGGGTGGAGTTTTTCGGCACCAGCCACTGGATCGGCACCATGGTCATCATTGACTACTACCTCAAGCGGAAACGGGCCCGCCGCTCAACCGTGCTGTCGGTGTACCTCATCAACAAGCCGCATCTGGCCAACCGATATCTGGCGCGATTCCAAGCGAAGGCCCTGTCGGACGCCCGCACCATCTTCGTGATGAATCGGTTCCTCTGCCGCCTCCTGGCGCCGCTGGAACGGCAGCTGTTCTTCGCCGGGCCGACCGCGAGCTTCGTCCAACATCCGCAGGACTACCACGAGCTCAATGCGCGCTATCCGCTGCACCTCGAAGAGGCGGTGCCGGCGTCGGAACGCCGGCGGGCACGGGCCGCGATGGCCCGGCTCGGCCTTCCCCGCGAGGCGAGGTTTGTGTGCGTGCACGCGCGGGAAGCCGGCTTCAAAGCACGCCTGCAGCCCTCGGGCCACAACACCTACCGCGATATCGACATTGCGAATTATCTGCCCGCCATTGAGTGGCTGACGCGGGAAGGGTTCTGGGTGGTCCGGATGGGCGAAGCGACCGTGAAACCGTTGCCCGCGATGGCGCGCGTGATTGACTACGCGCGCAGCCCGCTGAAATCCGAGGACCTGGACGTCCTCCTCATGGCGGGGTGCGAGTGCTTGCTGGGCTGCAACTCAGGGTTTTCGCAGCTTGCGCACCTGTTCAACAAGCGGGCGCTGTGGACGAATTCCATCCCCCTGGAAATGTGCCCGTGGGACGGCCTGGCGCTGTGGATTCCGAAACTCATCTTCAGTCAGGCGGAAGGACGGGACCTCACGTTCCCGGAGATCATCAGCCGCGGCATCGGGCAGTACCACCGCACCCAAGAGTACGAGGCGGCTGCGCTGGTGCCGCGCGAGAACACGCCCGACGACATCCTCGCGGCGACGCGGGAGCTGCTCGGGTGGTCTCGCGGCGAGCCTGGCTATTCCGCAGAGGATCGCCAGGCCCAGGCTCGGTTCGCCGCGCTTTTTCCCCCGCAGTACAAGGCCTACGGCACGCGCTCGCGCATCTGCGCGAGTTTCATGCGCGCGCATGCAGACCTGATGCCGATGGTCGATGACGGCATGGAACTGACAGCTGCCCAGCACCCACTTGGAGGAGCGTCATGAGGCCATCCCCGAGATTATTCGGCGATGCGGAAGGCAAGGTCATGCCCTGGCTGGACCGGTTGGAGGGCATCACCTATAAGTCGGATCCGCTCATGTTTTTCGTCAACCTCTCCCGCTACAAGTTTGCCGGCCGGCACCTCAAAAAGACCGACCGGGTCCTGGACGCCGGCTGCGGGGCGGGGGTGGGGGCGGTCATGCTGGCGTATTTTGCCGGCCAGGTCGTGGGCGCGGACGATGACGAGGAGCTGCTCGCCCAGTGCCGGCAGCAGTATGCCGACGTGGCGAACCTTGAATTCCGCCAGGCGAATCTGCTGGGCGGGCCTCCGGAGCGCGAGGCGTTCGACGCCGTCGTCTGCCTGGACGTCGTGGAGCACTTCGAGCGGCATGACGCGGCCACGGTCATCCGCCACATCGCCCTGTCGCTCAAGCCCGGCGGGCTGGCGATCATCGGGACGCCCAACAGCGTCTCGGCGCCGTACGCCTCGCCCCGACGGAAGGCCAGCCACCCCTTTGAGTACGACCCGGATAGCTTTGACGAGCTGTTGGCATGCGGCTTTGCGCGGCGCAGCCGCTACGCGATGACCGATGAAACCGTCAGCACCGGGTTCATGAAGCTGGCGTGGTACCTCATGGCCGTCTGCTGGAAGTGATGAAGGTTTTCCGCTTTATTCGAGCGATGTGGGAGAGGTTCCCCTGGCAGCTCGTGGGCAACACGCTGCTGTTGATGCTCGAGAGCGCGATCGGGGTGCTCTCGTTGTTGACGCTCGCGCCGATCATCGATTACTTCGTGAACCCCGCGCTCGAACAGGCCAGCCCGATCACCCGTCAGGCGGTGGGCGCGATGCGGGGGCTGGGGCTTCCGGTGACCCTGGGCAGCCTGCTCGGCGTGTTCATGGCGTGCCAGCTGCTCAAGGGCGGCCTCGGGATCCTCGCGCGGTACGGCGTCCTGAAGACGAAGCTGGATGTCCTGAAGGAGCTGACGGTCGGGACCTTCGAGGAGTTCTTCCGCGCCCGCTGGGCCTTCTTCAGCGGGACCCGGCAAGGGACGCTGCTGAACACGCTGCTGCATGAGACCACGGTTGTCGGCGAAGCGTTCGCGGCGATGGCCCGGTTGTGCGCGAGCCTGCTCAAGCTGGCCTCGTATCTCATCGTGCCCGTGTGGCTCTCCTGGCAGGTCACCGGCCTCAGCGTGATCGCCGCGCTGGTCTTCGCGACGCCGCTGCTGCTGTGCGGACGGATGGCCTATCGCCTGGGTGCCGTGGCCACCGCGGCCATGAACCGGGTGAGCGCGGTCATCCAGGAGGCGGTGGGGTCGGCCAAGCTCGTCCTGGGATTTGTGAACCAGCGCGCGCACGCGCAGGAGCTGGCCGACAGCTTCGGCGCGTTCCGTCGGGCCGCGCTTCGGTCGCAGACGCTGGCGACCGGCACGCCGCTGCTGTATGAGCCGCTGGGGACCCTCGTGCTCGTCGTGGCGATGCTGGCCGCGCAGCGCGTGCGCATGCCCCTGTCCGAAATCGCGGTCCTCCTCTGGGCGCTGCGCACCAGCCTGCAGCTCATCGGCGAGGTGATCGTCCAGCGCAACAATCTCTTGAATTTCCTTCCCAGCGATGAGCAGATCCGCGGCCTGCGCCGGCAGGCCGCGGCGCTTGCCGAGCGATCCGGCGCGCGGCCGTTCCCCGGCCTGCGCCAGGGGATCGCGGTGGACCAGGTGACCTTCGCCTATCCCGGTCATGCGCCCACCCTCTCGGACCTGACGCTGCAGATCCCGAAGGGGGCCATGGTCGCCTTCGTCGGCGAGTCCGGCGTCGGGAAGTCCACGCTCATCGACCTGCTCATGGGGTTCCACGCGCCGACCGCGGGGCGGATCCTGGTCGACGGCACCCCGCTGCACGACTTCGACCTGAAGGCCTACCGGAGCCGAATCGGCTACGTGCCCCAGGATGGCGCGCTGTTTAACCGGAGCATCCGCGACAACCTGCGCTGGGCGAATCCCGCGGCGACCGAGGGCGACATCCGGCAGGCCTGCCGCCAGGCGAATGCGGAAGAATTCATCGAGCGCCTGCCCGAAGGCTTCGACACGGTGGTCGGGGACCGGGGGGTGCGCCTCTCCGGCGGCCAGTGCCAGCGCCTGGCGCTGGCGCGCGCAATCCTGAGGCGGCCGGACCTGCTCATCCTCGATGAGGCGACCAGCTCGCTGGATACGCCGTCCGAGCGCCTCATCCAGCAGGCCCTCGAGAACGTGGCGAAGGGGACGACCGTGATCGTCGTCGCCCACCGGCTCTCCACGATCACCCGGGCCGACGCCATCTACGTGCTGCATGAGGGCCGGATCGCGGAGCAGGGGACGTATGAGGCCCTGGTGCGGCGGCAGGGGCATTTCACCCGCATGACGCAGCAGCAAGTGCTGGAGCCGGTGGCCTAGCATGAGCGACCGCGACTGGCTGGCCGCGTATCTCGCGCGCGTCCGCGAGGCGCTGACCCCGCCGGATCTCCTCGAGGGGCTGGCGGCGCTCAGGGAGCTGCTCGAGGCGACGCAGGCAGCCGGCCGCAAGGTCATCTTCGCCGGCAACGGCGGGAGTGCGGCGATGGCCAGCCACTGCGCGGTGGACTTCACGAAGACGGCCGGCATCCGCAGCGTGAACTTCAACGAGGCAGACCTCATCACCTGCTTTGCCAACGATTATGGCTACGCGCATTGGCTGGAGAAGGCGGTGGAGGCCTACGCGGACCCCGGCGACTGCGCCGTGCTCATCAGCTCCAGCGGCCGGTCGGAGAACATGCTGAACGCAGCCCGCCAGGCGGCGGCCCAGGGGGTGGCGGTCGTCACCTTCACCGGCTTCGCCAAGGACAATCCGCTGCGCGCGCTCGGCCGGCTGAGCTGCTGGGTGGACAGCCGCGTGTACAACATCGTGGAGATGACGCACCACATCTGGCTCCTGGCGGTGTGCGACCGCATCGCTGCAACCGCCAAGCCGGTGGAGGCGGTACCGGTCTCATGACCCCTGCGGACGCGCTGGACCTTGCCGGCGCCGGCCAGGCGCTGTACCGAAAGGCCCGGACGCTGATCCCGGGAGGGACGCAGCTCTTATCCAAGCGTCCCGAGCGGTTTCTGCCGGAGCTGTGGCCGGCCTATTACTCGAAAGCCCAGGGCGCCTCGGTGTGGGGCCTGGACGGCCGCGCATATCTGGACATGAGCCTTCTTGGCGTCGGCGCCTGCGTGCTGGGCTATGCGGATCCGGACGTGGATGCGGCGGTCACCCAGGCGGTGCGCAACGGCTCGATGTGCACGCTCAACTGCCCGGAAGAGGTGGAGCTGGCCGGGCTGCTCTGCGCGCTGCATCCGTGGGCGCGGATGGCCCGGTTCGCGCGCGGCGGCGGGGAAGCGATGGCGATGGCGGTGCGCATCGCCCGCGCCTATACTCGGCGGGAGCACATCGCCTTCTGCGGCTACCACGGGTGGCATGATTGGTACCTCGCGGCCAACCTCTCGGACACCGAGGCGCTGGATGGGCATTGCCTGCCTGGCTTGGAGCCGGCCGGCGTGCCGCGCGGTTTGCGCGGCACCGCGCATCCGTTTCGGTACAACGATCTCGAAGGGCTTCGCCCCATCGTGGAGCAATGGTCCGGTCAGCTGGCCGCCATCATCATGGAGCCGGCGCGCAGCACCGGGCCGCAGCCGGGTTTCTTAGAAGGCGTGCGCGAGCTGGCCACCCGCGCGGGCGCGGTGCTGATCTTCGACGAGGTCACCTCCGGATGGCGCATGGGCGATGGCGGCATCCACGTGCAATACG
This sequence comes from Candidatus Omnitrophota bacterium, assembly GCA_023247285.1. Next base: position 32,644 of record JAHFGU010000001.1, read on the forward strand.
GCGTGGCGCCCGACATGGCGGTGTTCGCCAAGGCGCTCGGGAACGGCTATCCGATGGCTGCGGTGATCGGCGTCGAGCCCGTGATGCAGGCGGCCCAGGCATCGTTTATCAGCAGCACCTCGTGGACCGAGCGGATCGGGCCGACGGCGGCCCTGGCGATGATCCAGAAGTTCCGGCGCCTCAGCGTGGCCCAGCGGCTGATCGAGCTGGGCCAGCGCGTGCAGGCGGGGTGGACCGACGCGGCGCGCCGCCACGGCCTGCCGGCGCATGCCGCCGGCATCCCGCCGCTCAGCCACCTGGTCTTCGAGAGCGAGCAGCCCGCGGCGCTGGAAACGCTGTTCACGCAATGGATGTTGGACCAGGACATCCTCGCCTCGCCCCAGTTCACGGCGTGCTACGCGCACCGCGACGAGGACGTCGCGCGGTACCTCGATGCCGTGGATCAGGTCTTCAGCCGAATCGCCCGCGCCATTGAACAGGAAACCGTGGAGGCCTCGTTGCGAGGCCCTGTCCGGCAACCGGGTTTTCAACGGCTGACCTCCTGATGACCCAGGCAACGGCGCCAGTCCTGCAGGCTCCAGAGACGGCAGCCGGCGTGCCCTTGCCGTTCGCGTATGAAGACGTGAAGGTCGGCATGGTGGGTTCCGGGGCAGGGTTCTGCCAGGCGCTGCTGCGCCTCCACGCGCTGGCGGTCCCGATCGCGGCCGTCGGAACGCATCGGTCCTTGTCGGAAGAACAGCACAGCGAGGAGCTGCAGGGCTATCGGCGGCTCGGGATGTACCAGGATCTTGGAGAGGTCGCGCAGCGAATCGGGGCCCGGTTTATGCGCGCGCCTGATCTCAACGCGGAAGGCTGCGTGCGCGCCCTCAAGGCGTGGGGGGTCAATCTGATCCTCTCGGTGTCGGCACCGGTGCTGCGCGAGGCGTTCGTGCATGCGTTTTCTGGATTCGTCTTCAATATGCACGGCTCGGCTGTCTACCGCGGGAGGGCCGGCTTGACGTGGGCCATCCTGAACAACCTTCAGGCTGACCGCCTGGTGCTGCACTGGGTGGCGCCGGCGATTGATGCGGGGAAGATCGTGGCGCAGCAGCCCTACCACTGGCCGGCACGGAGCTATCCGATTGACATCATGCAGGCGCTTTTTCGCGCCTATGGGCCATTGTTGGCCGACCTCGTCTCGATCTTGCAGGCGGGGCGCGTCCCCTGCGCGGACCCGGGCAACGACGCCAAGTTATATTTTCCCCTCATCCGCGGCGAGCGTGACGGCGCCATTCAGTGGGACTGGCCGCCCGAGATCGTGGAATCCTTCGTGAGGGCATTCGGGTGGCCATACATCGGCGCCTTCGGATGTTTTCGCGGGAGCGGGGAGGTCGAGGCGCAGGTGCATATCGCCAGGTGCGAAGTCGCGAAGGACGATGCGCGGTTCTTCCACCCGCAGTGCAACGGTGTCGCCGTGCGGTATGGGCCTGACGACAGCGTGGATGTGGTGGCCGGTGGCCGGTTGCTTCGCGTGCTGACCATTCGCAAGGGCTGGGACGAGCTCCCGGCCCGGGCCGCCGTGCGGCTTGGCGGCCGGTTCGTGTCAACGGGCGCGGCCCGAGACCGATAAGAGGAGCATCGATTCATGGGTGAGCACGCCGCGCCAACCAGGTCGAGGCTATTGGCCGTTATTCCAGCCCGCGGAGGATCCAGGGGCCTTCCGGGGAAGAACATCCGGCCCTTCGCCGGGGTGCCGCTCATCGCGCACACGATCCGGTACGCGAAGCGCTGCTCGGATATCGCCCGCTGCATCGTGACCACCGATTCCCCGGCCATCGCCGAGGTGGCGCGGCAGCATGGCGGTGATGTGCCCTTCCTGCGGCCGGCTGAGCTCGCGCAGCACGCCACACCCATGTGGCCGGTCCTGCGCCATGCCCTAGCACAGGTCGAGGCGCAGGACGGCGCGTACGACGCCCTGCTGCTGCTCGACCCCACCTCGCCCACGCGGGAGCTCTCCGATGTGGCTGAGGCGCTGCGCCGCCTCGAAGCGCAGCCGGACGCGGATGGCATCATCAGCGTCTCGCAGCCGGACGCGAACCCGATCTGGCACTGCGTCGTGGACCGCGACGGATGGATGGCGGACCTCATCGCCGGCGGCAACCGGTTCGCCTGCCGCCAGGAGCTGCCGGTCGTCTATCATATCAACGGGCTCATCTATATCTGGCGCACAGCGTTCCTGCGGCGCGTCGAACAGGACTTTTGGCGGGACGAGGGCCGATTCCTCATGTACGAGACGCCGGAGCTGCGCGCGGTCTCCATCGACACGCCGGACCAATTCGACCGGGCCGAGCTGCTGGTCAAGGGGGGCGTGATCCGGCTGCCGTGGCTGGAGCCAGCGCCCGCGCCCGCGGCAACACCTGGAGCCGTGGCATGACGCCGATCGCCGCGCCCGCAGCCGAGCCCATCACGCGGCTCATGGACCTGGCCGGCCGCACCGCGCTGGTCGCCGGCGGGACCGGGCACATCGCGCTCGCCGTCGAGGAAACGCTGATCGAACTGGGGGCGAACGTGGTGGTGCTGGACGTGGGCGCGGCCGCGTGCCGGCAGCGCGCCGAGCAGCTCTGCCAGGCGCGGCCTGGCAGCGCCATCCCGCTGCCCTGCGACCTTGCGGATGAGGCGCAGACCCGGCAGGCGGCGCAGGCTGCGATGCAGGCGCGCGGCGGCCTGGACATCCTGGTGCACTGCGCCGCGTATGCGGCAGCCGGCGAGCCGGGCTGGACCGGCGACCTGGACCGGCAAACCGTCGAGGCGTGGGACGCGGCACTGCGCGTGCACCTGACCTCGGCGTTTGTGCTGGCGCAGGAAGCGCGCGCGGCGCTGGAGCGCTCCGGCCACGGCTCGGTGATCTTCTTCGGTTCCATCTACAGCCTCGTGGGGCCGGATGTCCGGCTCTACGAGGGCACCCCGCTGGCCAACCCGGTGGGCTACGGCGTGGCGAAAGGCGGCTTGCTGCAGCTGACCCGGTATCTCGCGACGCTGCTGGCCCCGCGCGTCCGGGTCAACATGATTTCGCCAGGCGGGGTGTGGCGCCATCCGCCGGAGGCGTTTTTCGAGCGCTATGTCGCGCGCACCCCGCTGGGCCGGATGTGCACGGAGGAGGATCTGAAAGGGGCGGTCGCGTACCTGGCCAGCGACCTGTCAGCCTATGTGACCGGCCAGAACCTGCAGGTGGACGGCGGATGGACGATTTGGTAACCCCACCTGTGTATAGCCATGGAGATGAATGCCGTTCGACGACCTGCCGCGCAGAGTCATCCAAAGCGGCGGCAGGTCGAGCACAGGTGGGGGGATGATCGCGGCCATCGACGTGGGAGGATGCGCTATCGGGCCCGGCCACCCGTGCTTCATCATCGCGGAAGCCGGGGTCAATCACAACGGGGATGTGCGCCTGGCCACCGCGCTCATCGACGCGGCGATCGCGGCCCGGGCGGACGCCGTCAAGTTCCAAACGTTCCACGCCGAGCGCACCATCAGCCGCCATGCGCCCAAAGCCGCCTATCAGCTCGCGACGACCGGTGCTACTGAATCGCAGCTCGACATGGTGCGCCGCCTGCAGCTTCCGCCCGAAGCGTTCGCAGAGCTCTCGGCCTACTGCCGCTCGCGCGGGATCATGTTTCTGTCGACGGCCTTTGACGAGGACAGCGCGGATCTGTTGGACGCGCTGGATGTGCCGGCGTTCAAAATCGCCTCCGGCGAAGTGACCAACCTGCCGCTGGTGGAGCACATTGCGCGCAAGGGCAAGCCGGTGCTGCTCTCCACCGGCATGTCCACGCTGGCCGAAGTAGGCGAAGCGATGGACGCGATCCGGCGGACCGGGAACACGCGCGTGGCCGTGCTGCACTGCGTCTCGAATTATCCCGCCGATCCCGTCGACGCGAACCTGCGCGCGATGCGCACGCTGGCCGACGCGTTCGAGGCGCCGGTGGGGTATTCGGATCACACGCTCGGGATCGACGTCGCCCTGGCCGCGGTCGCCCTCGGCGCGTGCGTGCTGGAGAAGCATCTGACGCTGGACACGGCCCTGCCCGGCCCGGACCATCGCGCTTCGCTCACCCCGCAGGAGTTCGCGGCGCTGGTGCGCGGGGTGCGGATCGTGGAATCCGCCCTCGGCAGCGGGCGCAAGGAGCCGGCGCCGAGCGAGCGCGCGGTGGCCGCGGTGGCGCGCCGGAGCCTGGTGGCGGCGCGGGACATCGAGGCCGGCGTCACGGTGACGGAGGAGCTGATCGCCGCCAAGCGCCCGGGGACCGGGCTTGCGCCGGCCGCGCGCGCCCAGTTGATCGGGCGGAGGGCGAAGCGGGACATCCCGGGCGACACGCTCTTGACGTGGGAGATGTTCGAGGACGCCAACGAGGAGGTCGCGGATGCCGGACTTCTTGAAAGGAAACTACGAGCTTCCCGGCAGGAAGCGGGGACGCGTCGGCCGGAAGCCGAAGGCGAATCTGACCGAGCAGTTTGAGAAGCAGGCGCTGGCCAAGCTGGGCGGCAGCCTCTGCTTCGTCACCAAGAAAGGGAGCATGATCTGGTCGGGGGAGGGGGATGGAGCCGCTGGCGCAGCAGCTCATTGAGCTGATGCCGGAGCTGACCGCGACGCGGTCGCTCGACAAGGCGCTGGCGAATGTCCGGCGCAACGCGCCGTTCGTGCGCCGGACCATCGCGGAGCTGACCCGCGCGGCGGCCGCGCAGGAGCCGCGGTCGGCCATCGTGATCGCGACCGGGCCAAGCCTGCACCGGACGCGCGCCATCGCCCAGATCCGCGACAGCGGCTATGAGGGGGACCTCATCGCGGTGGACAGCGCGCTCGGGCCGTGCCTGCGCGAAGGCCTCGTGCCGACGCATGTCGTGACGCTGGATCCGCTCTCCCTGCGGATCTGCCGCTGGTTCGGCGATCCGGACCTAGCCTCCCGCGAGGATGACGATTATTTCCGGCGCCAGGAGATGGACCCGTATCTGGGCGTGGATGAGGCGCAGCGCAACCGCGAGCTCATCGAGCTCGTGAACCGGCATGGCCCCGCGATCAAGGCGGTCATCTGCACGAGCTCAACGCCCGAGGTGACGCGGCGGTGCCAGGAATCCGGCATGACCCTCTACTGGTGGAACCCGATGGTCGACGATGTCGACCGTCCGGACAGCGTCACCCGGCAGCTGTATCAGATGAACCGCGCGCCCTGCATGGCGAGCGGGGGCAACGTGGGCACCGCCGCGTGGATGGTGGCCAGCCAGGTGCTGCGCAAGCGCGAGGTCGCGGTGGTCGGGATGGATTTCGGCTACGCGCCCGGCACGCCGGTCGAGAAGACGCAATATTATCCAGAGCTGCGGGAACTCTTCGGCGACCGCTTGCAAGAGGTCATCATCCCGTTGCGGAACCCGTACCTCGGGGAGACCTGGTTCGCCGACCCGGCGTACTACTGGTACCGGGAGGTCTTCCTCCAGATGGCTGCGGACGCGGAGTGCGTGACCTACAACTGCACCGGCGGCGGCCTCCTGTTCGGCCAGTCGGTACGGTGGGCGCCGCTGCAGGAGTTTCTTGCGACGCGGTGCCCGACCAGGAAGGGGTGAGGTCGATGGCGAAAGTGCTGTTCATTAATCCACTGATCCGCGAGGAAGACGACCCCAAGCACCTGCCCATCGGCATGGCCCTCATGGTTGCCGTCGCGATACGGGATGGGCACCAGGTGCAGGTCTACGACGCCAATGCCTGGCGCCTGGGGGACGAGGCGCTGCGGCAGGCGCTGGGCAGCGACCGGTGGGACGTGATCGCCACCGGCTCCATCACCACCGCCTACGGCTACATCAAGAAGATCGTGCAGTTCGCCAAGCAGGATGCGCCGGACGCGCTGGTCGTCCTGGGCGGTGGGGTGCTGACCAGCATGCCCATCGAGATCATGACGTTCCTGCCCCAGGTGGACATCGGGGTGGTGGGAGAGGCGTTCGTCACCTTCCCGGAGATCCTCGCCCGCGTGGACCACGGCGCGCGCGACTGGTCGGCCATCAAGGGCGTCGCATATCGGGATCCCAAGGGCGAGATCCAGCTCACCGACATCCGGCCGCTCATCAGCATGGAAGAGATGGACCGGCTGCCCTATCCGGCCTGGGAGCTCTTTCCGCAGGAGATCTACTGGAAGAACAGCAAGCTGCTGTACAGCGAAGAGAACTTGACCGCCAAGCGCCGGCTGGACATCAACACCAGCTACGGGTGCTCGCTCATCTGCCGCTTCTGCTACCACCTGGGCATCGCCGGGGACCTGAACTACACGAAGAACGCGCAGGGCCGGACCGACGTCGAGTTCACGTACAAGCGCGACATCCGCTGGCACAGCGCCCGGTACGTCGTGGACATGGTCAAGTACGCCCGGGACCGGTTCGGCATCGATTTCGTGCTCTTCCTGGACGAGAACCTGATGACGATGAACTCGTACAGCCATTACACATGGCTGCCGGAGATCGCCGACCTATGGATCAAGGAGGGGCTCCAGCCCGACTGCCGCCGGGAGAAGCGCCCGCACGACGACACGTGCAAGGGCATCCACTGGGGCGGGACCAGCCACGCCACGCTGGTGCGACGGGACCTCCTCAGCAAGCTGTATGAGGCCGGCTGCAGCCAACTGTGCTACGGCTATGAGTCTTTCTCCGACCGGATCCTGAAAAACCTCGGCAAGGGCACGACCGCCGCGCTCAACGAGCGCTCGCTGAAGTGGACGGTGGAGGCCGGCATCCGCCCCGTCCCGAACCAGATCATCGGATTTCCAGATGAGTTCTTCGACAGCATCCGCGAGAGCGTCCTGGCCTGGGAGCGGATGGGCATCCAGGTGGTGCCGTTCTTCGCCACGCCGTATCCCGGCTCCGAGTGGTACTACACCTATAAGGACCGGATCCTCGAGCAGTACAACGGGGACCTCGAGGCGTTTCTCTTGGACCTGGGCGACGCGACGAAGATCACCGCGGTCATCAGCGAGAACTTCAACGCGGTAGAGCTGCTCGGGCTGCGCGAGCTCATGGTGAACCGGGATCTCAAGCGGATCAGCGCGTACGAGCGGGAATGGCGCCAGCGGCACGGGGAGCCGTTCATCCCGGACTTCCGGCGCTTCCCGCGCGTGCCGGCGAAGCAGTTGCGGCTGCTGCAGGCGCAAACGGCCGCACCGGCACCCGCCGGAGCGATGGCCGGATGACACTGGATCATCTTGGGGTGGCGGTGGAGCGGCTGGAGGCCAGCCTGGCGTACTACCGAGAAGACCTCGGCTATTCCTGGGATGGGATCATCATCGTGGATCCGCTCCAGCAGGCGCGGGCCGCGTTCGTCCGCCCCCCCGAGGGAGGGATCCGCTTTGAGCTGCTGGAGCCGACCGGTCCAGAGTCTCCGCTGAACGGCTGGCTGAAGCGCCGGACCCGGTTCTTCCACGTGTGTTATCTGGTGGACGATCTCCCACAGGCGCTCGAGCGGTTCGTCGCGCGGGGTGGCCGCATCGTGTCCGAGCCCAAGCCGGCCGTGGCGTTCCAGGGGCGTTGCGTGGCGTTTGTGTTTACCCGGGATCAGGAACTCATCGAGCTGGCCGAAGCGGCTCCCGCGCCGGCCGTGTCGCAGGAGGCTGTGCATGGACGAGGTTGATCAGCGGGCTCAGCCGGGGCTGGAGCAGCGGCTGCAGGCGGTTTTTCAAGCCGTGTTCCATTTGAACGGGGCGCCGCTACAGGATGACTGGGGGCCCGGCACGCTGGACGGCTGGGACTCGATGGGCCACCTGACCTTGCTGGCGAGCCTTGAGCAGGAGTTCAAGGTGCAGTTTCAGATGGATGACGTGATCGCGATCGACAGCGTCAAGGCGATCAAGGAGCTTTTGGTGAGGAAAGGGCTGTGACGTGCTGATCACGGATTGGATCCCGCGCGCCCTGGCGCGCCACCCCGACGCGCCGGCCATCATCGATGGCGAGCGGCGCTTCACCTACGAGACGTGCGCGCGAGAGACCGCCAGACTTGCCTGGGCACTCCGGGGACGCGTGCCGGCCGGCGCGCGGGTCGGGCTGCTGATGGAGAACTGCGCAGAGCTGCTGTTCGCGCAGTATGCGGTGGTCAGCCTGGGCGCCATCGCGGTGCCGATCAACGTGGCGTTCCGTGCGCAGAGCGTCGAGCACATCCTGCGGGATGCCGGGGTCAGCGTGGTGATTGGCCGCGGGCAGGCGCTGGGCCGGCACCAGCAGGTACTGGAGGCTGCGTCAGAGCTCAGTCTGGTGGTGCAAGATGGCGCTGCGCCGGCGTTGGCCAAGGAGACGTGGTTCTGGAGCGCCCTGGGCCAGCCGGCTCGCCTGGAGCTGCCTTCGGGAGCGCCCGAGCAGTCCACGGCGCTCCTCCTCTACACGACCGGGACCACCGGACGCCGAAAAGGGGTCCGGCTCTCGCACACCAATCTCATGGCGGCCACACGGAACATGAACCAGGTCATGCGCATCGGGGACGGCGAGCGAGAGGTGGTGTCGCTGCCGCTGACACATTCCTTCGGGCTGGGGCGGACCCGGTGCCTCTTCGAAACGCGGGGCACGGTCATCATTGAATCCGGATTGGACCGGCCGGACAAGGTGCTGATGAGCTGCCTGCGCCACCAGGCGACCGGCTTGGCCTCGGTGCCGGCAGGGTTCGCCATTTTCCTCTCGCGCTACGCGGCGCTGCTCACACAGTGCGCCTCATGCTTGCGGTACGTGGAAATCGGCAGCGCCCCGATGCCGCTGGCGCACAAGCAGGCGCTCATGGCGCTGCTCCCCCGGACCCGGATCTATATGCATTACGGGCTGACCGAGGCGTCCCGGTCCACGTTCCTCGAGTTCCATGCCGCGCAAGACGCGCTGGAGTCCGCCGGCACGCCGCCGGCCACGGTCCGCCTCAAGATCATCGATCAGCAGGGCCGTGAGGTGCCGCCCGGGACGATCGGGATCGTGTGCATCGCAGGTGATACCGTCATGCAAGGCTACTGGAACCGGCCGGATGAGACCGCGAGCGCGCTGGTGGATGGCTGGCTGGTCACCGGCGACCTGGGGTCGCTGGATGCGCAGGGCTGCCTGACCCTCTGGGGCAGGACCCAGGACCTCATCAATGTCGGAGGACACAAGGTGCTCGCCCGCGAGGTCGAGGACGTGCTGGCGAACCATCCGCTTGTGGAAGAGTCCGCCGCCGTGGGCGTACGGGATCCGCTGGACATTGCCGGCGAGGTGGTCAAGGCGTTTGTGGTTCGAAAAGACGAAGGGCTGTCGGCGGAGGATCTGAAGCGCCACTGCCTGAAGCATCTGGAGCCCTGGAAGGTGCCCGCCATCGTGAGCTTCGTGCCCCGGCTGCCGAAGACCGGCTCAGGCAAGCTCCAGAAGCAGCTGCTGGCCGACGCCCCCGATGCCATGGCGAGGGCGGTGTGATGGATCACGGCGGGATCGGCGTGGCACTCGAACGTGAGCGGCTGCCGGCCGCAGGGCTGGACGCCATTCGGTGGATGGTGCCGCGCTTGGTCCTCCCGCGACACCTGTGTTTTCGCGCGGGTGCCGTCTCGATGCTGAAGCAGCTTCGCTCGCGTCGGGCGTTCGTGATCACCGGGGCCTCCTCCGCCAGGGCATCCGGCGCCCTCGACAAGGTCCTGGGGCATGTCACGAGCGGCGGGGGTGAGGCGGTCTGTTATGACCGGATCAACGAAGAGCCGACGTGGCCTCGCATCCGCGACGGTGTCGAGGCGATGCGGGCGGCCGCGCCGGACTGGATCATCGGGATCGGCGGGGGCTCGGTGTTGGATGCCACGAAGGTGATGTACGCCTGGTACGAGCACCCGGCGCTGGAGCCGCCTCTCTTGCTGAAGCCGTTCAGCATCCCAACGCTGCTGCGGCGCAGCCGGTTGGTGTTGATCCCCACCACCGCCGGCACCGGGTCCGAAGTGAGCTGTTCGGCCGTCCTCCAAAATCACGAGCGCCGGGTCAAAGAGATCATCGTCTCGCACGAGCTCTTGCCGGACATCGCCATCTTGGATGCATCGCTGACCGTGAGCCTGCCGCCGGCGGTGACCGCCGCGACCGGGATGGATGCGTTGACGCACGCCATCGAGGCCTTTGTCTCCCTCGCGCACAACCCGTTCGCCGACGCGTGCGCCACGGCGGCGATCCGGCTCATCATGGCGCACCTGCTGCCCGCGTTCCAGGACGGCAGCCGCCTGGAGGCGCGCGACGCCATGCTGCACGCCGCGTGCCTGGCCGGGATCGCGCAAAGCAACGTCTCGGTCGGGCTTGTCCACGCCGTCGCGCATACCGTGGGGGCTCAGGTAAAGGTGCCCCATGGGCTGCTGAACAGCGTGCTGCTGATTCCCGTGATGCGGTTCAATGCGCAGGCGCAGCCGGAGCGGTATCAGGCGCTGGCGAGCGCGTGTGGGTATGACGGGTTCGACGCGTTGGTGTCCGCGATCGAGCAGCTGCAGCAGGGGCTGCAGCTGCCCCGGACGGTGAGCGCCGCCGGTGCGCCGGCCGCAGCGCTGCGGGCGCACCAGGAGGAGCTCTGCCGGGATATCCTGGCGGATCCGTGCGCGCGGACCAATCCGCGGCGCCCTTCGGCGGAGGACATCGCGCGGCTGCTCGATGCGGTGCTGGCCTGACCGACATGATGACGCAACCGATTGACGCGTTGTTGGCGCATCCGCCGTTTGCGGCCGGCCCACAGGAAAAACTCGCGCTGCTGCTGCCGGCGGTCCAGGCGGCGCTGGAACACCACTATCAACACTGCGCTCCCTTCAGGACGGTGTGCGACAAGCGCGGGTTCGCGCCGGCGCGCGGCGTGACCGATCTTGCGGCGATCCCGTATCTGCCGGCGCAGTTCTTCAAGCAGATGGTGCTCAGCACGGTCAACGGGGGCCCCACCGTGACGTTGCGATCCAGCGCGACCACCTCGGATACCCCGAGCCAGATCGTGGTGGATCCGGTGACCGCCAGGCGGCAAAAGCTCGCGGTGGTTTCTGTGCTCAGCAGCTACCTGGGGGCTGACCGCCTGCCGTTTGTGGTGTTTGACGCCGACCCGTCGCTCCAGGCCGCGACGCCGGCGTCCTTGACCGCCCGTGGCGCAGCGATCCGCGGCTTCCTGCTGGCTGCATCGCGCGCCGACTATGTGATGACGGCGAACGCCGCCGGCGACGTCAGCCTCGAGGTCGGCCTCCTGCCGAAGGCGGTTGAGGGCATCGGCTCAGGGGAGCGGCTGTGTCTCTTTGGCTTCACCGCGATCCTGCACCAGGCGGCGGCGCAGCTGCGCGAGGCCGGTGAGCGTGTGTCGCTGCCCAATGCCACGGTGCTGCATATTGGCGGCTGGAAGAAGCTGCAGCAGCAGGCGGTCACGAAAGTGGCGTTCGCCGCGCTGATGCATGAGACGTTCGGTGTGCCGGCGGGCCGCGTGATTGACGTGTACGGGTTCACCGAGCAGATTGGCATGATCTACCCGGACTGCGAGCAGGGGGTCAAGCACGCCCCGGTGTTCGCCGAGGTCATCGTGCGAGATCCGCGCACGCTGCAGCCGGCGGACGATGGCCAGGATGGGCTGGTGCAATGCATTTTCCCTATCCCCCACAGCTACCCCGGGGTCTCGGTCATCACCGACGATGTCGGGCGCATCGTGGGCCGAGACCGCTGTGGCTGCGGGCGCCGCGGGACCGCGTTTGTCGTGTCGGGGCGCGCGCCGGCGGCCGAGCCGCGCGGATGCGGAGACCTGACCCCTGAGCCGGCAGGGAGGCGGTCAACGTAGCGCGATGGCGTCATCGCTGATGTCCCAGGTCGCCGCCGATCAGGAAACGCCGCTGGAGGAGCTGATCCAGGGGCTGCGGCAGCATGCCGACGCGCTCCATGCGCTGGAGAGCGATCAGATCCTCGGCCTGCTGGGCGAGCTGCGCCGCGTCCTGGCTGACCCGGGGCATCCGCTGCACCGGCAGCTGCGGCCGCTGGGGTTGCCGTTCCTCCTGCGCTGGCTGGAGCCTGCGCGCTTGGCGGCCCAGCTCGATCTGGCGATGCGCGGCACGCGCCGGTATCTTGATGCATTTCTGCCGGCCGGAGACCGGCTGCTCCATGCGCAACCGCGCGGGCTCGTGGTGCACTGGATCGCCGGGAATGTGCCGCTCCTGGGCGTGTTTTCACTCGTGCAGGCCTGGCTCACGAAAAACGTCAGCCTGGTCAAGGTGCCTGCGGACTGGCCGGGCGTCCTCCCTGCGCTGCTGGAGGCGCTCTCGCAGGTGACGTACGAGACCGCGGACGGGCGGCGGATCTCCGGCGCGGTGCTCGCGCGCGCCGCGGCGGCGCGGTATGTCGAGCGTGAGGATCGCGCCGCCCAGGAAGCCATGTCCTTCGCCGCGGATGCGCGGGTGGCCTGGGGCAGCCAGGAAGCCATCGAGATGATTCAGGCGCTGCCGAAGGCTCCCGGCGCGGAAGACATCGTGTTCGGGCCCAAGTATTCGTACATGGTGATCGGCAAGGAGTGCCTCGACGAACGCGGGGTGGCCGACGTGACGACGCGCGCCGCGTTTGACGTCTGCCTGTTTGACCAGCAGGGGTGCAACTCGCCGCACACGATTTTCGTCGAGCAGGGCGGGGCGATGAGTCCCCGCGAGTTCGCCGCACGGCTGGCTGACGCGATGGCGCGGGTGTGCGCCATGCTCCCGGCGGCGTCGCCCCGCGCGCAGGACGTCTCACGCCTGCTCACGCTGCGGGCGATGTACGACGCCCGCGGCATCGCGCATTACTCCCCAGGGCCGGCGTGGACGGTGCTGTATGGGGAAGACGATGAAGGATTGGCCGAGGCGTGCGGCGGCCGCGCGGTGTTCGTCCGGCCGATTGCCGACGCGATGGATGCGGCGGAGCTGGCCAGCCGGCGCACCCAATCCATCGGGCTGGCCTTGGAGCCATCCCGCCGGATCGCGTTTGCCGAGCGCGCCACCTTGCGCGGGGCCGAGCGCTGCCCCCCGGTAGGCGAGATGAGCCACTACGAATCGCCGTGGGATGGGATGTTCGTGATGGACCGGCTGGTGCGCTGGGTCACCGTGGCCGCCTAATCCGCGCATGCGCGACATCGTCATCGTGGGCGCCGGGGGGTTCGCGAAGGAAATCCTGCAGTACGCGCAGGACCTCTGCGCGGCGGACGCCGGCTATCGCGTCAAGGGATTCTTGGACCGGGACCGCTCGCGGCACGGCACGACCCATGCCGGCTATCCGGTGCTCGGGGCGGAAGACAGCTATGCGCCGGCCGCCGGCGACATCTTCCTCCTTGCGCTGGGGACGGCAGAGGCCAAGAAGCGGGCTGTGGCCATCCTGCAGGAGCAGGGTGCGGAGTTTTTGACGCTGGTGCATCCGCAGGCCTACGTGGCGCCGTCGGCGCGCGTGGGCACCGGTGCGGTGATCTGCCCGTTCGCCTATGTCGGCCCGGATGCCATCGTGGAGGAGTTCGTGCTCGTGAATCTGTATGCGAGCTGCGGACATGACACCCGGATCGGCCGGTACGCGATCCTGGGGCCGTACGCCTGCACGAACGGCCACGTGACCATCGAGGAGGCCGTGTTCCTGGCCACGCACGCCACGGTGACGGTGGGCAAGCGGGTCGGCCGGGGGTCGATTGTGGCGGCAGGCGGCGTGGTCGTGCGCGACGTGCCGCCCGGCGTGCTCGCCGCGGGCAATCCGGTGGCCTGGCGGGAGCTGGAGGCGCTGCAAGCCGTGTGGAAGCGTGGACCATGAGGACCATCGGGGTGGTCACCGTCGGGCGGTCGGATTACGGCTGCTACGTGCCGTTGCTGCGGGCGATGCGGCAGGATCCCGCGCTTCGCCTTCAGCTCATCGTGGGGGGGATGCACCTGGCGGCGGCGTTCGGCCTGACTGTTGAGCTGATCACCGCCGACGGCTTCGACATCGCGGGCCGCGTCGACCTGCGGATGTCGTCCGACACCCCGGAGGGGATCGCCACGTCCATGGGGATCGGCATGGCCGGCTTCGCGCAGGCCTACGCGCGCCTCCGTCCGGACCTGTTGCTCGTGCTGGGCGATCGCTTCGAGATGTATGCGGCCGCCTCGGCCGCGGTCCCGTTTCGGATTCCCATCGCGCACATCGCCGGCGGTGAGCTGACGGAAGGCGCGATCGACAACAGCTTTCGGCATGCGATGACCAAACTGAGCCACCTGCATTTTGTCGCGACGGAGGAATACGCCCAGCGGGTGATCCAGATGGGCGAGGAGCCATGGCGCGTCACCGCGTGCGGCGCGGTCGGGCTGGACCACCTCCGGACCTTTGTCGCATCCGATCGGCAGGCCCTGGAATCGTTGCTGGGATTGTCCCTCGATTCTGCGCCGCTGCTGGTGACGTATCATCCGGTGACGCTGGAATATGACCGGGCCGAGGCGCAGATCGATGCGCTGCTGGAGGCGCTGGAGTCTGTTGCGCGGCCCCTCGTCTTCACCCTGCCGAACGCGGATACGAACAACCAAGTGATCCGCCGGCGCATCGAGGCGTTCGTGGGGCGCCATCCGTCCGCCGCGCTGGTCCCAAACCTCGGCACCCAGGCGTACTTCAGCCTCATGGCGCGCGCGGCCGCGATGGTCGGCAATTCGTCCAGCGGCATCGTTGAGGCGCCGTCGTTCGGCTTGCCGGTGGTCGACATCGGCACGCGGCAGGCCGGCCGGCTCCGCGCCGCCAACGTGATCCCCTGCGGCTATGCGGCTGAGGAGATCCGCCGCGCGATCGCGCGGGCCCTGGCTCCGGAGTTCCGGGAGAGCCTGCGCGGGCTGCGGAACCCGTACGGCGCCGGGCACGCCGCGGCGCGGATCGTTGAGGCGCTGAAAGGGATCGCGATCGATGAGCGCCTGCTCGTCAAGCGATTCCACCAGGTTGAAGTCCGGGAGGCCGCTCGCGCGCTAGCATGCACACCGACTTGACGACCTTTTGCGTCGGCCCGGACACGCCGCTGCGGCAGGCGGTGGCCCAGATGGACGGGAACCGGTTGGGGATCGCCCTAGTCATCGACAGTCAGCGCCGGCTGCTTGGCACGGTGTCCGATGGCGATGTGCGCCGCGCGGTCCTGGCGAACATCGGGTTCGACCAGCCGGTCACCGAAGTGCTGCGTCGCAAGGCCGGCACAAAATTTGAGACACCGGTGACTGCGCCGGACGGGGCCGACCCAGGCGCCTACCTCCGCGCGCTCAAGGAGCACCGGCTGCTGTATTTGCCGCTGGTGGATGCAGAAGGCCGCGTGGCCGGGCTGGTCACGCTGGCGGAATTTGTTCGGGACGAGCCGCTGCCGGTCCGGGCCGTGGTGATGGCGGGGGGCAAGGGCACGCGGCTCCATCCGCTGACGCAGCAGATGCCCAAGCCGATGCTGCCGGTCGGCGGGCAGCCGATGCTGGAGATCATCATTAAACAGCTGCGAGACGCCGGCATCAGGCAGGTCAAGGTGACGACCCATCACAACCCGGAGCGGATCGCGGAACATTTCGGGGATGGGAGCGGCCTTGGCGTGGCGCTTTCCTATATAGAGGAAGAGCGCCCGCTGGGCACGGTCGGCGGCCTGGGATTGTTGGACGCGCCCAACGAAACCACGCTGGTGATCAACGGCGACATCCTGACCCAGGTCGATTTCCGGGCGATGCTGGCCTACCACCGGGAGCACCAGGCTGATCTGACGATGGCGGTCCGGCAGTACGATCTGAAGGTGCCGTACGGCGTCGTGGAATGCGACGGGGCAGCGGTGCGCCGGATCAGCGAAAAACCGGCGTTCCTGGTGTTTGTCAACGCGGGGATGTATCTCCTGGAACCGCTGGTCTACCGCTATATCCCGAAGGGGGAGCGGTTGGATATGACCGACTTGATTCAACGGATGATTGACGATGGCCGGGCCGTGGTCAGCTTTCCGGTGCGGGAGTACTGGCTGGATATCGGGCAGCGCGAAGAATACGAACAGGCCCAGGAAGCAATCAAGCAGTGGCAATCATGACCGCGTCCTGGAGGGGAACCCGCGTGCTGGTGACCGGGGCGGGCGGGTTTATCGGCAGCCATCTGGCTGAGCAGCTGGCGGAACTGGGGGCGAAGGTGCGGGCGCTGGTCCGCTATCGGTCCAACGGCTCCTGGGGATGGTTGGATCACAGCCCGTGCAAGGGCGATCTTGACGTCGTGGCAGGCGACATGACCGATCGCGACGCGGTCGCCTACGCGATGCAGGACGTGCAGGTCGTGTTCCACCTGGCTGCCTTCATCGCCATCCCGTACTCGTATCAGGCCCCGGAGTCGTTCCTGCGGGCGAACGCGGAGGGCACACTCACCGCGCTGCAGGCCGCGCGCGCGCAAGGCGTGGCGCGGTTTATCCACACCTCGACGAGCGAGGTCTATGGGACCGCCCAGTATGTGCCGATCAACGAGCAGCATCCGCTGCAGGCCCAGTCGCCGTACGCGGCCAGCAAGGTCGCCGCCGACAAGCTCGTGGAATCCTTCGGGTTATCGTTTGGCTTGCCGGTGGTGACCGTGCGGCCCTTCAATACCTTTGGCCCCAGGCAATCGGCCCGGGCCATTGTCCCGACCATCATCACGCAGTGCTTGACGGATACCACCGTTCGGTTGGGGAACCTCACGCCGAGGCGCGACTTGACCTATGTGAGTGATACGGTCGATGGCTTCATTCGAGCCGCGGTCAGCCCGCAGGCGGTGGGACGGACGATCAATCTTGGGTCAGGGCGGGAAGTGTCCATCGGCGACCTGGCGCACCGCATCGCTGAGCTGGCGGGCCGGCGGGTGCAGGTGGAACAGGACGCCCTGCGCGTGCGGCCGAAGGACAGCGAAGTCGGGCGGCTGCTGGCCGACAACCGCCTGGCGAAGGAACTACTGGGGTGGCAGCCAGCCGTCTCCCTTGACGAGGGGCTGCGGCTGACGATCGAGTGGATGCAGGGGCATCTTGATGGCTACCGTCCAGGCGCCTACGTCGTCTGACGTGCGCACACCGGCGAGACGGCGGCGCATTCCGCTCAGTGAACCGCGCCTGACGGGCAAGGAGTGGGTCTATCTGAAAGAATGCCTGGACAGCGGCTGGATTTCATCCGCCGGACCGTTTGTCAGCCGGTTTGAGCAGGCGTTCGCCGACTACGTCGGGGCGTCCCACGCGGTCGCCGTCGTCAATGGGACAGCGGGTCTCCATCTGGCGCTGCGCGTGGCCGGTGTCCAACCTGACGATGAGGTGCTGGTGCCGACGCTGACGTTCGTCGCACCGGTTAATGCGATCCGCTATTGCGGGGCACATCCCGTGTTCATGGACGCTGAGCCAGCAACGTGGCAGATGGACGTGAGCAAAGCCGAGCGGTTCCTGGCAGGGGAATGTGAGGTGCGGACGGATGTGCACGGGCCTGCCGGTGCCGTCACGCGTACCTGCTGGAACAAGCACACGGGGCGTCGAGTGCGGGCCATCCTCCCCGTGCATCTGCTGGGGTTGGCCTGCTCGATGGATGCCATCATGGCGTTAGCCGCGCGGTACCATCTACGGGTGGTGGAGGACGCGTGTGAGGCGATCGGCGTGCGATACCACGATCGCCACTGCGGGACATGGGGAGATCTTGGCGTCTTTAGCTTTAACGGCAACAAGACCCTGACCAGCGGCGGCGGGGGGATCGTCGTGACGCGGGAGCGGCTGTGGGCCCAGCGCGTTCGTTATTTATCGACGCAGGCGCGGGATGATCAGCGGGAGTACCATCATAAGGAGGTGGGCTACAACTATCGGCTGACAAGCTTGCATGCCGCCATCGGCCTGGCCCAGCTTGAGCAGACGGGTCAGTTGCTGGCGCGCAAGCGTGCGATTGCCGCAGCCTATGAGCGGGCGTTACGCGGCCTTGGCGGCGTGACCCTCATGCCGACCCCACCACACACCGAGCCGGCGTATTGGCTGTACACCATCCTGTTGAAGCTCGGCACCACGGTGGCCCAGCGGAACGAGGTGCTCGATCGATTTGCAAGCGAGGGGTTGGAGGTCCGCCCGCTCTGGCAACCGATTCATACCTTGCCGCCGTATCGAGCCTGCCGGGCATTCGAGGTGCAGGCGGCGATGGACCTGTATGCGCGCGGGGTGAGCCTGCCCAGCAGCGCCGGGATGATGGACGAAGAGCTGCAGCGATGCATCGCTGTGGCGAAGGCGGTGCTACGACGCGTACCAGCACAGGAGACGACCTATGGAAGAGCGGGGAGAAGACAGGAGGCAGCCCATGGATGAGGGGGGAGGAGAGCCCAGGAGGCACCCTATGGAAGAACGAGGAGAAGGCGAGACCACGTGTGAAAGCGGCTCCTGCGGCTCCAACCACGCCGACCAGGAAGAGGGACAGCTCATGGAGCAGCAGGGGGAAGCGGAGAAAACGTGCGGATGCGGCTCTTCCTGCGGGTGCGGCTCCCATCACGACGACGAGGACGCGCAGCAGCCCACGACGGTGCGGGTCGAACTGCAGACCAACGGCGCCTCCGGCCCCCCAAAGATCAAGCGAGTCCTGTTGATCGACATTGAACGGGATGCGCCTGACGGGGGGTGGGGGCAGCTGGATGCGAGTTGGCGGAGTCACCCGACTGGGCTCCTGTACCTGGTGTCCTTCGTGCGAGAACGGTTCCCTGACATGGAGTTCAAGGTGTTTCACACCTCAACCGTGAACAATCCCCGCGAGACCGTCAAAGCCATGATCGGGGAGTTTGCCCCTGATCTGATCGGCCTGCGGTCATTGTCCAGTGCCCGGGATGCGTTCATCGCCATGGCGCAGTTCGTGCGCGCCTTTGCCCCAGGGATTCCCCTGATCGGCGGCGGGCCGTATCCCAACGCCTCTCCGCAGGAATTGGTCGAGCCGAAGATCCTCGATCTGGCCGTCATGGGAGAGGGGGAGGAAACCTTTCTCGAAATCGTGCAGGCGCTCCGCACAACCGGCCGGCTCCCATTGGACACCATCGGGACAGCCGTCATCAAGGACGGGAAGTTCCACGTCAATTCCCCCCGCCCGTTGATGAAGGATCTGAACGTTGTGCCCTTTCCCGACTACGATCTGATCGATCTCAACGCGTACACCAATATGGCCAATCAGGCCTTCCAAGACCTCTCCAAGAGTGCGGTGATCTGCGGCTCGCGGGGATGCCCGTACTCCTGCTTCTACTGCCATCAGCTCTTCGGGAAGCAGATCCGCCGCCGCACGCCGGAGAACATCGTGGCGGAGCTGCAGTATCACGTCAATCGGGGCATCAGGAACTTCATGTTTGTCGATGACATCTTTAACGTCCCGAAGGACAAATGCAAGGACATCCTGCGGTTGGTGATCAAGGAGGTCCCGGGGATTCGGCTCAACTTCCCCCAAGGCTTGCGGGCGGACCAGATGGACGAGGAGGTGCTGGACCTTTTTCAGCAGGCGGGGACCGTGCTCATGGCGCTGGCGGTGGAATCCGCCAGCCCGCGCTTGCAGAAACTGATGGGGAAGAATCTCCAGATCGAGCGCGCCCGGCGTTCGATTGAGTACGCGTCCACCCGCTTTGTGGTGACCTCCTTCTATATCGTGGGGTTCCCGACCGAGACCTACGAGGAAGCGATGAGCACCATCCAGTTCGCCAAGGACCTCGAATACGTCTCGCAGCCGGTGCTCTCCGTCCTGCGGGTGTATCCGGGAACGTTCCTCTACGACCTGTTGAAGCCGACCAAGGAGGAGACCGAGCGGCTGCTCGAGCAGCAAGCGCAACCCTACACGCCCACCCTCTTCCGGGAGACCCCGTTTTACGGGGATGTCTTCCAGCCGGAGAAAGTGCCGCTGCGGGGGACCGACATTCGGAAGATTCGCTGGGAGTGGATGATGCAAATCGTGAGAAATCCACAGCGCATGGCCAAGAGCCATGCGATGCTCAAGCAGCATTTCACCTACGAGGAGATCATCGGGTTCTATCGGAACTTCTACGACAAGCGCGCGTTCGGCCACAACGACTACATGGCCATCGAGAAGGTGCAGCAGGAGATCGAGAACGGTGCAAAGGGCATGAACGGCGGGCAGATCGACCCGCTCTTCGTCGAGGCGGGATCAACCGGCGCCCGGTGGACCACGACGGGGTGGCGGGTGGTGCGGTAAGCGGCGAGGGGAGTGTCCTCATGTGAGGTCTCACGCTAGAGAACTGGAGCATTCCGCAGAGACGCAGGGGGGTGTTCTCGACATGCTGCGCTTCTGTGGGCTGTCGCTGTGGGGGAATCGCAAGTGGAATCAGCACCGAAACGTGGGGCGGGGATGATCGCGTGTGTGGAGTGCCTGACGTTGCGCACCTGGGTACAGGTGCTGCTGCCCTTCCTGGTCCGCCGACGCAGGGCCGCCAGCCATTGGTATGTGATCGACGCATCCGGGCTCGGCCTGGCCGCGGCCCGCGTGACGGGGTGGCTGCTGGGCGCGGCGATCGAGCCGTTGGCGTTTCGCATCGGCGAGGTCCGCGACGAGCAGGGCCGGTCGATCTGGCTGCGGATCCTGTATCAGGACTTGCCGGAGATCCACACCGAGGTGATTCGCGAGCCGGCATTTCACGCGCTCGGGGCGCAGGGGGGCGAGGCCTATCCCCGCCTGCCGTTCTACCTGGCGAAGGTCGTGGGGGTGGCGACGTCGAGCGTTGCGGAACGGCAGACGCTGTGGCGGGCGCTCCTCATGATCCAGCTCTGCGCATGGAAGACCAGGCGCGAGGCCGTTGGGGGCGGGCGGGCGACGTGCTTTCTTGAGCGGCGCCCGTGGGACGCGGCAGTCGCCCGGTACGCGTCAGCGTACGGCATTACGTGTGTGCCGATCCCTCCCACGCGTCCCTGGCGGAGCCGGCTGACCGCGATGTTGCCTTCCGGGCTGCGCCACGCCTTCCGCGATCTGAGAAGGCTCTGGCAAGAGGCCAGGCGCCGTCGCGCCAAGCCCTCGCTGGCCGAACCCCGGCCCGCCGTGCCGGAGCGCGACCGTATCGCGGTGGAATATTACGGCCACCTGAACCTGGACGATCCGGCACTGTATTCCAACCTCTTTTTCTGGCAGCAGTCCTCGCTGCCGGCCGAGCGGCTCTTGGTGACCTTCAATCTGCCGCAAGCCCCGCTGGACGACGAGAAATGGACCGAGGTGACCAGGCACGGGATGTCGGCCATTGCCCTGAGCCCCGAGGCCACCACGCTTCCGTGGGCGTCGGCATGCGTGCCTGCCACCCGATCCGCAGGTGCCCTCGGCGCGCTGCGCGAGCTGGTCAGGGCCGCTCCCGCCCGCGAGCGCCTGTGGGCGCAGACCCATCTCCATGCGTACGCCGTCGCGCGGAATTTTTGGATCCGCGTGTTTGCGTCTCAGCGCGTCAAGATCCATGTGTCCTGGTTCAGGATGAACGAAACGCCCTGCGCGATCGCCGACGCCCTGCAGCATCTTGGCGGGATCACCGCGAGCTACCAGCGGTCATTTGAAACGCACCCCTCGCCGCAACTGAGCACGGCAGCCGACATCGTGTTTTGCTGCTCCCCCATGACCGGTGAGGTCGAACGGCGGTCCGGCTCGGCCGTTCCCTACATGGTGGTGACGGGGTATCTCGGGGACCACCGCGCCGCCCTGTGGCGCGCACCCGCGCAGGGGATTCGCCAGCGGCTTCGCCGCCAGGGGGCGGAGCGGATTCTGGCCTTTTGCGATGAGAATTCGCATGATGATACGCGGTGGGCTCTGGACCACGCGCTGACGCGCGAGGCGTACGCGTTTTTGTTAGAGCGCGTGCTCAACGAACCTGGCTTCGGCCTCCTGCTCAAGCCAAAGACGCCGCACACGCTGCGCAAGCGGCTGGGGCCGGTGGCAGCGTTGTTGGCGCGCGCCGAAGCCACCGGGCGCTGCGTGATGTTCGAAGGCGGCGAGGTGCAGGGCCCCGTGCCTCCGGTGGCGGCCGCGCTGGCCGCCGATGTGTTGGTCCACGGGCACCTATGGGCCGCGACCGCTGGCGTGGAATCCGCGTTGACCGGCGTGCCCACGCTGCTCATGGACCGCGAGGGCTGGTCTGAAAGTCCGTTCTATCGTCTTGGCGTGGGCCGGGTGGTCTTTACGGATTGGCCGAGCCTGTGGAGCGCGTGCACAGAGCATTGGGCCCGCGCGGGCGGCATTCCAGGATTCGGAGACTGGTCATCCATGCTGCCTGAGCTGGATCCCTTCCGCGACGGCCGCGCGGCCGAGCGGATGGGCACCTATCTGCGCTGGCTGTTGGAAGGATTCGACCAGGGCTGGGATCGGGAGAAAATCATGGCCGTCGCCGCCGAGCGGTATGCCGCGCGGTGGGGAACGGACACGATCATCCAGATCAACGCCTCCAGGCCGACGACGGCCGCGCCGCGCGAGTCAATGGCTGATGCTCCGGCTGAGCCGGTGGCCTTGTCATGAGCCGCGCGCCGGTCGTGGAAGCGCCAGGCCAGATCGCCGGCAGCCACGCGGCGCCATCCGGCCCGCCGTTCATGCCGCAGGCGCCGGAAGAGGTGGAGCGGTTGGCGCAGGCGCTGCACCGCGTGCGCCAGCGCTGTCCGGATCTGCCGCTGCTAGCCATCCGGTGGATGCACGTGCGGCATCCGCTGCAGGAGACGCAGGAGCGGCTCTTGCGGGGAGAGGCGCGCCCTGGCGTAGCGCTGATCCGCCGGCTGGTGCAATGCGTGGCCTACGCGGTGATGGCAAGCCTGCAGCTTGCGTGGACGCGTTGGCTGGTGCGCCGGCAGCTGGCGGCCCTCGCGCGCCGATCATTCGACGTGCTGGCCAAAACGTGGTGCTTCAGCGCCGAACCGCCGCGCGACGGCCGCGACTTCTACTATGGCGATCTGCAACAGCGGCTGGCCCAGCGCAACGTCCGGATGCTGCTGGTGTGCGGCGATGTGTCCGGCAGGATCCGAGGGGCGTTCGCCAAAGGTCAGATTTCCTTGTCGCCCATGGCCCGGATCCCGGAGCTCTGCCTGGTGCATCCCCTGGCTCCGTTGCAGATGATGGCCCAGCAAATCGCGACTTGCCGGCGGCTGTGGCAGCTTTGGCGCACCGAGGCCGAGCCATTGACCCGAGCGATCCTGGCGTTCGCCGGCCGCGAGTGCCTCGCCCCTGATACGGCGCTGACCGGATTGTTGTGGTGGGTGGGCGAGGCCGCGGTCCGCATCTGGCGCCCCAAAGCCGTCGCGGCGCTCTATGAAGGACAAGCGTGGGAATCCTGCCTCTGGAGCGGGATGAAGCGCGCCGATCCGGCCTGCCAGACGGTGGGCTACCAGCACACCGTCCTGTTTCCGCACTGCCTGGCCCTGCTTGGGCCTGGCGAGGATCAGCGAGCTGGCGCCAAGCCTGATGTGGTGCTGTGTCTTGGGCCGCAGACCCAGGCCGCGCTCCAGCCGAGCCACCCTAGGTCCAGGACGCTCACGTTCGGAACGTTCCGCCAGCTTCCCAACGGCCGGGCGTGCGCCGGGCCTCGGCCAGACGCGCGCACGGTGCTCGTGGTGCCGGAATCCGGGTTGGTGTCGGAGGCCCGGTTGCTGTTCCATGTCGCGATGCAGGCGGCCCGCGCGCTGCCGGACCATCAGTTTATCTTCCGGTGCCATCCGATCATGCCATTCGACCGGGTGCGCCCGCACCTCAACGAAGCGCCGGAGGCGCTGCCGAACATCGAAATCTCCGCCGGCGCGCCCATCGCGGAGGATTTTGCCCGCTCCTCCGCCGTGCTGTATCGAGGCTCGTCTTCCGTGCTCTATGCCGTGCTGCACGGGGTCAAGCCCATCTACGTCCATGACCCGTCGCTTCGAGATGCGGATCCGCTCAGCGCGATGGGCGCCTGGCGGGAATCCGCCTCCTCGGTGCAGGAGCTGGCAGGGCTGCTGCGCGTCTACGCGGCGACGCCGGCGCACGCCCTCCAGGAGGCGTGGCAGGAGGCGGCCGCCTTTGTCCGCCGCTACACCGTGCCGGTCGACGAGGCGTCGCTCGATCGGTGGCTGGAGGATCTGCGATGCGGTGCCTGATCTTCGGCTACGGTTACATGGGCAAGATCCGCTACCGCGCGCTCCGCAGCCATCCGGATGTGCGGGACGTGAAGGTCTTCGATCCGGCGATTGATCCAGCAGCGTCGGGGCTCGACGGCATCCTGCTGCCGGCGCAGGCGGAGATCCCCTGGCAGGCGTTTGACGCGGTGTTTGTCTGCACGCCCAACCACGTGACCGCGGACCTGTGCATCGAGGGGCTGCGCCGGTGCGGCCGGGTCTTCTGCGAAAAGCCGCCGGGCCGGCATTGGGAGGATTTCTGCCGGATCGCGGAGGCGGCCGCGGCGGTGCCAGGCCATACGCTGGCCTTCGGCTTCAATCACCGGCTGCATCCGTCGGTGCAGGCGGCCAAGGCGATGATCGGCGACGGCGGGCTCGGCGAGGTGCTCTACGTCAAGGGCACCTACGGCAAATCCGGCGGCGCGAAGTATGGCGAGAGCTGGCGCACCAACCCTGACATCGCCGGGGGCGGGATCCTGCTGGACCAGGGCATCCACATGCTCGACCTCTTCCAGCTCTTCCTCGGGCCGCTCTCCGTCGTTGACGCGGTGCTCACCGACGCCTTCTGGGGCCGCGGCCTGGAGGACAACGCGTTCGTGCTGCTGCGCTCCGAGCAGGGGGTGCCTGCGTTCCTCCATTCCTCCGCCACGCTCTGGAAGCATACGTTCCGGCTCGAGATCGGCTGCCGCAACGGCTATCTCACGGCCACCGGCCTGTTGTCGCAAACCGGCAGCTACGGGCGCGAGCAATTGGTCATCGGCAAGCGCCAGTTCGAGGATGAGGCGCTGGCCCTGGGGAACCCGCGCGAGGAGATCATTCACTTCGACCGCGACGAGTCGTGGGAGAAGGAAATCCAGGAGTTCCTCGCGTCCATCAAGGAAGGCCGCGCGCCGACCCACGGGACGCTGGACGAAGCGCGCCGGGTCATGGAGCTCACGCGCGATGTCTACGCGCTGGCTGACCGACGGCAAAAAGTGCCTGGCACTTTTCCCGTCGAAAAGTGCCAGGCACTTTTTGCACCAGGCCCAGGGAACAGGAGCGCATGATGTGGTCCATTGAGACCGACCAGACCTTTCCGCTCTCGTCGGTCAAGCCGTTTGACGGCCTGTTGCCGTATCGCGCGCGCTGTCTGTCGGAAACGCGCGCGGCCTGCAGCGCCGGGACGCGCCGTCGCTCCATCTCGCCGGTGAGCGGCTCGCCCCTTGTGCCGGCCGGCGCCGTGGAGGGCTTCCCGTATCTGCGCTGCCCGGAGAGCGGCAGCCTTTTCTTGGCCGAGCTGCCCCCGCGGGCCGCCTGGTCCGAATTGCTTGGCCGCGTCAGCCGGCATCGCCAATCTGCGGATACCTTCCACGCCGGGATCGCCGAGGAGCGCCAGGAGCACGTCCACAGCCCGAAGCTGGAGTGGATTCGGAGCAGCCTGCGGATGCAGGGCATGGGCCGGCCCGAGGCGCTGCACGCGGCGACATCGCCGAGCGAAGCCACCGCGCTGCTGGAGGCATCCGGCGCGTTTCGCCGCGTGGCCCTCGTGAACGAGATGGATCTGGCCAGCGGGCGGCAGCCTGACGGCAAGGGCTTCGGCGCCGCCGTGCTGTTCGAATCGGTGGACCGCGTGGACGACCCGGCCGCGTTGCTGGCTGCGGTGCACCGCTGCCTGTTGCCGGGCGGGCTGGTGTTTCTCACCGCCCTGGTGTGCTCCGGTTTCGATGTGGCCATCCTGGGCTTGAAGAACCTCTATCTCTACCCGCCGGACCGCGCCAATTGTTTCAGCCTGCGCGGCCTGGAGCAGCTGTTGCAGCGCGCGGGCTTTGCCCTGTTGGAGGTCAGCACGCCGGGCGTGCTGGACGTCGAAATCGTGCAGACGCACCTGCGCGCGGATCCTGCGCTGCCGTTGTCCGCCTTCGAACGGCAGGTGCTCCAGGCGGACCGGCAGACTCAGCAGGCGTTCCAAACGTTCTTGCAGCAGAATCGGATGAGCTCCTTCGCGCGCATCATCGGCAGAAAACAGGAGAGGGGATGATCCCACCGCATGATTTTCGGGTGCTGATCGTGTATCCGAACCTCAGCATGATGCTGACGCCGTCGTACGCGGTGGCGCTGTTCACCGCGGTCCTGAACCAGCAGGGCTACACGGTGGACCTGTTCGACTGCACCCCGTACTTGGCCAAGTATGAGTTCCTGAAGGAGCCCCTGCCGGTGACGCGGGCGAACAAGCTGCTCAACAGCCGGCGGTTCGACGCGGTCTCGCTCTGGGGCTCGCCGAAGACCGACCTGACCGGGGATTTCGCGAAGAAGCTGGACTGCTTCCGGCCGCATGTGGCGATTTTCTCCACGCTGGTGGAGGACACGTGGCCTCAGGCGCGCGAGCTGCTGGATGTGCTGGCCCATTACCCGCAGGTCAAGACATTGATCGGCGGGGTCTTCTCCACGATGGCCCCGCAGGTGGTGACCGAAGCGCCGCACGTGCAGTGCGTGGCGCTGGGGGAAGGGGAAGCGACCGTGGTCGAATTCTGTGAAACCATCCGGCACGGGGAGGCGGCCACCCACCTGCAGGGGACGTGGGTCAAGGACGCCGACGGGGTCGTCATCCCCAACGCGCCGCGGCCGCTCATCGACATCAACCGCGTCATCCCGGATTTCTCGCTCTTCGATGAGCGGCGGTTCCTCAGGCCGCTCGGCGCGCGCATCTGGAAGGCGATCCCGCTGGAGACGTATCGCGGCTGCCCGTACACCTGCACCTTCTGCAACTCGCCCACGCAGGTCAAGCTGGCCAAGGGAAAGCAGCAGGGCCTGTTCCTGCGCCGGAAAACCATGGACACGCTGCGGCACGAGATCAGCACGATGATCAACCGATACAATCCGGAATTTTTCTACATCAACGACGACGCCTTCCTGGCGCGGCCCAAGGAGGAGGCGCTGGCGTTCGTCACGATGTATGAGGAGTTCAAGATCCCGTTCTGGTTTCAGACGCGGTTCGAGGACATCGACGCCGAAAAGCTGGACCAGCTGGCGCGCGTGGGCTGCTACCGGATTTCGTTCGGCCTGGAGCACGGCAACGAGCGGTACCGGCAGGAGAAGCTGCGGCGGAAGATGACCAATGAGTTCATTCTGCAGCAGGCCAAGATCGTCACGGCCTCGGGCATCCCCTACACGCTGAACGTGCTCGTCGGCATGCCCTATGAGACGCGGGAGCTGCTCTTCGACAGCATCGCGCTCATCCGGGCCATCGGCACGTATGATTCGCTCAGCGTGAACGTGTTCGTCCCCTACCACGGCACCCCGCTGCGCGAGATGGCGATCCGGGAAGGGTGGCTCGATCCGAACCTTCAGACGACCTCGGTGATCTCGAAATCGCTGCTGACCATGCCCAAGCCGTACCTGCAGCCGGATGAGATCCTCGGGTTGCAGCGGACCTTTCCGCTCTACGCCAGAATGCCGGAGTCGCGCTACCCGGAGATTCAGCGGGCGGAGCAGTTTGACGACGGCGGCGAGGCGGTGTTCGAATCGCTCTCGAAAGAGTTTTTTCAGATGGTCTATGGGAAGGATGAGGCGGAGCGCATGCTCACGTACGTGGGATGATCCAGGAGGCGCGCGCATGAGCGAATTTTTGTCCCGGCATTTCGCCGAGGCGGCGGAGATCGCCGCCCGCTTGGATGTCGCCGTCGTGGACCGGATGGTGGAGCGGCTGGCGCGGCTGCGCGCCGAGGAGGGGCGGCTGTTCCTCTGCGGCGTGGGCGGGAGCGCTGGCAACTGCAGCCATGCGGTGAACGATTTCCGCAAGCTGGCCGGCATCGAGGCGTACTCGCCGGTGGACAACGTCTCGGAGCTGACCGCGCGGACCAACGACGAAGGCTGGGACACCGTGTTTGCGGCGTGGCTGCGGGTCAGCCGCGCCGGCGCCCGCGACGCGCTCTTGGTGCTGTCGGTCGGCGGCGGCAACCGCGAGCGCCACATCAGCGCCAACCTGGTCGCGGCGATCGATGAAGCCAAGGCGCGCGGGATGGACGTGCTGGGGATCGTCGGCCGCGACGGCGGCTACACGAAGCGGCGGGGCGACATCGTGCTGGTGATCCCCACGGTGAACCCGCAGTCCGTGACCCCGCACGCCGAAGCGTTCCAGGCGGTGGTGTGGCACGCGCTGGTGTGCGACCCGCGGCTGATGCGGCAGGGGAACAAGTGGGAAACAACCGCGACAGCACCGGCCGCCGCGCAGGCAGCGCTGGCCGCGCGCCGCTGAATCTCATGCGGACGCACCGGGCGCAGGATCAGGCCATTGGGCTGCTCATCATCCTGATGGGCGTGTTGTTTGCGCTCGCGATGTTTTGCGGTTTGGAAAACCTTTCCGGCTATCACGGCAGCGTGTACCAAGCGCTGCACCCGGACAGCTTCCCCGGGGACCGGTTCATGTCGCCCACGCGCCCCACGATGCTCTCCATGTACTACCTCATCGTCAAGGCGATCGGCGAGCCGTGGCTGGATGACCGGCTGACCATGGTGGTCTACGCCGGGCTGGTCGTCCTGGCGCTGTTCGGCGTGGACAAGACCGCGCAGCTCCTGGGCGCGCGCCGCGCGGGCGAGCGCGTCGCGATGCTGTCGCTGATGCTGCTGGGCCACAAGATCCTCGACAACCAGGGCTGGCTGCTCGGGCATGCCGACTTCAATGCGACGCAACTATCCAGCCCGCTGATCATCTGGCTGCTGTTCCATGGTCTGGCCGGCCCGAGATCGCGCGTGGCGATTCCTCTGATGGTTCTCATCCTGGCTCTCTCGATCAAGAATGGCTGGTTCCCCTGCCTGGTGGTCCTGGCGCTGCTGGGGAAGGAGCGGCTGCACCGGCGCGGACAGCTCATCGCCGCCGCTGCGGCTGCAGCGCTGATGATGGCCGGATGGGGGGCCTATGCGCTGTTCCTTCGCTCGCCTGATGACGTCCGCCTGTTCAATTTTCTTCATCATGAACTGGACAACGCCGAAGCCAACCCCTTCCTCAATCCCTGGTACGCTAACCTCATTTTCGTCGTCCTCTGCGTGGCGGGATGGCTCGCGAAGGGGCTGCCCGGCGCCGTGTCGGCCCGGGTCCGGGTCGTGGCTAGGGCGGGGCTGGCCTTATGGCTCCTCGGCGGGCTGTATTTCACGTGGGCGCCTGACGCCTTAAAGATCCCGCACCTCGTCCCATTCGATGTGACCCGGGCGTTGTGGTGGAGCCAGTATGTGATGTATCTCGTCCTTGGGGTAGCGCTCCTCAAGCAGGTGCAGCGCGCGACCTCCGCTGCGAGCCTCGGGGCCGCTTGGGGGCTGCTCATGGGATTGTACTTTCTTCACTGGACCTTTCAGGTGAAGCTGGCCCTGGTGGTGGCCGCCGTCACCGTGGGCATGGCCGGGTGGGCGTTGTGGACGCGGCGAGACCGAGGATGGCGCGCGGGCTTCGACGCCCCTGCGCAGCTTCAGATCGCCGCGGTCGCCATGTGCGTCGGCGTGGTCAGCCTCTACGGCGTAGGGACGGTGACCCGCCGCTGGGATGCGCTGGTCTTCCTGGCGCGGCACGGCATCGTGGGGGATAACGGCGGGGCGGTGTGGCTCGACGTCAATCCGTACATTCGGGAACACACGCCCGCCTCCGCCACGGTCCTGGCGCTGGCCGAGCGGAATGCGCTGGGGCAGGACCTGGGCCTGCGGTTCGAAGGCTCGCTGCGCAATCGCACCGGCCGTTCCATGCCCCTGGGCTCTATCGCTGCATTTTACTTAGACTATCCGAACATCCTCTGGTGCCAAGCGCAGCGCCAGGAGGCGCACTACCTGGTGGAGGCCTGGGAGCGCGAGGATCTTCCGGCCGTGTCCACGCGCCTGGCGCACCTGGGGTCTCCCGAGTATCTCGTTGTTCCCATAGAACGCTCCGCGTGGTTGGGGAATCGTCCGGACTTCGCCTATCAGTTTGAAGTCGCGCGCGGCGCGTATTGGATTTTTCGACGGAAGGCCGGCACCGTATGGGCGCACACGCCTCACGTGCTATGACGACAGAGACGCTGAGCGCGCTCTTCCCATGCCCGATCTGCGGCCGGCGCACGGACCAGGAGCTCTTTCCTGATAGCCTGGACGGTCAGCTGCCATCTTTCGGTTACAATTTTTCCCCACACCAAATGAAGACCTACCGGTTCGTGCTGTGCCGGTCCTGCCACCATGGGTACGCGTCTCCGCGGCCGATGGAATTATGGAAATCGTACACAGAGGTGGAGGATCCGGCCTATCTCGTGCGCCAGCCTGAACGGCTGCTGACCGCGCAGCGGGTCCTGCCGCGGGTGCGGCGGTATGTGCCGGCAGGGCGCCTGCTGGATGTCGGATGTGCCACCGGGGATTTTCTGTCCGCCGCTCAAGCCCTCTATGAGGTGGAAGGCGTGGAGCTGTCTGCGTGGGCGGCAGCCATCGCGGAGCAGCGGGGTCTGACCATCTATCGATGCCGCCTTGAGCACGTGACGCCCCAGACCTCCTATGATGTGGTCACCCTCTGGGGCGTGATCGAGCATTTTGAAGACCCTGCGCGCGAGGTGCGCGCCATGCACAGACTGCTTCGTCCCGGCGGGATCGTGGCCCTGTGGACCGGCGACGTGGACAGCTGGCTGGCACGGCTGCTCAAACAACGATGGTGGTATGTCATGGGGCAGCACCTACAACTCTTCAGCCGCCAGTCGTTGCGTGCGCTCTTTGTGAGTCAGGGGTTCCAGGAGCTGTGGGTCGGACGGTACCCGTACGTCGCCACGGCGGCCTCAATCACCGCATCGTTAAGCCGGTACCGCGGTATCGGGCCGCTGATGGGGAGGCTGCTTCACCTCCCGTTCATTGCTCAGCGCAGCATGACCCTGCACATTCCAGGGGAAATGTTCGCCGTCTTCCGGAAAGTGTCATGAGACCTCGGCAGCTGTTTGCCGCGTCGTCGCAGCCCGTCTTCGGGGCGTGGACGTCGTTGGCGCATCCGTCCATCACGGAGATGTTCACCGCGGCCGGGGTCGACTTCGTCGGGATCGACCTGGAGCACAGCACGATCAGCCAGGAGCAGGCGCAGCGGATCATCGCCGCCGCCCAGGCCGGGGGGGCGGCGTGCCTGCCGCGCGTCGCGTCGCACAACGGGGAGCAGATCAAGCGGCTGCTGGATTCCGGCGCAGATGGGGTGATCGTGCCGAACGTCTCGACCCGCGCCGAGGTGGAGCAGATCATCGCCTGGTGCAAATATCCGCCCGTGGGGCGCCGCAGCTATGGGGTGGCCCGCGCCCAGGGCTATGGCGCGGACTTCACGGCCTATGTCGAGCGCTGGAACGACCGGTCGAGTCTGATCATTCAGATCGAGTCGGTCGCCGGGGTCGAGGCCATCGACGAGCTGCTCACCTACGAGGCGGTCGACGGCGTCATGATCGGGCCCTATGACATCTCCGGCTCGATGGGCATCCCGGGCCAGCTCGAGCATCCCCGGGTGGCGGAGGCGTGCGCCCGCGTCATCGAGGCCTGCCGGCGCCATCACAAGGCCTGCGGCACGCAGGCGATCGAGCCCACCGAGCAGGCCGTCGCCGCAGCCCTGGAGACCGGGTACACCTTTGTCGTGCTGGCCTCGGATGTGTTCATCCTCTGGAAATGGAGCGAGCGGATGCGCCGGCTCACGGAGGCGCTCCGCGGGCGGGCTGCGGTCGAGGCAGGAGGCGGTCGTGCCAAGCGGCGCTGACATGCTCGCGCGCGCCCGCGCGCTGGTGTTCGACTTCGACGGGACGCTGGTGGATTCCAACCCCATCAAGTACCAGGCGTTCGCGACCTGCTTCGCGGAGTTTCCGCAGCAGCGCGAGGAGATCCTGGCCTACTGCGGGGGCCACCACCATACGCCGCGGTGGGAAAAATTCCGCCATGTGTGCGAGCAGATCCTGCAGCAGCCGTATACCGAGGCGCGCGCAGCCTCCCTGCACGAGCGGTTCGAGGCGGCCACCACCGCGCAGATCATCGCCGCGCCCGAGATCCCGGGGGCTTCGGCGTTCCTGCGCAGCGTCCGGGGACGCTATCTCTTGGCCCTGCTCTCGAGCACGCCGGAGCAGATCCTGCGCGAGATTCTGGCCCGGCGCGGATGGCAGGGCTGGTTCGACGTGGTGCAGGGCGCCCCGGTGAAGAAGGCGGCGTGGCTGACGGCCTTCGGCGAGCGGCACGGCCTGGCGCCCAGCCGCGTGGTGTTCTTCGGGGACACCCCGGAGGACGCGCGCGCGGCCGAGGAAGCCGGCTGCGCCTTCCTGGCCATCCAGAACAGCTTCGAGGCGGTGCTGGCGGCATGAACCCGACCGTTGCCAGATTGGTGGAACAAGCGGAGCGCGATCCGCTGCCGGCCGCGCACACCAGCCTGGTGTGGCAGCAGTACGGCGCCGAGGTGGTGGCGAAGCAGGAAGACGGGGCGCTGCGCCTGCGCCCGGCCGGGTTTGCCAGCTTGCCGCGGCCCACGCTGCGAGGACGGGCGGTCTGGGCGGTGGAGCGGTCCCTCCACGCCAGGGCCACGCGCTCGCTAGAGAGTTTTCCCGAGGTGTGGCGCTCGGCGCAGCGCCTGGCGCGCGACCTGCGCGGCGGGGCCAATTTCCATGTGTTCAAGTTCGCGTGCGCGCTGGCCGTGCTGACCGACCACTGGCGGCGGCATGGGCTGAGCCCGAAGACCTTCGCGCTCATCGGCGATGGCGAGGGATTTCTCGGCGCCCTGATCGGCCGCCGGCATCCGGAGGCTCGGCTGTACTACGTGGATTTGCCGAGGCAGCTCGTGTTCCAGGCCGCCACGCAGGAGCGCGCCAATCCCGGGCGCAGCCTCGGCGTGCCGGCGCGCGAGGGGGCGCTGCAGGCCCGGTGCGTGTTTGTGCCGCCCGGGGAGATCGAGGCGGTGCGGGAGACGGTCGATTGCGCCATCAACATCGACAGCATGCAGGAAATGCGGCCGGAGAGCATCGCGGCCTACTTCGCGTTTCTGCGCCGCCGCAGCGCGCCGGCCTCGCGCTTCTACTGCGTGAACCGGGAGCGCAAGGCCTGGATCGTGGGCGAGGCCGCGGTGTTCGAGGCGTATCCCTGGCAGGCGGAGGATACGGTGTTGCTCGACGGGCCCTACCCGTATCATCGGTGGTTCGTCGATCCGGAGACCCGGCCCAACGGCCCGCGCGCCTTCGGCGTCCGGATCCCGTTCGTCAATGCCTGGAGCCCGGTGCGGCACCGGCTGGCACAGTTGGCCAGGATCCCATGACGTTGGAAGAACGCTTCAACCTGCGCGGCAAGGTGGCCGCGGTCATCGGCGGCGCCGGCTACCTCTGCTCGGCGCTGGCGGACGCCATGGAAGAGGCCGGGATGGCGGTCGTCCGCCTCGACGCGCAGCCGCCCCGGCGTGCGGCAGGCCACCTGCGCTGCGACGTGACCTCCAAGCCGTCGCTGGCGCGGTGCCGCGATGCCATCCTGCGCCGCTACGGCCGGGTCGACGTGCTCTTGAACGGCGCAGGCACCAACGCCCCGACGCCCTTCTTCAGCATCTCGGCGAAGGAGATCCAGCGCATCCTGGGGGTGAACCTGGCCGGCACGCTGCACGGGTGCCAGGTGTTCGGCGAGACGATGGTGGCGCAGCGCGCCGGCAGCATCATCAATTTCGCCTCGGTGTCGATGGGGCCGCCGCTCTCCAAGGCGTTCGTGTACTCGGCGGCGAAGGCCGGCGTGGCCAACCTGACGCAGAACCTCGGGCGGGAATGGGCGCGGCACGGCGTCCGCGTGAACGCGCTGCGGCCCGGGTTTTTTCCGACGGCGTGGAGCCTGAAGCACTTCATCGACCGCGCCCGCAAGCGCGCGATCCTGGGCCATACGCCCATGGGCCGATTCGGCAGGCCGGAGGAGCTCATCGGCGCGGTCCTCTGGCTGGCCTCGGACGCGGCCAGCTTTGTGACCGGATCGATTGTCACCGTCGACGGCGGGTTCACCGCCATGACCATCTAGGACCTGATGAGCCTCGTGGCCGCCTGGATCGCGATCATGTCCGTCCTGTACCCGCTGGCGATGTTCCGCGGGCTCGAGCCGTATTCCGGCTACTGGGGCAACCTCTACCAGGCGATCCATCCGGGGAGCTTTCCGAACGACCCCTTCATGGCGCCTGGCCGGCCGACCATGCAATCGCTGATGTACGGGCTGGCGAGGATCGGCGGCGACGCGTGGCTGGATGACCGCGTGACCTTCCTCGTGTTCATGGGCCTGACCGCCGTGGCGCTGGCCGGCATCGACAAGACCGCCAGGCTGCTAGGCGCGCGGCAGCCGGCGGAGCGCGTGGCCCTGCTCGCCCTCATGCTGGTGGGGCATCAGATCCTCAACAACCATGCGTTTGCCGTCGACTGCCTCGACTTCAACCCGACGATCCTCGCCGCCCCGGCCATCATCTGGCTGCTCTCCGCGAGCCTGGCCGGCAGCGCGCCCTGGCGCATCGTTGTCCTGATGGTCCTGGTGGCGCTGATCTCGCTCAAGAGCGCGGCGATGCCGATCCTGATTGCGGTCATCCTCTTGTGCAGGGATCGCCTGCGCCCGCGCGGCCGGTGGATCGCCGCGCTGGCGGCGGTGGCTGCGGGGCTGGCCGGCCTCGCCTACTACTCTATGCGCCTGCAGCCGGCTGACGGCAGCCATGCGTGGGTATTTGATCACATCGTCGGCGAAGATCCAAGCGAGGTCAATCCGTTCCGGAACCCCCTGTCGGCGAACGCGCTCTTCCTCGGTCTGTGCGTGATCGGACTGATGCTCAGGGGGCCGCAGCCTGCGGTGATGGCGCGGGTCAGGATCGTGGCGGCACTCGGTGTACTCGTGTGGCTGCTCGGCGGCGTCTACATCTCTCTCGCCCCGGATGCGCTGAAGATCCCGTACCTGGCTGCGCTCCAGCCTCCGCGGATGCTCTGGTGGACGCAATATGCGCTGTACCTTGCGATCGGGACCGCCCTGCTGAGCTGGCTGCAGCGCGCCCGGTCGTGGGCCGGGGCCGTGGCGGCGTGGGGCGCGTTGATGGCGCTCTTGCTGCTCCACAGCACCCCGCAGATCAAGCTGGCCCTGGTCGCGATCGGCGCGAGCGTGGTGATGGCCGCGTGGTCATGCACCACCGGGACAGGCGCCACCGTTCCTTCGCCGGCGCGGCGGCTGGGCATCGTCGCGGCCGCCATGGGCGTCGGGGTGCTCAGCCTCTATGGCGTGGGCACGCTGCGCCACCGCACCGGCGCGCTGCGATGCCTGGTGCGCCACGGGATCATGGGGGACAATAGCTCGGCCAAGTGGATCGGCGTCAACGAATATGTCAGGCGCGCAACGCCGCCATCGGCCACCATCCTCGCGCTGGCGCTCGACCGCGCCGGCACACGGCTCATCCACGACGGCTCCTTGCGGGTCCGCACCGGCCGGTCCATGCTCTTCGGGCACGTCGACGGCATGTACTTCGACGCGCGGCGCATGCGCTGGTCGGATGAGCAGGGGGCTCGCATCAACGCCCTGCTGTCGGCGTGGGACCGGCAGGCGCCCGAGGAGGTCTCGCGCGATCTGTCGCTGTGCGGCAGGCCGGACTACGTGGTGGCGCCCACGACCCGCGCCGCATGGCTGCGCGGCCGCCCCGGGTTCCCCTATGTCCTGGAAACGATGATCGGGGAGTTCACCATTTTGCGGAAGGCCTCATGAGCCGGCGCGCGCTGATCACCGGCGTCACGGGGCAGGACGGCTCGTTCATGGCGGACTTGCTGCTGGGCAAGGGCTACGCGGTGTACGGCCTGAGCCGGCGGGGGGAATCGCTCAGCGCCGCCGAGCCGCCTGGCGCCGGCCGCATCGATCTCCTCGGGGATCTGTCGGACAGCGCCCGCCTGCTCGATCTGGTGCAGCAAGTCCGGCCGCACGAGGTGTACCACTTCGGGGCTCAGGCGGATTCCCGGATCAGCTTTTCGATTCCCTCCTACACGGCCGACGTCACCGGGCTCTCCACGCTGCGGCTGCTCGAGGCCATCCAGCGGGTCGACCGCGGCATCCGGTTCATCCAGGCGTCGAGCTGCGAAATCTTCGGGGAGGCCCCGGCGCCGCAGCACGAAGGCTCGCCCATGAATCCGCGCAACCCGTATGGCGCGGCCAAGCTCTATGCCTATCACCTGGCGCGGATGTACCGCGAGTCGCAGGGGCTGCGCTGCTCCAGCGTTATCCTCTATAACCATGAGTCGCACCGGCGCGGCGAGGAGCACGTCGCGCGCAAGATCACGCGGGGCATCGCCCGCATCCTGGCCGGCGAGCAGGACGCGCTCGGGCTGGGCCGGCTGGAGGCGCGGCGGGATTGGGGCTATGCGCCGGATTACATCGAGGTGATGTGGCAGCTGCTGCAGCGGGAGGCGCCGGAGGACGTGGTGCTGGGCAGCGGCGAAGACCACAGCGTCGGGGAGTTCGTGGAGGCCGCGTTCGCGTACGCCGGCCTGCGCCACGAAGGGCATGTGCGCACCGATCCGCAGCAGTTCCGGACCAGCGATGGCACCGTGCTGCGCGCCAACCGCGCGAAGGTCTCGCGCCTGCTGGGCTGGTCCCCGAGGATTTCCTTCGAGGCGCTGGTCAAAGCGCTCGTCGACGCGGATCTCCATCTGGCCGGCTTGGACGCGCCGGGCGAAGGCTTCGAGGCGGTGCGGCGCGCCGGTCTGGAGTGGAGCCTCGCGGGATTGGTCGGCCAGGCGGCCGCGGCCGCTCCCGGGGGGCCTGCGGCATGAGCGCCTCCAGCCTCGTCGCGGAGTCATGGACGCAGCAGGTGAAAGAAATCGACGCGTGCCGGATCTGCGGGAATCCTGCGCTCGCCCCGGTCATCGATCTGGGGCTTCAAGCCATCGCAGGACTGTTCAACGACGGCCGGCCGGAGAACCGGCTGGAGAGTCCGATTCCGTTGCAGGTGGTCCGGTGCGCGGCGCGCCTGGGGCGCGAAGCCTGCGGCTTCGTCCAGCTGCGGCACACCGTCCCTCCCGCCATCCTGTACCGGGATTACGGCTATCGCTCAGGCATCAACACGACCATGCGGCGGCACCTCCAGGGCTTGGTGCGCGAGATCGAGTCCCGCTTTCCGCTGCGCGCCGGGGATATCGTGGTGGACATCGGCGCCAATGATGGGACCGCACTCCTGGCCTATGAGCAGCCCGGCCTCGTCAGGGTCGCCTTTGAGCCCTCGAACATCCGGCCGGAGATCGAGGGGCACGGCCTCCTCTACATCCCGACGGTGTTCCGGCGCGAGGCGTTTGAGCAGCGCTTCCCCGGCGAGCGCGCCGCGGTGGTCACGAGCGTCGCGATGTTCTACGACGTCGAAGCGCCGCTCGCGCTTTGCCGCGACGTCCACGCGATCCTGGCGGATGACGGGGTCTGGGTGCTGGAGATGAGCTACCTGGGCGCCATGCTGGCGCGGACCGCCTTCGACGCCATCTGCCATGAGCACCTCGGCTACTACAGCTTGGCGACCCTGCGCCGGCTGATCGAAGAAGCCGGGTTTGTGTTCTGCGACATCGCCTTCAACAGCGCCAACGGCGGCAGCGTCCGCTGCACGCTGGTCAAGCGCGGCGGCCCCCACGCGGCGCAGGCTGCCGGCCAGCGGCGGGTGGGCGAGGCGCTGCGCGACGAGCAGCGGCGCGGCTATGACACGCCAGCACCCTACGCGCGCTTCCGAGAGTCGGTGGGGCGCGTCCGTGACGAGCTGCGCGAGCGGCTGGCCGCCATCCAGCGGCAGGGGCAGCGGGTGTTCGGCTACGGCGCCTCGACGAAGGGGAACGTGCTCTTGCAGTACTGCGGCATCGGCCAGGCGGACCTGGCTGCCATCGCGGACCGGAACCCCGCGAAGGTGGGGCGCAGGACATCAGGCAGCGGCATTCCGATCTGCTCCGAAGAGGAGATGCGCGCGGCGCGGCCGGACTATCTGCTGGTCCTCCCGTGGCATTTCCTCGAGGAGTTCCTCGAGCGGGAGCGGCCGCTGCGGGACGCCGGCACCCGGTTCATCGTGCCGCTGCCGCAGGTGCGGGTGGTGTGAGCGGGGAGCCCAGCGAATGCAGCAGCGCGCGTTGATCACCGGCGTGACAGGGCAGGACGGCTCGTACCTTGCGGAGTTCCTGCTGGAGAAGGGCTATGAGGTCTACGGCATGGTGCGCCGCTCCAGCCTCGAGCGGTTCGACCGCATCGAGCACATCGTCGGCCGCCTGCGGCTGATCCAAGGCGACCTGACCGATCCGTCGTCGCTGAACGAGGCGATCCGCATCGCGCAGCCCGGCGAGGTCTACAATCTCGCCGCCCAGTCGTTCGTGCCCACCTCCTGGAACCAGCCCGCGCTCACCGGCGAGGTGACCGCGCTGGGCGTCACGCGGATGCTCGAGGCGGTCCGGCTGCACAAGCCGGATGCCAAGTTCTACCAGGCCTCGTCGAGCGAGATGTTCGGCATGACCCCGGAGAGCCCGCAGCGCGAGCAGACGCCGTTCTACCCGCGGAGCCCCTACGGGGTCTCCAAGGTCTACGGCCACATGATCACGGTGAACTACCGCGAAAGCTACGGGCTCTTCGCGTGCTCCGGCATCCTCTTCAACCATGAGTCGCCGCGGCGCGGGCTCGAGTTCGTTACCCGCAAGGTGACCCATGGCCTGGCCCGGATCAAATCCGGCGCGGCCCGCGAGCTGCGGCTGGGCAATCTCTCGGCCCGGCGCGACTGGGGCTTTGCCGGGGATTACGTCGAGGCGATGTGGCTGATGCTCCAGCAGCCCCGGCCGGACGATTACGTCATCGCCACCGGCGAAAGCCGCAGCGTGCAGGATCTGGTCAACCTGGTCTGCGCCCTTGCGGGGCTGGACCCTGCCGAGCGGATCGTGGTGGATCCCGGGCTGCTGCGGCCGGCCGAGGTGGATCACCTCATCGGCGACGCCTCGAAGGCGCGCCGGGTGCTGGGCTGGCAGCCCCGCACGTCGTTTGAAGCGCTGATCGAAATGATGTGGAAGCACGATCTGGAATTGGCCGGCTCTCCGCCGCGCCGCCGGCGGGCGCCCACGGCCGCCGTGTACGTGGGGCGCAGCGGCTGATGGGCCGGACCGGCAAGACCCTCGTCATCATCCCCACGTACAACGAAGTGGGGAACATCGAGCGGCTCCTGCGCGAGATCGTCGCGCAGGGGCTGGGCCTCGACATCCTGGTCATCGATGACCATTCGCCGGACGGCACCGGCATCCTGCTGGATGGCCTGGCGGCCGAGCTGCCCTTGCAGGTGATCCACCGGGAGAAGAAGCTGGGCATCGGCAGCGCGCATGAGCGCGGGTTTGATTATGCGCGGGAGCGCGGCTATGCGCACGTGCTCACCATGGACGCGGATTTCGCGCACGACCCCGCGTACCTGCGGTCGGTGCTCGCGCACACTGGAGAGGCGGATGTGGTGGTGGGCTCGCGCTACATGGCCGGCGGCGGGCTGCGCGGCTGGAGCCTGATCCGCCTGCTCCTCACGCACACCGCGCACTGGTGCACGACCCACCTGCTGGGGCTGCCGCAGGACTGCACCGGCGGCTTCAGGCTCTATGATGTCGCCGTGTTCGAGCGGTTCGATTACCACCAGATCCGCTCGGACGGCTACGCGTTCCTGATTGAGATGCTCTTTTATCTGCGACGGGCCGGCTGCTCGATCCTCGAGGTGCCCATCACCATCACCTCCCGGCACAGCGGCGTCTCCAAGATTTCCCGCGTCGAGATCTTGAACGCGATCACGACGCTGCTGCGGCTGAGCCTGGCGCGGCCGGGGCGCGCGCGGGGGGCGGGGGCGCCGGCGGATGCCATGGATTGGAATCAGTACTGGGCCAACGCGCAGCGCAAGCACCCGGATCTGTACGACCGCATCGCGGAATTCTATCGGCGGCAGATCATCTCGCGGGCCGCGGCGGGGGCGCTGGGCGCGCATCTGCCTGACGGGTCGGATCGGCAGTACCTCCACGCGGGCTGCGGCAGCGGCGGGTCGGATCAGCGCCTGCGCCTCTCGCAGGCGCTGGTGCATGCGCTGGACCTCTCCCTCGTCGGGCTGGCCTTGAATCGCGCGCGGCAGATGCGCTTCCCGTCATGGCATGTGTGCGGCGATCTCTTCCGCCTGCCGTACCGGTCCGGGACGATGGACGGGCTGTTCAACTTCGGTGTGATGGAGCATTTCGAGGAGCGGGACATCGCCGCCATGCTGGCGGAGTTCCATCGGGTGCTCAAGCCAGGCGGACGGATCATCCTGTTCTGGCCGCCTGAATTCGGACTCTCGGTGATCGCTTTGAAGGGGGTGACCAGGGTCGCGAATCTGTTCCGCAAGACGCCGCTGGCGCTGCATCCCGACGAGATCTCCAGGATCCCGTCCTTCGCCTGGGTCCGGGCGGTGATGGCGAAGAACCAGTTCCGGGTCCTCGAGACCCGCTTCGACTGGCGGGATTTGTTCACCTACGTGGTTGTCGTGGGCGAGCCGGTCGCCCCCGCGGAGATGCCGGCTGCGGAGCGCGAGCTGGCGGCGCCTGACGAGGTGGCGGCTTGATGGCTGCGACGATGACGCCAGCCGCGCCGGTTCGGCTCCATGCCGCGCCACGTCGTGATCTGCGCCGGCGGGCCCGGAGCCGCCAGCTTGCGGCGGTCATCGCGGGCGGCACCTCAGGGATCGGGCGAGCGATCGCGGATCTCCTGCGCTCCCGCGGGTATCGCGTCGCCGTCTGCTCCCGCTCCCCGAAGCCGGCCTCGCTGCCCCGCGCGTTCCTCCACGCCAGCTGCGATGTGCGGCAGCGGGACGCGGTGCGCCGGGTCGTCGAGTCGGCGCGGCAGCAATTCGGCCGGCTGGACCTGATGGTCAATTGCGCCGGGATGTCCGGATGGCGGGCGCTGGAAGACCTGGATGACGCGTTCGTCCGGGAGGTCGTCGATACGGCGGTGCTCGGGACGCTGTGGGGCTGCGCGGCGGCGGCGGGAGTGTTGCAACCAGGCGGCTGCATCGTGAACGTCTCGAGCCTCGCGGGCAAGCGCGGCAGCGCGAACAACAGCGCTTATTGCGCGGCGAAGTTTGCGGTCAACGGCCTGACCCAGGCCCTGGCGAAGGAGCTCGGCCCGCGCGGCATCCGCGTGAACGCGGTCTGCCCGGTCTACGTCGAGACGGCCCAGGTGCGCGGAGCACTCGCCGAACCGGCCTCGCCGGCGCGCGGCCAGGATGTTGACGCCTACCTGGCGTCCTTCGCCGCGTCGCAGACCGCGCTCGGCCGGCTGCCGCGGGCCGGCGAGGTGGCCGAAGCGGTCGCGTTTCTCGCCAGCCCGGCCGCCTCAGCCATCACCGGGCAATGCCTGAACGTCGACTGCGGAACGCTGCCGCAATGATCCCACCACCTGCCGCCGGTGGTGCCTCACCAAGCACCAAAAAGATTGGAGCATCGATCGACGATCGCGGCACCACCATGGCCGATGCGCTGATGGTGGCTGAGGACGGCCAGGGCCCGCATGCCGCGGGCCCGCGGCAGGTGGTGGGATGAGGCTCTCCATCGTCATGCCGGTGTACAACGAGGCCGCGACCATCCGCGAGGCCATCCGGCAGGTCTCCGCCGCGCCGCCCATCGATAAGGAGCTGATCGTCATCGATGACGGCTCGACCGACGGCACGCGCGCGTACCTCCGGCAGCTGGCGGACGAGCGCCGGCCTGGATTGACGATCCTCCTGCAGGAGCGCAACCAGGGCAAAGGCGCTGCGCTGCGCCGGGGGTTCGCCGCCGCCAAGGGCGAGATCATCATCGTGCAGGATGCGGATCTGGAGTACGACCCGGTGGACTACCCCGCGCTCATCGCCCCGATCCTCGAAGACAAAGCGGACGTGGTCTATGGCTCGCGGTTCCTCAGCGGCCGCAGGCGCGTGCTGTATTTCTGGCACGCGGTAGGCAACGGGATCCTGACGGGGATTTCCAATATGTGCACGAACCTGAACCTCACCGATATGGAGACCGGGTTCAAGGCGTTCCGCGCCTCCGTCTTGCGCCGCATCCGCCTGACCTCGGACCGGTTCGGCTTTGAGCCCGAGGTGACCGCCAAGATCGCGCGGCTCCGCTACCGGGTCTACGAGGTGCCCATCAGCTATAACGGGCGGGAGTACTGGGAGGGCAAGAAAATCAGCTGGCGCGATGGGATCGCAGCCCTCTGGCAGATTGTCACGTATTCGTTCCTCGCCTCGCCAGAACAGCCGGATGTCGGGCATCAAACGCTGGAGAATCTCGCGGAGGCCAAAGCCTACAACGAGTGGGTGCTGGCACAGGTCAGGCCGTTCCTGGGCCCGCGGGTCCTGGATGTGGGAGCCGGCATCGGCAACCTGACCCGGTATTTCATTGATCGGGAGCTGTTGATCGCTACGGATCTTGAGCCCAGGTATTTGGACATCCTTCGCGAGACCTTTGAGCGCTATCCCCATGTGCACGTGCGTCCCTTCGATCTCTTGACGAGCGATCTTGAGGCGCTGAAGGCGCATCGGTTGACGACGGTGTTCAGCTCCAACATGCTGGAGCATGTGGAGGACGACCTGCAGGCGCTCAAGCGCCTGCACGCGGTGCTGGGCCAGGGAGGCCGCGTGGTTCTGGTGCTGCCGGCGCTGAAACCGCTCTTTGGATCCTTGGACGTGGAGCTGGGGCATTACCGCCGGTACGACAAGGAGGAGATCACCCGGAAGCTGACGGCCGCCGGGTTCGAAGTGGAGCTGGTGCGCTACTTTAACCTGCCCGGGATCCTCGGCTGGTATGTCAACGGCCGCCTCTTCCGCCGGCGGATCATCCCCACCTGGCAGCTGCGGATCTACGACGTGCTCGTGCCCTGGCTCAAGCTCGAAGGCTGGTTCAGGCTTCCGTTCGGGATGTCCATGATCGCCGTCGGCAGAAAGGCCGGCCTGACGGCCGAGCCGCAGTCCGAAGGGGTCGGGCCTGACGAGATGGCCGAGGCAGCCGTCAGGAGCGAGGGATGAGTCCCGTGGACATGCTGCGTCCGCCGGTGCGGCGTGTGCGGGCTTGGGCGAACCGTCACAACGGCCGCTTGGTCGCAGACCTCGAGCGCCGCTACAATCTCAACCAACTCCAGCGCTTCGAGGCGGTGCTCAACCGGCACGGCCGGTCGATCCGCGACGCCGCATCGATCTTGGAGTTCGGCTGCGGCGACGGCCGGCTGACCCAGCACCTCTTCGAATACGCGCCCGCGGCCGCTGTCTCAGGCTGCGACGTGCGGCGCGAGGCGGTGGCAGCCTGCCGCCGGAAGTGTCCCCAGGGGCGGTTCTTCGTCAACCGCGCCGCGCCGCCTCTGGAGGTGGCCGATGCGGCCTTTGACTTCATCTATTCCTACAGCGTCTTCACGCATCTGTCCGAATCCAACCACGCGGCCTGGCTCAAGGAGCTGGCGCGGGCGCTGAAGCCCGGCGGGATCATGGCGCACACGGTGCACTCCTATGCCTATCTCACGCGGACCGCGTTCTTCAGCCCGGAGAGCCTGGAGAAGTATCACCTGGCGGACTCCATCGAGGCCTTCA
This sequence comes from Candidatus Omnitrophota bacterium, assembly GCA_023247285.1. Next base: position 76,191 of record JAHFGU010000001.1, read on the forward strand.
TGCGATCCGGCCGCGACTATTACTACGTCGTCGAGGATCCGGCGATGCCGGAATACGGCCACACCATCATGCGCAAGGAATACGTGGCGGCGTCCTGGCCGCGCGCGTCCGGCTGCGCGCTGCTGGAATATGTGGAGGGCGCGATCGAAGCCTATCCGGAAGGCTGCCAGGACCTGGTGCTTCTGGCGAAGCCAGGCCCAGGAGCCGGCGCAGGATGACGCGCCTGGAACGGTTCGTGCGCGCGGTCCAATTCGCCTCCCGCAGCGGCACATTGCGCGCGCAGGTCCGGTCGCGCGTGCAGCAGCAGGCGGCTCGGCTGCGCTATCTTGTGCAGGATCCGGCGGCGTCCGAGGGCATCGCGCTGCATTGCCCGGACTACGTCGAGCCCTCGCAGGATCCTGCCGAACGAGGCCTGGTGGAGCGGATCATCCGATCGTTCACACGCATGAAAGCGGACCAGCGCGACGCCCCGACGTGCTATCACCCCTCGTCGCTGTGGCAGCGGCAGCTCGATGAGAGCTATGCGTCGTTGGCGGCCGGCGATCCGCGCACCGTCCATGCCTTCCTGGCCAACTTCGGCACATGGAAGACGTACCACGGGCTCGAGCCCACCACGCTGCTGCGGGCGCACAGGCGGTCGCTGACCGGGCGGCGGTATCTCGCGGACGTCCTGTTCCGCCGGCCGCTGCAATTCTGGAAGGCGTTCTTCAACGGCCGCCGGCCGCTGGCGCGCCTCACGTATCCGCGGCATGGCAATCAGGCCGGGGCGTTCATCGGGCCGCTCTTCGTCGGGGCCGGGTCGTTCTCCAACGACATCTACGGCTCGCTCCTCAACGGGCTCATCCGCGACCGGGCGCGGCCGGTCGTGGCCGAGCTCGGGGCCGGGTACGGCAAGCTCGCCTATTTCACGCTGCGCGATCTCGAGGCCTTCACCTACATCGATGTGGACTTGCCGGAGACGGTGTGCCTCGCGGCCTACTACCTCATGAAGGCCTGGCCGGAGAAGCGCGCGCTCCTCTACGGCGAAGCGCCCTACACCCCGGAGGCGCACAGCCGCTACGATCTGATCTTCCTGCCGTCCTATGCGATCGAGCGCGCCGCCCCTGCCTCCGTCGACCTGTTCATCAACAAAGACAGCCTGGGGGAGATGACGCGCGAAGCGGTCACCCGGTACGTCGGCGCGATGACCCGGGCCGCGCGGTACTTCTTCCACATCAACCATGATCGCGATCTGCCGCTGCTGGCCCCGCACGAGCAGGGGCTGTTGGCCTCCGACTACCCGGTTCCTGAGGCCTTCCGGCTGCTGTTCCGCGCCCCGGACATGAGCCATTCCATTTCGAACGGGGGCGCGGACATCCGCTTGGACCGGTTCGTCTACCTCTATGAACGCAAGGGGTCGGCTGAGGCGGGGACGGCGGCAGAGCCTCTGTTCGCCCAGGAAGCCGGCGCGCCATGACCGAGACGCGGGTCGCCGCCGTCATCCCGGCGCGCATGGGCTCCAGCCGGTTTCCCGGCAAGCCGCTGCTGCCGATCCGCGGGTTGCCCATGATCGAGCATGTCCGCCGGCGCGCGGCGCTGTGCGGGCGGTTCTCCGAGGTCATCGTGGCGACGTGCGACCAGGAGATCCGCGAGGCGGTCGAGCGCTTCGGCGGGCGCTGCGTGATGACCTCGCCTGAGCATCCGGCGGCGACGGACCGCGTGGCGGAAGCCGCGCGGTCGCTGGCCTGCACGCACGTCGTCAACGTGCAGGGGGATGAGGTGCTCGTCCTGCCGAGCGACCTCGCCGCGTTCGCGGACGCGATCGCCGCAGACCCCGAGGCCCCGGCGTGGAACGCGCTCGGGAAAATCGAGCAGGCGGCCGAGCTGCGCGACCGGTCAGTGGTGAAGTGCGTCGTGTCTGTCTCGGGGCGCATCCTGTGTTGCGCGCGCGACTTGTCCGCGCTGCCGCTGCATGCCGATGGCGGGTTCGAGCCGGTCCGGGCCGTGCTGGGGATCCTGGGATACCGGAGGGATTTCTTGGACCGGTACGGCCAGCTTGCGCGGACCCCGCTGGAGCGCGCCGAAGCGATCGACCAGTCGCGGATCATCGAGCACGACCTTCCGCTGAGAGGGGTGGAGTTCAGCAAGGGGTATCCAGGCATCAACGAGCCGCGGGAGGTCGCGGTGGTGGAGGACTACCTGGCGCGCGATCCGGCGCAGCGCGCCGTGCTGGAGGAACTGCAACGGACATGGCCCGTCCAGTTGTCTACGTAGCGCTGCAGCAGTTCTGCGAGGCCGACGACCGGCCGCGCCAGACACTGCTCGACGCCGGGTGCGAGGTCCGGTGCAACACGCTGGGCCGGCGGCTGCGGCGCGAGGAGATGGCCGGCTTGCTCCAGGAGGCGGACGCGGTGCTGGCCGGCGTCGAGCCGTATGACGCCGCGCTGCTGGCGCAGCTGCCGCGGCTGCGGTGCATCAGCCGCTGCGGCACCGGCACGGACGCGGTCGATTTGGAGGCGGCGCGCCGGCGCGGGATCGCGGTGTATACCACGCCGGATGACGTGGTCGAGCCGGTGGCGCAGCTGACCGTCGCGATGCTCCTGGCGCTGGCCCGCAACCTGCTCCTCCACCTGGCTGCCGCGCGCGACGGGCGGTGGGAGAAACGCACCGGGGTGTTGCTGTCGGAGTGGACGATCGGGCTCGTGGGCTTTGGGCGGATCGGGCGGCGCGTGGAGATGCTGTTGCGGCCGTTCGGGCCGCGCGTGGCGGCTGCGGATCCTCGCCTGCGCCAGGGCGACCTACCTGCCGGGGTGGCGCTGCGGACGCTGGAGGCGTTGCTGGCCGAATCAGACGCGGTATCGCTGCACGCCAGCCGCCGGCCCGAAGAGGGGCCGCTCATCGGGCGTCGGGAGATCGGCATGATGAAGCCTGGCAGCGTGCTCGTCAACACGGCGCGTGGATTCCTGGTTGACGAGGCAGCACTGGAGGAGGCGCTGCGCGCCGGCCGGTTGGGCGGCGCAGCACTTGACGTGTTCGCGGCAGAGCCGTATGCAGGGCCGCTGGCGCGGCTGCCGAACACGCTGTGCACGCCCCACATCGCCACGCTCACGTCAGCGTCGCGCGCCGCGATGGAGCGCCGGGCAGCCGAGCACATCGTGGCGCATGTGGCGCAGGCCGCCGTTCCGGCGGTGACCGCACGATGACCTCGCTGCGCGCCGCCCTGTACCGGTACGGTTGGGACACCCGGTGCCGGAACCGGTGCCCGGCGCGGCTGCTCGAAACCCTGCTGCCGGCCTCGGTGCGCGGCGCCGGCGCTTCGCTGCTGGATGTCGGGTCAGGCGACGCCGGCCTGGCGGCGTTTCTCCGCGGCTTCTCCGTCGTCGGATCTGACATGGCGCCCGCGCGCAACGGCCATCACCGTTTTGTGCAAAGCACCGCCACGGCGCTGCCGTTCCGCGACCAGGCGTTCCCGGCCGTGAGCTGCATCGATGTGCTGGAGCATTTGGCGCCAGCTTCCCGCCCGGCGGCCGTGGCGGAGTGCGTGCGGGTGGCCGGCCGCCTGGCGCTGTTTGCCTTTCCCAACGGGACGCAGGCGCGGCGCCACGACGAGAATTTCCGCGCCGCGTGCCAAGCCCGCCACCGGCCGCTGCCCGGATGGGTGAGCGAGCATCTGCGGTATGCGTACCCGGAGGCCGGCCAGGTGGCTGAGCACATCCGCGTCGCCGCCCAGGCCATGGGCCGCCGGATCTCGCTGCGGCAGGCTGCCTGCGAGCCGCTGGCCGTCAGCCGGATGGTCCGCGCCGCCGCCAGCCGCTCCGCGGCGCTGTACCTGCTGTGCAACCTCGCCTGCGGGCTGTGCGCGCCGATCCTCGCGCGCGCCGGCGGGCGCGCGCGGTATCGCGCGATCCTGGCCGCGGAGCTGTCCGGATGAGCGCCGCCCTCGTGAGCGCGGTGATCCCGAATTTCAATTACGGCCGCTATCTCGGCCAGGCCATCGACAGCGCGTTGGGGCAGACCTATCCGGCGGTGGAGGTGCTCGTGGTGGACGACGGCTCGACGGACGAGTCCGAGCGCGTCGCGCGCCGGTACGGCGAGCGCATCCGCTGGATCCGCCAGGCGCATCAGGGGGTGTCTGCGGCCAGGAACCGGGGCATCGAGGAAAGCCGCGGGGCCTTCGTCGCGTTCCTGGATTCCGACGATCGATGGCATCCGGAGAAATTGGCCAAGCAGGTCGCGCGCATGGACCGCCCGGACGTGGGCCTGGTCTGTTGCGGGCTGCGGTACCTCGATGCCGACGGCCGGGTGTTGCGGGTCGACATCCCGCGCCAGCGAGGGCGGCTGCTGCGCGACATCGCGCTGCTGCGCTGGACGCACGGCCCGGGCGGCAGCAGCGCGCTCGTGCGCCGCGCGTGCTTCGATCGCGCCGGCCTGTTCGACCCGGCGCTGTCCACCTCCGCGGATTGGGATTTGTGGCGGCGGATCGCGTGCCACGACGCATTCGACGCGGTGCCGGAGGCGCTGGTCGACTACCGCCAGCATCCAGGCTCGATGCGCACGGATGTGCGCGTCTTCGAGCGCGACATGCTGCGCGCCTTCGCGAAGATGTTCGCTGATCCGGCCGCCGCCGCCGTGCATGGCCTGCGCCGCCAGAGCTATAGCCGGCTGTATCTGACCTTAGCCGGCTCCCATCTGCATGCCGGCCGGTGGGGGGCGAGCCTCGCGTATCTGGCGCGCAGCGTGGGGGCGTGGCCGCCCAGCGCCGCCGCGTTGGGCCTGATCCCGTTCCGGTGGCTGCAGCGCCGGCAGGAGCGACAGGCTGCCGGGCTTGAGCCGGCGTATTCACCATGATGCGCCTCCTCTATCTCTCGCACGATGGCGTGTTGGAGCCGCTCGGACGCTCGCAAGTGCTCCCGTATCTGCGCGGGCTGGCTGCGCGCGGCGCGCGCATCACGCTGCTGTCGTTCGAGAAACCAGGCGACCGGAAGCAGCCCGGACAGGAAGATGCCGTGCGCGCCGCGCTCGAGGCGCAGGGGATCCGGTGGGCGCCGCTGACCTATCACCGGCGGCCGCCGCTGCTGGCGACGGCGTGGAACATGGCCGTCGGCACCCTGCGCGCCTGCCGGCTGGCGCGCCGCGAGCGGATCCATGCCGTGCACGCCAGGAGCTATGTGGCCGGGCTCATGGGCTGGTGCGTGAAGCGCGCGTGCGGCGCGCGGCTGCTCTTTGACATGCGCGGGTTTTGGGTGGATGAGCGCGCAGAGGCCGGGGCGTGGCCGGCTGGCGGCGCGCGCTACCGATGCGGCAAGCGCGTCGAGCGGCTGCTGCTGGACAGCGCAGATGAGATCATCACGCTGACCGAGCAGGCCCGGCGCACGGTGGGCGCGTGGCTGCGCGGGCGCGGGGCGCGCATCACGGTCATTCCCACGTGCGTTGAGCTAGAGCGGTTTGCGCCGGCCGCGCGACGGTCCGCGTCTGGGCGCGCGCCGGTCTTCATCTATGCCGGCTCGGTGGCGCCGTGGTATCTGCCACGAGCCCTCTTCGACTTTGTCCGGCAGGCGCTGGCGCGGTATCCCGACGCCCGGCTCGTGGTGCTGACCCGCGAGCGCGAAGCCGCGCTCCGCGAGCTCAAGGCCTCGGGGCTTCCCGCGGACCGCGTGACGATCGCGACTGCGGATCCTGCCGAGGTGCCAGGCTGGCTGGCGCAGGCGCACGCCGGCCTCGCGTTCTACCGGCCAGGCTTCTCGCGCCAGGGGACCTGTCCGACGAAAGCCGGCGAGTATCTGGCCGCCGGACTGCCGGTCGTGGTGAATGCGGGTGTGGGGGATGTTGAAGAGGTGATCGGCGCAGCCGGCGTGGGCGCGGTCATCGCGGAGGTCTCTCCGCAGGCGCTGGAGCGCGCGCTCGATGCACTGGAGCGGTTGTGGGCTGATCCTGCGCTTGCTGCGCGCTGCCGCCGCGCCGCCGAGACGCGCTTTAGGTTGGACCTCGGAGTCGAGCGCTACCTTGCGGCCTACCAGCGCCTGTGCGCGCCAGCCGTCGGCATGGCCGATGCTGCGCGTCCCGCACCGGCCCGCGCCCAGGTGGCGGGATGATCCCAGCCCCGACGCGGATCCTGGCGCTGGCGACGCATGGCGAAGCCGCCCCCAGCACGCGGTATCGCGTCCTGCAATGGATACCGGCGCTGCAGGATGCCGGCTTTTCGCTTTCCGTCGAGCCGTTTTTCTCCGCGTCCATGACCGCAGCCCTGTACCACCCCGGGCGCACCGCCGAGAAGGTGGCGGCCACGGCCGCGGGCGCGCTGCGGCGATGGACCACGCTGGCCCGCCTGCGGGGGCGCGCCGACATGCTGTTCCTCCATCGCGAGGTCTTCCCGCTCGGCCGCCGCTCAGGCCTGAAGGCGCTGGCGCGGTTTTCCGGTCCGATGATCTACGACTATGACGATGCGATGTTTCTGCCCCAGCGCGGGGACCGCGGCGTCCTCGGGTGGCTGGAGAACGTCGACACGGCGAAGGCCCTCATGGCGCTCAGCCACGTGGTGTTTGCCGGCAACGCGTTCCTGGCCGCGTACGCCCGCCAGTACGCCCCGCGGGTCGTCGTGCTGCCGACCTGCATCGACACCGAGCGGTTTGCGCCGCCGGTCCGAACCGAGCCGGCCGGGACGCCGGTGGTGGGCTGGATCGGCAGCTACACCGCGTCCAAGTATCTGCTGAACCTGATCCCGGCGCTCCAGGCGACTGCCGGGCGCGGCCGGTTCCGGCTCTACGTGGTCGGCTGCCATCCGGTGCCGCCGATCCGGGGCGTGGAGATGCAGCAGGCCGACTGGAGCCTGGCGCGGGAGGTCGCAGATTTCCAGCGCTGCGAGATCGGCGTCTATCCCTTGTCGGATGACGCGTGGGCGCAGGGGAAGTGCGCGTTCAAGGCGATCCAGTTCATGGCGTGCGGCATTCCGGTCGTGGCCGCCGCGGTGGGGATGAACCGCGAGCTGATCCAGGACGGGGTCAACGGCTATCTCGCGGCCACGCCGGACGAATGGGTCGAGAAGCTGGCGCGGCTGGTGACGGATGCGGCCGAGCGCCGGCGGCTGGGCGCGGCGGCGCGGGCGACCATCGAAGAGCGCTATTCGCTGCGCGCGCACGCCGCCACCTTGATCCAGACGCTCCGCGCGGCGGCCGGGCTGCCGGCCGAGACGGCGTGGGCCGAGCCGGCGCATCCGGTCCCCTCCCTTCGATGACGACGCCCATGATGACCCTCCGGGAAAGCGTCATGTTCTTCGCGTGTCTCGGGCTCGGGAGCGGCCTCCTGCGCTGCCTCGCGCGCAGCCCAGGGGAACGACGGCTGCGCTCCGTGATGCTCGCTGCGTTCTGGCTCCGGGTGGCGCTGGGGGTTTCGCTCTACGCAATCTCATACTACCACGCGCCCATCCTGCGCTCGCTCCAGGTCCAGGATGGATTTTGGATCTTTGGGCTTGATGCCCGCCTCTATCACGCCTGGGCGGTTTCAATCGCCGATGCGTGGACACACGGCATCGAGTTATCCAACGGATCGGCGTACGACTACCTGGTGCTCATTGCCGCCGTCTACCGGGTGCTTGGGGCACACCCCCTCTATGCGGTGCTGCTGCACGGGTGGCTCGGGGCGCTGACCGGATGGCTCGCCTATCGCATCGGCTGGCAGCTCTTCGACGCGCGCCGGGCCTTGCGGGCAGCGTGCTTCATCAGTTTTTGGCCTTCAGCGCTGTTCTGGTCCAGTCAGATCATGCGGGATGTGCTCTGCTGGTGTCTCATCCTGGCCATCCTGTGGTTCGTGGTCCTCGCGGTTGCGCCGGACGCTCAGGACCGCCGGCGCGGTGCCGTGCGATGGCGGCGGTGGGCGGGGCTTGTCATCGGGTTGGCGGCTGCCACCATGCTGTTGACACGGCTGCGGGTGTATCTCGGGACCGTCCTGTCGCTGGTGGCGCTCGTGGTACTGATCCCGGCCGGCTGCGCCAGCCTGATGAACCGTCGAGTGGGCCGGGTCGTGCGTCTGGTCAGCCTGACGGCCCTGGTGATTGGCGCGGTGGTGGTCGCACGTGATCTGGACACAACCCGGCTGTACTCGCCGGCGCATCCTGAGCAGGGACATGTCAGGCTGGGTCTCCAGCATCAGCAGCACGGAGAGCTCGCGCTGGCCGAGGCAGAGTTCAGGTGGGCCATCGATGTACGGCCGGACTACCAGGCAGCCTACTTGCTCTGGGCAGGCATGCTCTCCGCGGCGAACCGGCCGCAGGAGGCGCTTGCCGTCTGCACGAGTTGGCCGCACGCCGATACGGACGGTGCGATGGGTCGGTGCGTCGAGCAGCTCAAGGCCTCGTCGGGCACGCAGCAGGTCGTGGACGCGCCGCCCAAGCCTGCGCAGGCCCCAGCCCCCCGCGCGCCGGCAGCGCCGGAAGCATCTGCCGGCCGCGCCGAGCGGCGCAATACGCGGCCAGAGGTGGAGGCCGGCCCAGCCCAGATCGTGCGCAAGCCGCAGCCTGCGCAGGCCCCAGCCCCCCGCGCGCCGGCAGCGCCGGAAGCATCTGCCGGCCGCGCCGAGCGGCGCAATACGCGGCCAGAGGTGGAGGCCGGCCCAGCCCAGACCGTGCGTGATCCGCAGTCGGTGGTCCTGAAAGGCCTCGTGCACGATGATGGGCTGCCCGCCAACACCTTGACGTACCAGTGGACCCAGCTGCTCGGCCCTCCCGCATCCTTCGCCACGCCCAACGCGCTTGAAACCGCGGTCCAACTGCCAGAGCGCGGGCGCTATCATTTCCGCCTCACCGTCTCGGACGGGGAGCTCATCGGCGTAGACGAGCTGTTCGTCACCGTGGAGGGTTTTGTGGTGTCGATGCCCATGGCCCCCGTGGTCACGAGTGCGAGGCGCCTCGCTAGCGAGGTCGGCCAGCCCGCCTCGACCCCCCAGACTTTATCGGCCGGCGCGCGGGCCGCCCAGCTTGGCACCCGGGGGCTCGCCCTCATCCAGGAGATGAGTCCGCACCGGCTTGTGTCGCTTCGAGACTGCGTCATCGCCGGCGGTGGTCATACCGTGGTGGATAAGCAGGCGGATATTTCCCAGCCGCTGGATCTGCTCGGCTATCTGCCTCGCGCGCTCTTCATCGGCTTCCTCGCCCCGTTTCCCGGGCAGTGGTTCGATACGAGCGGCAGCACGGGGGGGATGCGGGTCTTCGCAGGAGTGGAGATGTTCCTGGTGTACGTCCTCCTGGTGGGATTGGTCCTGCGCGCCTGGCAGGCGAGGCGGAGGATCTGGGATTCCGGGGTGATCGGTTGTGTCCGGCTGGCGATCCAGCATCTGCGCCTCGGGGGGATTTTTCTCCTCGTGTTTGGATTGATGCTGGGGGCCTCGGTGTCGTTCGTGATGGCCAATCTGGGAACGCTCTTCAGGATCCGGATGCTCTTCTGGCTGCCGCTGCTCATCCTCGTCGCCGCCGGCGATCCGCTGGGAAGCTACGCGTGGTATCGCCGGCTGGTGGACTGGCTCGTGCGCCGGCTGGACCGATGGCATGGCGGATCGCGGCTCGCCCCCCTCGGCGCTGCCCAGGACGCAGCCGGCCCGACAGCCCCGGCCGTCTTCGCCGGCGCGCCGGAGGACAGGGACTGATGTGCGGCATCGTGGGGATGGTCCATTTCGACGGGCAGCCGGTGGAGCGCCACCTCCTGAGCCGCATGACCGACGCCCTGGCCCATCGCGGGCCCGATGCCCGGGGTCTGCGCATGATCTCTGGAGGGGCGGCGCACGTCGGGCTGGGCCATACGCGGCTGAAAATCGTGGACCTTTCGGATGCGGCCGGCCAGCCGATGGCGAATGCGGATGGTTCGGTGTCGATCGTGTTCAACGGCGAGATCTACAATTTCAAGGACCTGCGGGCGTCGCTGCAGGCCCGAGGCTATCGCTTCAGCACCTCCTCAGACACCGAGGTGCTCCTCCGGCTGTATGAAGCCGAGGGCGAACGCTGCGTGCAGTCGCTGGACGGCATGTTTGCCTTCGCCATCTGGGACCAGCGGCAGGGTTGCCTGCTGCTTGTCCGCGACCGTGTCGGAAAAAAACCGTTGTTCTACGCCGCCACGCCCGCGCAGATCGTGTTTGCGTCGGAGATCAAGGCGCTCCTGCGCCATCCGTCCGTCGCGCCGGAGGTGAACGCGGAGGCCCTGCCAGCCCTGTTCCTGTACGGCTACGTGCCGACTCCGCAGACCTGCTACCGCGGCATTCACAAGCTGCCCCCGGGCCACCTGCTGCGGATGAACGCGGACGGGCGCGTGCGGATCGAGGCGTACTGGGATCTTCCGCTGTCGCCGCCCACCGGACGCGCGCCCACCGAGGCGCAGGCCGCGGCCCGCGTGCGGGAGCTGGTGACGCGCGCGGTGCGGCGGCGGCTCATGGCGGATGTCCCCGTCGGGGCGTTTCTGAGCGGGGGGCTCGACTCGTCCATCATCGTCGGCGTCATGAGCCGGCTGCTGCGCGAGCCGGTCCGGACCTTCAGCATCGGGTTTGCCGGCGATCCGCGGTTCGATGAGACCGCGTACGCGCGGCTGGCAGCGCGGCGATTCGGGACCACCCACACGGAGTTCGTGGCGGAGCCCTCGTCGGTGGAGCTGGTGGAACGCCTGGTCTGGCACCATGACGGGCCCTTCGCCGATTCGTCCGCCATCCCGACCTATCTGCTGGCGCGCTTGACGCGGGAGCATGTGACGGTGGCGCTCAACGGCGACGGCGGGGACGAGCTCTTCGCAGGGTACTTGCGGTTTGCCGCGACCCTCGTGTCGGAGCGGGTGCCTGCGTGGGCGCGGGGATGGGCCGCACGGCTGTGCGCGGGTCGCCCGGAATCGGCGCGCCATCGCAGCCTGCTTCGCCGAGTCCAGAAATTCGCCGGCAGCGCCGCGCTGCCGTTCGCCGAGCGGTTCACCCGCTGGGTGTCGGTGTTTTATGACGATCTGCCGCGCCTGCTCGACGAGCCCTCGACACCCGGCGCGCGCGCAGGCGTCACCCCGCCGCCGGCCGCGCTGGCCCCGTTCCTGGCGCGCAGCGCCGCGGCCTCCCCCTTGACGCAGCTCCTCTCGCTCAACCTCAAGACGTATTTGCTGGATGATCTGCTGGTCAAAATGGACCGGTGCTCAATGGCCCATGGCGTGGAAGCCCGCTCGCCATTCTTGGACCGCGAGCTCCTGGAGTACGTCTTCGGGCTGCCGGACCGCCTGAAGCTGCGGGGGGGCCGGACCAAGGTGATCCTCCGCACGGCCTTTGCCGATCTGCTCCCTCCCGAGATCCTTCGGCGGGGAAAGATGGGGTTCGGCGTGCCGCTGCGGGCCTGGTTCACCTCGGATCTGCAGGGCTACCTCCAGGAGGTGCTGCTGGCGCCGACCGCGCGGTTGCGGGGCTACCTCGATCAGCGGTATGTGCGGGAGCTCTGCCAGGCGCATGGCGCAGGAGGCGCGGATTATTCCTCCCGCCTGTGGCTGCTGCTCACATTCGAGATGTGGCTGCGCAACCTCTCGTTGCAGCCGGCGGGCGAGAGCCGGCCGGAGGCCCTGGCCGTGCACGCGGATGAGGCGGTGGGTTCATGAGCGGCCAGACCCCGGTGTCACCGGAGCGCCTGGCCCAGGCGCTGCGCACGGTGCGGCGGGCGTGCCCGGCGCTGCCGGTGACCGCCATCCGGTGGATGCACCTCAAACATCCCTTCCACCAGTTGCAGGAGGCGCTGTTGCGCGGCGATGGATGGCTGGCCTGGACTGAGCAAGCTGCCGGGCTGGAGGTCGACCTGGGGCGGTGGGCGGTCAACCGGCGAAGCCGCACAGCGCTCGCGACGCGGATCGGCCACAGCCTGGTGTACGCGCTGCTCCTCGTCTGGCGGCTGGCGCGTCTGCGCCTCCTCCTCCATCGCGAGGCGGCCCGGCTCAGGCAGCGTCCGTTCGATCTCATCGTGAAGACGTGCTGTTTTGGGCCTGGCCGGCTGCCCAGCGACCAAGACTTTTATTTCGGGGACCTGCAGCAGCAGGTGGCGCAGCGAGGGGTACGGATGCTGCTCCTCTGCGGCGATGTCCATGGCGGCGACTGGATGGCATTCGCCCGCGCGCACCTCTCCACCGGCGAGCTGGCTCGATTGCCCGAGCTGTGCCTCGTGCATCCGCTGGTGCCGCTGCGCTTGCTGCTGCAGCAGTGGCAGGCGTGCGTGCGATTGCGCCGCGTAGCCGCACGGGCTTCGGATCCGCTGGTGAGACGGGTGAGCCGGCTCGCCAGCCAGGACTGCCTGGCGCCCGACACCGCGTGGGCGAGCCTCGCGTTTTGGATTGGAGGGCAGGCGGTCCGGACATGGCGGCCGCGGGCCTTCCTGACCTTGTACGAAGGGCGCGCCTGGGAGCTATGCGCGCGCTGGGGGGCCAAGGCGGCGGATGCGTCGTGCCTCACGATCGGCTACCAGCATACCGCGGTGTTTCGCGAGTCTCTCGCGCTGCTCTCCCCGGCCCCAGAGGGCAAGCGGGTCCGCATGGTGCCGGACATCGTCTTGGGCCTCGGGGACAGCGCGCTCGCTCTCCTGCGGTTCGGGCATGCGCGCTATGGCGCGCGGTTGATGCGGTTCGGCAGTTTTCGATTCCAATCCCGCGCCACCGCCGGCACGCCCCCACCCCAACCCGGTTGGTGTGGGGGCCCGGCGCCAGCCATCCGGCGCACGGTGTTGGTCGCGCCGGAAGGCATCCCCTCGGAAGTGAAGATCCTCTTCAGCTTCGCCTCCGCCTGCGCGCGCCGGTTGCCGCAGTATACGTTCGTGCTGCGGTGCCATCCCGAGGTGCCGATGGCCAGGGCGCTCCGGCTAGTCGACGCAGCCCTCGCCCGCCAACCCAACATCGTGCTCTCCGAAGGCCGCATCGAAGAGGATTTCGCGCGCTCCTCCGCGCTGCTCTATCGGGGATCCTCGGCGGTCATGTACGCGATCCTCGCTGGGCTGCTGCCGATCTACGTACCGGTCGAGGGAATGCGGGACCGGGATCCGCTGTTCGCGCTCGAGGCTTGGCGCGCGCGCGCCGCGACCGCGGACGGGGTTGCAGCGATCCTGGCGCGCCACGAGGCTGCGCCGGCTGCGACGTGGGGGGAGGCGGCGCGCTATGTGCAGGCCTACACCGGGCCGGTTGAGCAGGCGGGGATCGATGCGTTCCTGGCGTCGGCTGGGCTGACCGGACATGAGGCGCCAGCGATGCCAGCTCTGCCTGTCGCGCCCACAAAAACAAAATATGATTGCAGGCCGGCGTATCATTCTTTACAATCCGATATGTGTTCATAATATGAACAATGAACGTTGACGCCTACCGCGATCTTCGGCTGCTGATCGATTTTTCCTTAGACCACGCGGTGACCCAGCGTAGCCTGGCCAAGAAATACGGGTTCGCGCTCGGCCTGACCAATTTTCTAATCCGGCGGCTTGTGCGGAAAGGGTATGTCAAGCTGGTCAATCTCGAACAGAAGCGTCTCCGGTATCTCATCACGCCCAAAGGACTGGCGGCGAAAGCGCAGCTGACCTACCAGTACCTGGACTACTCGCTGGGCCTGTACCGTTCCATGCGCACCTTTCTCGCCAGCACGCTGTCTGTCATTGTCCAGTCGGCGCGGCGCGACACGGTGCTCATCGGCGCCGACGAGGTGGCCGAGATCGCGTTCCTCGTCCTGCAGCAGCATCGCGTGCCGGTCATCGCCGTCCTCGAAGACGCGCCGGCCGGTGCTGTGCGGTTCATGAACCAGCCGATCGGATCCATCGACCGGCTCCCGGCGCTCGCCTATGACTGGATCGTGATCGCCTCATTCACGGATGCGCGCAAGGTTGTGCAGCGGTTGTCGCAGGAGGGCGTCCCGGCGCACAAAATCATCACCATCCCGGAAGAGGAGCGCCTGGCGCCACCCTCGGCTGAGCGGGTCCTGGAGCCGAAGACCCTCGTTGAGGCCTCTCCCTTATGCTTATGACCGCCAGACCCCGACGCGCGATCCAGGCCCTCCTGCTCGCCTGCGCGGGCATCGGCGTCCTCTGGGCTGTCTCGATGGTGCGGGTGACCACGCGGCAGGGCGTCAATTTCCAGCTCTCGGTCAGATCCATCCCGCTGTACGCCAAGGCGGTCGCCTTCCTGCACCGGCACGTGGAGTACGGACTCGTGGTCCAGGAGATCACGCGCGGGTTGCGGAGCGACGCGGAGCGCGCGCAAGCGATCTATGCCTGGACACGGACCCACATCCGCCAGACGCCGAAGGGATGGCCGGTCATCGACGACCATGTGCTCAACATCATGATCCGGGGATACGGGGCCAATGATCAGATGGCGGATGTGTTTACCACCCTCTGCGCCTACGCCGGGCTGCCGGCCTTCTACCGGCAGCGGCCCCTCATCATGTCGTTCGCGCGCGTGGACGGGCGGTGGGCGATGTTCGATGTGGCCAACGGCCTCGTGTTCACCGATGCGTCCGGGCGGTTCCTCGACGCCGCGGAGCTCCTCGGCCATCCGGAGTTGGCCGAGCCGGTCGCTGGATCGCTGAGGCTGAACGGGGTGCCCTACGTCGAATACCTCAAACAGTCCGTCGCGTTCCAGGAGCCTGAGGTCCGGCGCCCCGATCTGCAGATGCCGCTGCCGCGGCTGGTGTTCGAGCTGCGGCGCGCGCTCCGCCTGTCGCCCGCAGCACCACTCGCGCCAGGACCCGCATGAAGATCCCATCGGCCCGCATCGTCGTGCCTGAGGACGACATCGAGTGGGTGGTGGAGCAGGTGCGCGTCGCCCTGCGCACCGGCCAGCTCACGCTGGGCGCGCAGGGCCGGGCGTTCGAAGAGGAGTTCCGCGCCTGGCTCGGCGCGCGGCACGCCGTGGCGGTGGCCAGCGGCACGGCCGCGCTCGAGATCATCCTGCGCAGCCTCGGCGTGGCCGGCAAAGAAGTCCTCGTGCCGACCAACACCTTCATCGCGACGGCGGCGGCCGCAGCGCACGCCGGCGGGATCGTCCGATTCATGGATGTCAACCCGAGCACCCTGTGCGTGGACACGGAGATCCTGAGCGCTCATCTGACGGAGCGGACCGGGGCGGCGATCGTCGTGCACATCGGCGGCCTCATGCCGCCTGATCTGGCCCGGATGCAGGGGCTGTGCGCAGCCCGCGGCATCCCGCTCATCGAGGATGCGGCCCACGCGCACGGGTCCGCGCTGGCCGGGCGCAAGGCAGGCACGTTCGGCACGGCGGCCGCGTTCTCCTTCTATCCGACGAAAGTCATGACAAGCGCAGAAGGCGGCATGATCGTGACGGACGACGCGGCCCTGGCCGAGGAGGCGCGCATCTACCGCGACCAAGGCAAGGCCGGGTTCACCAGCAACGTGCACACGCGCCTGGGCGCCAACTGGCGGCTGAGCGAGCTGCACGCCGCGGTCGGCCGCGCGCAGCTGCGGCGGCTGGACGAGTTCGTCGCGCAGCGGCGGGCCGCGGCTGCGTGGTATGACGAGGCGCTCCGCGGGTTCGCCGGGGTGACCCCGGTGCCGGTCCCGGCCGGCGTGGCGAGCAACTACTACAAGTATCCGGTCATGCTGGAGCCTGGCATCGACCGCGGCGAGCTGAAGCGCCGCCTGCGCGAGCGGCACGGCGTCAGCCTGAGCGGGGAAGTCTATGAGTTGCCCTGCCACCGCCAGCCGGTCTTTGCGGCTTCGCACGGGGACCGGCCGCTGCCGGCGGCCGAGGACGTCTGCCGCCGCCATGTCTGCCTGCCGGTCTATG
>JAHFGU010000067.1 GCA_023247285.1 Candidatus Omnitrophota bacterium
CCGGCGAGCTTGCGGCCGCCGATCAACAGGTCATTGGGCCAGCGGATGGATGGATACACGCGCGCGGCCTCGCGAACCGCTTCCGCCGCGGCCAGGCCGGCCACGAGTGAAAGCTGCGGGCTGTCGGCCGGCGGCCGCTGCGGACGGAGGATGAGCGAGCAATAGAGCCCGCCGTCAGGCGACGCCCAGGACCTGCCCAGCCGGCCGCGGCCGTGCTCCTGGCGATCGGCGACGACGAGCGCGCCTTCCGGCGCCCCTTCGGCGGCCAGGGTATGCGCGAGGTCCATCGTCGAGGCCGCGCGCGCGAAGGCGTAGACCGGGCGGCCGAGCCGGCTGCCGGCCAGCCGGCGGGCCAGCGCGGCCTCAACGGCGGGATCGCGGGGAGCGGCGGCGGGCGGGGCGGTCGGGTTCGTCATCCAGGTGGTAGGCGGCCCGCAGATCACTGATCTCGTCGCGAAGCTGGGCGGCGCGCTCGAATTGCAGCGCCTTGGCGCAGGTGAGCATCTCGGCTTCCAAGTCGGAGAGCGTCAGGCGCACCTCATGTTCCTCCAGGCTCTGGCCGGATTGCTGCACGGCGAATTCCTCAGCCTGGCGCGCGACCTCGATGCCCTCCCGGATGGCTTTCACGATCGTGGTCGGCGTGATGCCGTGCGCCGCGTTGTACGCCAGTTGTTTTTCGCGCCGCCGGCCGGTTTCCTCGAGCAGTTGGCGCATGGCGCCGGTGACTTCGTCGGCGTAGAGGATGACTTCGCCGCGTACGTTGCGGGCGGCGCGGCCGGCCACCTGGATGAGCGCGGTCGCCGACCGCAGGAAGCCTTCCTTGTCCGCGTCCAGCACGGCCACCAGCGAGACCTCGGGCAGGTCGAGCCCCTCGCGCAGCAGGTTGATCCCGACGAGGCAGTCGAAGTCCCCTTTGCGCAGGTCGCGCAGGATCTCGACCCGCTCGATCGCGTCGATATCCGAGTGCAGGTACTTGACGCGCAGCCCGGCCTCGCCGAGGAACCGCGTGAGGTCCTCGGCCAGGCGCTTGGTCAGGGTGGTCACCAGCACGCGTTCCTTCCGTTCGGCCCGCTGGCGCACCTGCTCGATGAGGTCGTCGATCTGCCCGGCCGTGGACTTCACGGTGATCGCCGGGTCCACCAGGCCGGTGGGCCGGATCACCTGCTCGACCACGGTGCCGCCGCTATGCTGCAGCTCGTAGGGCCCGGGTGTGGCGGAGATGCACACGGCCTGGTTCAGCAGCGACTCGAATTCGCTGAACGTCTGCGGCCGGTTGTCGAGCGCCGAGGGCAGCCGGAAGCCGTACTCGACGAGGGTCTCCTTGCGCGCCCGGTCGCCTTCGTACATCCCGCGGATCTGGGGGATGGTCACGTGGGACTCATCGACGACCAGCAGATAATCCTTCGGGAAGTAATCGATGAGGCAGCTGGGCCGCGACCCGGGCGGCCGGCCGGCCAGATGGCGCGCGTAGTTCTCGACCCCGTGGCAGAACCCGAGCTCGCGCAGCATCTCGACATCGTACGCGGTGCGCGATTCGAGCCGCTGCGCCTCCAGCAGCTTGCCCTGCGCCTGGAAGGCGCGTACGCACTCGAGCATCTCCTGCAGGATCGCCTGGCAAGCGGATTCCACCCGCGATTTGTTCGTGACGAAGTGCTTGGCCGGGTAGATCGCGATCTGCTCCAGCTCGGCGCGCGCGTCGGACGTGAGCGGATCGATCTCGCGGATGCGCGCCACGCGCCCGCCGTCGAGCTCGACCCGGTAGGCGCTCTGCCGGTACGCCGGGAAGATGTCGATGACGTCGCCGCGCGCGCGGAAGGTCCCGCGGCGGAAGTCGACGTCGTTGCGCGCGTAGTGGATCCCGACCAGCCAGGAGAGGATCTCATCCCGCCGCGCCTCGCGCCCCTTGATGATCCAGGCCATCTGCTGCTTGTACTCTTCCGGGTCGCCGAGGCTGTAGATGCAGGAGACCGTCGCGACGATGATGACGTCCCGCCGGGTCAGCAGCGAGCTGGTGGCCGAGAGGCGCAGCCGATCCAGGTCATCGTTGATGGAGGAGTCTTTCTCGATGTACGTGTCCGTCTGGGGCACGTACGCCTCGGGCTGGTAGTAGTCGTAGTAGCTGACGAAGTACTCGACCGCGTTGCGCGGGAAGAAGCTTTTGAACTCGCCGTAGAGCTGGGCGGCGAGCGTCTTGTTGTGCGAGATAACGAGCGTGGGCCGGTTGATCTTGGCGACCACATGGGCCACGCTGAAAGTTTTTCCAGATCCGGTCACGCCCAGCAGGGTTTGAAACGGCTTGCCCTCCTCGACGCCCTTGATGAGCGCTTCGATGGCCTGCGGCTGGTCGCCCTTCGGGGTGAGATCGGTGGCGAGCTGAAAACGGTCCATGATGGGCTGGGTCAGGCAACGCGCAACGCGAAATCGAGCGCCGGCGCTGAGTGCGTGAGCCGGCCGATGGAGATGCGGTCGACGCCGGTGCGGGCGTAGGCGCGGACGTTGGCCAGCGTGATGCCGCCGGAGGCTTCCAGTTGGATCCGGGCGCGGCGGCCGCGGAGCCGGACGGCCTCGCGCACCTGCGCCACGCGCATATTATCCAACAAAATCGCGTCCGGGCGCAGCGCCAGGGCGGTCCGGACATCCTCGAGGCTGGCGGCTTCGAGTTCCAGCCAGCGGCCCGGCGCGCGGCGCTCAGCTTGGCGGATCGCGTATTCGGCGGCTGCATGACCCTGGAGGCCGGCGCGGCGCAGCGCCGCGAGGTGGTTGGTTTTGATCAGGACGGCCTCGGCGAGGTCGGCGCGGTGGTTGTGCCCGCCGCCCATTCGTACGGCGTACTTCTCCAGCAGGCGCAGGCCCGGGAGGGTTTTCCGCGTGTCTAGGATCGCCGCGCGAGTGCCCTGCACCGCCTGCGCGTACGCGGCGGTCAGGGTGGCGATGCCGGAGAGATGGCCGAGGAAGTTCAGGGCGGTGCGCTCCGCGGCGAAAATGGCCTGCGCGCGTCCGCGCATCGTCAGCACCGGTTGACCGGGACGCAGGCGCGCGCCCTCCCGCGCCAGGATTTGGCAGCGTAGGGCGTGATCCACCGCGCGAAAGACCGACGCGGCAAGGTGGCCGCCGGCGAGCACGCCCGGCGCGCGGGCGATGATGCGCGCCGACACCTGCGTAGCCGCATGAAGCACGGATCGGGATGTGATGTCGTCTGCGGCGCGGTCCTCAAGCAGCGCCAACCGGACCAGGGCTTCCACAGGCTTCTGAGCGGCGCCGTGCCAAGCACTTTTCATGACATCGCTTGAACCACGGCGAGGTGCTCGGCGAGCTTCTTGGCGTTGTCCTGGAGTTGGGCCAGACGCGTGTTGGTCTGCTGGACCACTTCTGCGGGCGCCTTCGAGGTGAACTGGGTGTCCTTGAGGCGGGCTTCGGTCTGGCTGATGTGCCGCGCGAGGTCATCCAGGCGCTGCTGCAGCCGTTGGCGCTCCTTCGCTGGATCGATCAGCCCTTCGAGCGGCATGAGCACTTCGATGCCGTCCACCACCATCGCGGCGGCGTGCGGCACCGGCCGGCGCTTGGCATCTACGTGCACCTCGCCCAGCGCGGCCAACTGTTGCAGGAGCGCCCGGTGCGATTCCAAAAACTCGCGCACCGCCGCGTGCGGGACTGCCAGGCGCACCGGCGGCCGGCTTTCCAGCGGCACATTCAGCTCCGAGCGCGTCGTGCGGATCGCCACGATGACCGCCTGAAACGCTGCGAAGAGCCGCTCCGCCTCGCGATCCACGAGTTTCGCAGCGGCCTTCGGCCAGCGCGCCACCATGATGGAGCTCGAGACATGAGACATGGGACGAGAGACAGGCAGATCAGACTTCTCCTGTCTCCTGTCTCCTGTCTCCTGTCTCGGCTGGTGTAGGTGTTGCCAAAGCTCCTCAGTCACGAACGGCATGACAGGATGCAGGAGCCGCAGCGCCTGCTCGAGCACCTGGCGCAGCACCGCGCGCGTGTTGGCCTGCTGATCGGGCGGCGCGTGCTTCGAGATCTCGACGTACCAGTCGCAGAAGTCATGCCAGAGGAAATCATAGAGCGCGGTGGCCGCATCATTGAACAGGAACGCCTCGAGCGATGTCGTCACGCGCGCCGTGGTCTGCTGCAGCCGTGACACGATCCACCGGTCCGGGACCGAGGCCGGCTTGGGCGAGGCGGCAACGTCCCCGACCTGCGACAGCGCGAAGCGGGTCGCATTCCACAGTTTGTTGGCGAAATTGCGGCCGGCGGTGAACCGCTCCTCAGACAAGAAGAGGTCCTGGCCCACCGCGGTGGCGGTGACCAGCGTGTACCGCAGGGCGTCGGTGCCGTACTGGGCGATCATCTCCAGCGGATCGATGACGTTGCCCAGCGACTTGGACATCTTCTTGCCGGTGATGTCCCGCACCGTGCCGTGGATGTAGACCTTGGTGAACGGCGGCTCCTTCATGCAAGCGTAGCCGGCCATGATCATGCGGGCGACCCAGAAGAAGATGATCTCCTGCGCGGTGACGAGCGTATTCGTGGGATAGAAATATTTCAGCTCCGGCGTCTGCTGCGGCCAGCCGAGCGTCGAGAATGGCCAGAGCCATGATGAAAACCACGTGTCGAGCACATCCTCGTCCTGTTTGAGGTCAGCGTTCCCGCAGTTCGGGCACCTTGCGGGGCGCGATTTCGACACGATGACGCCAGGTTCTGAGACATGGGACAGGGGACGGGAGACAGGTAGAGCCTTCCCCTGTCCCCCGTCTCCTGTCTCCTGTCTCATCCGGCAGGGGGCACAGTAGTAGACGGGCAGCCGGTGGCCCCACCAAATCTGGCGGCTGATGCACCAGTCCTGGATGTGCTCCATCCAGTTGAGATAGACTTTCGTCCACCGGTCGGGATAAAAGCGGATGGCCTTCTTCTTGACCGCCGCGATCGCCGGCTCGGCCAGCGGCTGCATCTTCACGAACCACTGCGGCGAGAGGCGCGGCTCCACCACGGTGTTGCACCGGTAGCAGTGGCCGACATTGTGCTGGTGCTCGTCGATGGCGCCCAAGAAGCCCTGCTGCTCCAAGTCGACGATGAGCTTGCTGCGGCAGTCGAACCGATCCAGCCCTTCGTAGGCCGGCGGCACGTTGGTCATATGCGCGTCGTCGGTCATGACGTTGAGGAATTCGAGCGTGTGCGCGCGGCCAAGCTGGAAGTCCACCGGGTCATGCGCCGGGGTGACCTTGACCGCGCCGGTGCCGAACTCGCGATCCACCGCCGCATCGGCGATGATCGGCAGTTTCCGGCCAACGAGCGGCAAGACCGCCTGCTTGCCGATGAGCGCCTTATACCGCTTGTCTTTCGGATGCACGGCTACGGCGGTGTCGCCCAGCATGGTTTCCGGCCGGGTCGTGGCGACTTCAATAAAGGCTGGGACGCGAGACATGGGACGGGAGACAGGCGACTTGGTCCCCTGTCCCCTGTCCCCTGTTCCCTGTCTCAGGAGTGGGTACTTGATGTGGTAGAGCTTGCCTTGCGTCGCCTGCCGGGGCGCTTCCTCGTCGGCCAGGGCGGTTTGGCACCGCGGGCACCAGTTGATGATGTACTGGCCGCGGTAGATCAGCCCTTGCTCGTACAGGCGCACGAACACATCGAGCACGGCTTCGGAGAGTCCCTCGTCCATCGTGAACCGGGTCTTGCGCCAGTCGCATGAGGAGCCGAGCCGGCGGAGCTGGTAGAGGATGGCGTTGCCGTACTGCTCCTTCCACTGCCACACGCGCCGCACGAACGCGTCGCGCCCCAGGTCCTGCCGCGTCTTCCCTTCCTTGGCCAGCGCCTTCTCAACCACATTCTGCGTGGCGATGCCAGCATGGTCGGTGCCCGGCACCCAGAGCGCGTTGAACCCCTGCATGCGCTTGAACCGGATCACGATATCCTGGATGGTGTTGTTGAGCGCGTGCCCCATGTGCAGGATCCCGGTCACGTTGGGCGGCGGGATCACGATCGTGTACGGCGTGCGCGCGGGGTCCGGATCAGCGTTGAAGAAGCCCTGGGATTCCCACCACTGGTAGCGGGTTTCCTCGACGTCCTTGGGATTGTACTGGGGCGGCAGCTCAGTCATGGCGATGGAAGCGCGGCGTCAGCCGCGCGCCGGTCGGCGAACAGGCGTGCGTGAAGGGGCAGGCGCGGGGCGCTCTCCTGTCCGGGCGCCGGCGCTCCGCTGGTCCTTGAGTAACTTGTACTCGATCGAGTCCACGAGCGCCTGCCAGCTCGCTTCGATGATGTTCTCGGACACGCCGATGGTGCCCCACGAGTCGTGCGCGTCCTGCGACTGGATGAGCACGCGCACCCGGGCCGCGGTCGCCGCCTTCTCATCCAGCACGCGCACCTTGAAATCCGTCAGGTGCATCTGGGCCAGCGTCGGGTAGAACTTGAGCAGCGCCTTGCGGATGGCGTTGTCCAGGGCGTTGACCGGCCCGTCGCCTTCCGCCGCGGTCTGCTCAGTCACCTTGTTGACGTGCACCTTGATGGTCGCTTCGGACGTCAGCTTGCGGTCGCGCTTCTCGATGATGATCCGGAACCCGCCGAGCGTGAAGAACGGCTTGAACTGCTTGAGCTGCCGCTTGAGCAGCAGCTCGAGCGAGCCTTCCGCGGCTTCGAAGTGGAAGCCCTGGTGCTCGAGCTGCTGGAGCAGCTTGAGCAGACGCTTGGCCTGCGGCGTGTCGCGGGTGAGGTCCAGCGCCAGGCCCTTGGCCTTGAACACCAGCGAAGAGCGGCCGGAGAGTTCGGAGACGAGGATCCGGCGCTGGTTGCCGACAACGGCCGGATCGATGTGCTCGTAGGTCCTCGGGTTCTTCATCACGGCGTTCACGTGCACCCCGCCCTTGTGCGCGAAGGCCGCGTCCCCGACGAACGGCTGATTGGCGCGGTGGGCCATGTTGCTGACTTCCGCGACGAAATGCGCGACCTCGGTCAGCTCGCGGAGCTTGGCATCCGGCAGGCAGTCGATCCCAAGCTTGAGCTTGAGGATGGCGATGAGGGAGATGAGGTTGGCGTTGCCGCAGCGCTCCCCATAGCCGTTGATCGTGCCCTGCACCTGCCGGCAGCCCGCGTGCACCGCGGCGACGGCGTTGGCCACCGCCAGGTCGCTGTCGTTGTGCGTATGGATGCCCAGCGGGGTGCGGAGCCGCTGCTGCACGGCGCGGATGACGTCGGCGATGTCATCCGGCAGGCTGCCGCCGTTGGTGTCGCAGAGCGCCAGCGTGTCCGCGCCGCCGGCCACCGCAGCCTCGAGCGTCTTTACCGCATAGCCGGGATTGTCGCGATAGCCATCGAAGAAGTGCTCCGCGTCGTAGACCACCACGCGGCCCCGACGTTTGAGGAACGCCACCGAGTCTTCGATCATCCGGAGGTTCTCCTCGGGGCTGACTTTCAGCACGTCCCGGACGTGCAGGTCCCAGCTTTTCCCGAAGATGGTCACGATCGGGGTCCGCGCCGCCACCAGGGCGCGCAGGTTCGAGTCCGTGGACGCCCGCGCCGCCCGCCGCGTGCTGCCGAAGGCGGCCAGCTTGGCCGCGCGCAGGCGCAGCGTGGCCGCCCGCTGAAAGAACTCAGCGTCTTTGGGATTGGAGCCTGGCCAGCCGCCCTCGATGACGTCCATGCCCAGCGCGTCCAGCTTCTCGGCAATGCGCAGCTTGTCCTGGACCGAGTACGAGATCCCCTCGGTCTGGGCGCCGTCGCGGAGGGTGGTATCGTAGAGCTCGATGGGACCGGCCATGCGGGCGGACGCCTACGCCTTCGCGAAGGCCAG
>JAHFGU010000176.1 GCA_023247285.1 Candidatus Omnitrophota bacterium
GCGCCCGCTGCGCCGGAGGGCCCAATCATCGCCAATCTCCATATCCAGGAGCCGGAGGCTGCGCCCAGAGAGCGCGGCATGCTGCCCTCGCTGATGCGGCAACGGGAGAAGGCAGCAAAGGACGCGGATGACTTCCGACGGCAGACCGGCCAGACGCCGAAGACAGGAGCGTCGCAGCCGGTAGCGAGGGGTGCGGTATGGGAGCGCACGATCGAGGCCATCGCGGAAAGGCTCGAAGCGCGGCAGAACGTCGAGCGGGACTTACCGGTGGTGGTGTTTGTGGGCGGTCTTCCAGTCGCTGTATTTAACCCAACCGATCACCGCCAGGACGGCCAACCCCGTGATCAAGTAGAGCAGCAACAGCCCATCCATGTGTCTATCCCCTATTTCTCAATCCAGATTGCCCCGGCAAATGACAGGAGCGCTACGGCCGTGCCGCTGATCAACTTGACCACATCAAACGAGCCCGTCAGCGTTGGGAGCACCAACGTGCCAAAAACGATGGATCCCACGTTGATGAGGATCTTCGAGACATTGGCACGCCGCTTGTCAGTCATCCATTCATTGCAGAAGATATCATCTCTGTCCGTGACTGTCAACGGCTCGGCCGCGCCGCGAGGCCCGCAGGTGCAGCTGGTGGGCGAGGAGCTGCGGCACGCGATGACGCCGGCGGGCGAGACGATGCTCTCGGCGATTCATGACGCCACAGCACCGGCGGACACGGTTGGTGGGGTGCTACAAAATGCGCTGCCGCCCACCGCGATTTCGCCGTTGGCGAAGGCCTTCGATGCGCACGAGGTTCAAGTCGTCATTGGCGGTACGGCGCAGGGGCCAATGTCATGGACGAGCGTCAGGAACCTGCGGGTGCCGGATGGGACGCGGCAAGTCAGCATCGTCCCGACCACGGCGCGAGAGCGCGCAGGCATTCAGTCGATGGCGATCGCTTCGCCCTCGGCGCCCGGCACCCCTGTGGCGCAAGTCTTCGTGGAACAAACCGCGCCTCGCGCGCCGCCGGCGGCTGGTGATGTGGTGCACTCAGCCGCAGTTGCCGTCTCCTCAACCCTCACTCCGCTCCTCGTTCCAACCACCGGCCTGCTCCCCAAGAACGGCTCAACCGCTTCTCATGCTGCCGCCTCGTGGCCGGCAGACGTGTCCGTATGGCAGGTGATCGACACGTATGCCGTGCGGAACGGGCACGTCATTGCGGAAGGGGCTGACGCGGGCCGGATCAACCGCCTGGCGGCGATCGATGCGCTCAGCACGAGCCTGCTGAAGATGCCGAAAGGCTCGACGATCCGCGTCAACGGCTTCACGCTGCCGGTCGAGGCGCTGCGCGAGCGGCTGAACACCCGGGTGCTGGTCAAGGGCACCACACGCGAGGTCGAGGCGAAGATCTGGGCGGTCAAGCAGGCGGAACTTTCCGGCGAGCCGGCCACGATTGATCACGCCATCAGCGAGCTCGTCCAGAGCGTCCACGCGGATCCGGCCATGCTGCCCGCGGTGCTGCGCACGCTCCATCTGAATGGCTTCATTTATCTCAGACCCGAGGTGGAGGCGCGATTGGCCGGAGCACTCTTGGCCGGTGCCCTGATCCCAGGCTCACCGGCCCGGACCGACGGATGGGCGTTTTTCGCCAACGTGCAGGCCTCGATCCGCGGCATCCGGCATACGCTGCAGTCCACCGATCTCTCTAACACGCAGCGCGCAGCGCTCGAGTCCGACCTGGCACGGCTGCAAGGCATCAGCCGCGCGTCCCAAGACGCGCTGTCGCTGCGCCGGCAGATTATGCACTTCTTTGGACAGGAGTGGCAGGGAGGAGGACGTGAGGGGACAGCGGTTGAGGTAGAGAAAGTCCAGAGGTGGGTCGAGGAGATTCAGGGGCTTACTGCGAAGCTCGAAGAGGTACGGGGAGGGCTTAGCGGTGGGCGTGCCGTTCGCGATGTTGTGTCCGTGGCGAAGAGCGCACCAAGCCAAAAGCCGATCAGCCCGCCACAAGCTAAAGCAGCCCGCCACGGCCAGGACAGTCTGAATACCACATCGCCTCCTACAATCCCCGCAAGTAAGACGATAGTAGCGTTCTGGAAGAACTTCGCCAACCAGTCCCTTCGCGCGGTGGTGAGGAATCTTGTTTCACGTTTCACACGTTTAAGTCTACGCGCCACGACGGAGCCTGTCAAGGCGACACCGCCCGTCGCTGGGCCGGAAGGCACGATCACCTATTCCCATGGGGTCGGCACGGCGCTGGTCGAGGGTGCCCAGCGGCTCTTCACGGCGCTCACCGGCCGCCAAACGCACTGGCTGGCGTCGGATGGCAGCGGCGCGATCGAGTATCGGCAGATTAGCCGCGATCTTGTCGACGCCTTGCGCCCGTTCGTTTCGCTAGGACGAGTCGCCAAGGCGCTGACGAGCGCCATCATCTTGACCTCCCCGCTCTACGACTGGAGCAAACCGTGGCTGCTGCCCGATGAGGCTCTGCCGATTCTCGTTCTTCTTACGGCATTCTTGTATCAGATGTCCGTCTGGGCGGGTCGGTTGGGCGGCACAGCGTTCCAAC
Organism: Candidatus Omnitrophota bacterium; assembly: GCA_023247285.1. The sequence continues at coordinate 2,555 of JAHFGU010000176.1, forward strand.
GTCTCACGGATCTGGCGCGTCAAGTATCGCTCGAAGGCCTGCTGCGTCACATCAGCCGTCCGTTGTCGGAGCAGGAGCGGTACGATCAGGCCGTGGCGCGCATCACCAAGCGCTACCGCGGCATTGGGGCTGACCCCACCAGTCCCGGCACACGGTACGCGATTGAGCGTGAGGCTCGGCGGGAGCTCCGTGAGGCTCAGCTGCGGACCGTCATGCGTCGCGCGCTCGATACGATCAACATACGCCAGGTTCTTAAAACTCTCTTTCACTCAACAGCGGCAGGACCGAAGTCTGGGCCAGGCCCCGCAGCGCCGGGGACCGGCAGGGTGGCGGGCGCGATGCACACGCCGGGGCGCGGGGCGCAGCTGCTGCGCGGGTTTAAACTCTTGGATCGGCTGATGCGGCGCCGCAGCGGCACAGGCATCGTCGAGTGGGTGCAGCAGCAGTGGGCTGGGCGGTCCGCGGAGCAGGCGGCGCAGGATGCGGCCGCGATCCGCGAGCTGCTGCAGGGGATCGGCTTAAGCGCCGCACAGGTCGACGAGATGCTGCCGCAGGTGCTCCTCGCCACCCAGAGCGAGCTGGACCCGCGCATTCAGGAGTGGCTCCAGGACAACGACCTCACCGGCCTGATCCTCGAGGGCACCGGCTTCCGGCAGTTTTTCTTTGCCCGCGAGCGCCTGGCACTGGCGCGCCGCGATCCCCTCGCCGCGGCCGACTTCGTGCACGAGGTGGTCGAGTGGTACCTGCGCCGCGCCGGCTTCACCGAAGGCGAGGCGCATGCCATGGCGATGGAGGCGCATGCCGCGTTTCTCCTGGGCGACCGTGAGCGCGTCTGGGCGATCGCGGCCCAGCAGCTGCCG
>JAHFGU010000177.1 GCA_023247285.1 Candidatus Omnitrophota bacterium
ATTCAACAATATAGACAGAGAAGCGCCCTGTCCGGTGGCGTGGCATGCGATTCATGCTCGCAGTATATACCCACTCAGCTTCTTCAGCAGCTTCAGCGCCATCCCTAGAAGCCATCCCTAAACCCGTTTGGATGCGAATTCCGGTGACATGAACCCATTTCATGAAGGTGTGCTATTTGGGAGCCATAATTGGTTTGTCACCGGATTTTGTCCGGATTTCGTCACCGGATTTCACTGTCACGCGCGTCGCCACAAAATCATCGCACACCAATCTGCTATGATGGGCTATGGCCATTCACGTGGAGCCGTTCGAGCCGGCGTGGTGGTGCCAAGGCCCCCACGCCCAGACGATCTGGGCCTCGCTCCTGCGCCAGAGATCTCCCTTGCCGATTTGCCGCGAACGCTGGGAAACGCCTGACGGCGATTTCCTGGATATCGACAGGCTCCCGGCGGCTCCGGGCAAGCCGGTCCTCGTGGTGCTGCATGGGTTGGAAGGGTCCTCGGCCTCGACCCGCGTCCGCAGCTTCCTGCACGCTGCCCGGACGCGAGGATGGGGAGGGCTGGCCGTGAACTTCCGGTCCTGCGGGGATGAGATGAACCGCTTGCGCCGCTCGTATCACGGGGGCGAAACCGCGGATGTGGCCTGGGTGATTCAGCGCGCGGCTGAGGGGCGCGGCCGGCCTGGAATGTGCTGCGTGGGCCTCTCGCTCGGCGGGAGTGTCCTGCTGAAGCACCTGGGGGAACAGGGGACGGGCGCGGCATCGCTGGTGAACGCCGCGGTGGCGATCTCCGCCCCCTTCGACCTGTCGATCTCGGCCCGCGCCTTCGAGCGCCGCGGCTTCAACCAGATCTACGCGAGCCGCCTCCTCCGAAGCCTCAAGCGCAAGACGCGGCTGAAGCTGCGCGCCTATCCGGACCTGGTGGACCGCGCCAGGCTGGCCGCCGCCCGCACCATTGCGGAGTTCGACGAGGTCGTCACCGGGCCGGTGCATGGCTTCGCGGACGCCGAAGCCTACTGGCGCGCGGCAAGCTGCGCGCCGTTTCTGGCCTCGATCCGGGTGCCGACCCTGCTCATCAACGCCCTTGATGATCCCGTGATTCCACCGCAGGCGCTTCCGCACCAGCTCGTCGCCGGGCACCCGTTCCTCACCGCCGCGTTCACGCAGGCCGGAGGGCACGTGGGTTTCATCAGCGGCCTCTCGCCCTTTCAGCCGGTGTTCTGGGCCGAGCGGCTGGCCATGACGTTCTGCGCGCGTTACGTCGCCGCGCCCTGCTTAAGGAAGGACCCGGCTTCAAACTCCTGAAAGGCGGTCTTCAGCTCCTCCTGCGTGTTCATGACAATCGGGCCGTACCAGGCCACCGGCTCCTTGAGCGGCTTGCCGGAGACCAGCAGAAAGCGGACGGGCTGCTTCTCCGTCGTGATGAGCACCGTGTCCCCGGCCGCCTCGTAGAGCGCTACATCCCCTTCGTTGCACACGCTGGGATCGAAGCGCGCCTCGCCCTCCACGACATAGGCAAACACGGTATAGCCGGGCTTGACCGGATGGGTGAAGGTCTTGCCTGCCGGCAGCGAGACGTCGAGGTATTCCGGATCCGTCACGATGTCCCGCACCGGCCCGTGCCCATCGCCGAGCCTCCCGCAGATGATGCGCACGGTCGCCCCCTCGGCTGTCTTGACCGCCGGGATCTGTGCCTGGGTGACCTCGCGGTAGCGCGGGTCCATCATCTTTTGGCGCCTGGGAAGATTCACCCACAACTGGAACCCCCACATCCGTCCCGCAGCGCTGCCCTGCGGCATTTCCTGGTGGATGATCCCGCTGCCCGCGGTCATCCACTGCACGTCGCCTGGCCGGATGACCCCTCGGTTGCCCAGGCTGTCCTGGTGCTCCACATCGCCGTCGAGCGCGTAGGTGATCGTCTCGATGCCGCGGTGCGGATGCCAGGGGAAGCCGCGGACATAGTCGTCGCGGTTGTCCGAATGGAAGCAGTCGAGCAGCAGAAACGGATCGAGCTGCGGCACCTCCCGAAAGCCGAAGACGCGCTGCAGGCGCACCCCGGCCCCTTCGATGGTTGGGATGCTCTTCCACACGTTCTTGATCGTGCGCAGCGGCGTGCCCGCCGATGGACGCGATGCGCTCGCGTCCATCACCCCTCCCTGAACTCGGCTAGACCATATCATACCGCGGGGCCTTGCCCAGCTGCTTCATGAGCTCGTTCACCTCGCGCTTGAGCTCGAGCACGCGCTCCTCCCGCCCCATCATGATGCTGAGCGTCTTGGCCAGCTCTTCCCGCTCCTCCGTCAAGGCCGCTTCGGACTTCGCCCGCTCGGTCACGTCGCGAATCACGACGACCAGCGCGTGGCCGAACTTCGCGGACGCCGCCTTTGCGCCCCACACCTCCACAATCAGCGCTCGGTCCGCAGCCTGGAACTCATAGTTGTCGGCCTTGACCGGCTCGCCGGCGAGCAGGCGGCCGACGGGGTGGCGGCGGGGGTCCAAGACGCGGCCGCCTTGCGTCAGCGGCAGCAAATCGACCAGCGGCATGCCCAGGACGGCGATCGAGGGCTTGCCTGTCAGGCGCGCAAAGGACGCGTTGCACCACTGCACGATGCCCCGCGCCCCATCCACCCACACAATGGCTTCGCGGATGGCCCCGAGGGCCACGTCCATCTTGCCCATCGTGATGCGGAGCTGCGCGAGCAGCTCCTCGATCGCGGGCATGTGAGGCGCTCTCAGGTCCCGGCGAGGGGCCGGATGGTGGCCCCGAACACCCACTGCCCGCCGCGCCGTTCGGCGACGATCAGGTGCTCGGTGTCAAGCTCCCGCCCGTCCTTGGTGACGGCCTTGAGCATGAGCGGCCGGCCCAGCAAGGTGCCCTGTCCGGTCGTCAGGAAACGGGAGAATCCGAGATGATGGGCATCATGCAGGACGCGGGGGATGATGATGGTCAGCGGCTTGCCGATGGCCTCCTCCGCCCGCCAGCCGAAGACGGCCTCAAAGGCTTTGTTGACGTGCGTGATGCACCCGAAATGGTCCGCGATCACGCTGGGCACGCTGGCCTCGCGTTGCAGCTCCTTGATCGTGCTCATGCTGCTCCCGTGGTTGTGGTCCGCTGGCCGGAGCATTATACGCCACGCGGCGCGCTTGCGGGCGCGGACCGGATAGCGCATGATGATGCGCATGGAGGCTGCCCCGCGCCTGCGCGCCCCGCTGCGCGCGTTCCGCTCGCGCAACTACCGCTTGTTCTTCGCCGGCCAAGGGATCTCGCTCGTCGGCACGTGGCTCACCCAGGTGGCGATGAGCTGGCTCGTCTACCGCCTGACCCACGCGCCGGCCACCCTCGGGCTGGTCGTGTTCCTGGGCCGGCTGCCCACGTTCCTGCTCGCCCCGCTGGCCGG
>JAHFGU010000178.1 GCA_023247285.1 Candidatus Omnitrophota bacterium
ACAACCTCATCACCGGGGCGACCACCAACCTCGTGGGGCTGGAGCGCCGGCCCCGGTTCGCGTTCATCCGTCACGACATCAGCAAGCCGCTCGAGGTGCCGGGCGCATTGGACGCGGTGCTGCATTTCGCCTCGCCGGCCAGCCCGCCGGATTATTTGAAGTATCCGATCCAAACGCTGAAGGTCGGCTCGCTCGGCACGCTGAACGCCCTGGGTATCGCCAAGGCCAAGCGCGCCAAGTTCCTGCTGGCGTCCACCTCGGAAGTCTACGGCGATCCGCAGGTCCACCCGCAGACCGAAGACTACTGGGGTCATGTCAATCCAGTGGGGCCACGCGGGGTGTATGACGAAGCCAAGCGGTTCGCCGAGGCGATGACCATGGCCTACCGCCGCGAGCATGGCGTGGACACCCGCATCGTGCGCATTTTCAACACGTACGGGAGACGGATGCGGACCGAAGACGGGCGGGCGATCCCGGCGTTCATCACCCAGGCGCTTCGGCGCGAGCCGCTCACCGTGTTCGGCGACGGCAGCCAGACGCGCTCGTTCTGCTATGTGGACGATCTGGTGGAAGGCCTCGTGCGCCTGCTCGCCGCCGACTACGGCGATCCCGTCAACCTCGGCAATCCCGAGGAGTACACGATCCTGGAGCTGGCCAAGCGCATCCTCCAGGCTATCGGCTCAAGCAGCCAGATCGTGTTCCGCCCGCTGCCGCAGGACGACCCTAAACAGCGGTGCCCGAACATCAGCGTGGCGCGCCGGGTGCTGAGCGGCTGGCAGCCCAAGACCCCGCTGGCTGATGGGCTGCGCCCCACCATCGAGTGGTTCGCCGCCACCCTCCGTCCCAACCCCACAGCCGCCTAGCCTCACCGTCCTGCCGAAATTTTTTTTGTTCGCGGCGTGAACAAAAGACTTGACGTCTGCGTATTATCGATTAAAAATATAGCAAGTTTTGTGTTGCAGCAGGTGTTTGCCAACCGAAAGCATTCACGCTGGCCACACGCGCCCTAACCGGAAAGCAGCAAGCGGTTTTCGAGTATATCCAGCGTTATCTCCTCCAGCACCGCCTCTCCCCCCTGATTCGCGAGATCCAGTCAGGCTGCCAGATCGCGTCCTATAAATCCGCGGTCGACCGGCTCAATGCCCTGGAGCGGAAGGGCTTCATCAAGCGCGCGCCGAACAAGCACCGGGGCATTAAGCTGCTGCACCGGACACCCGCAGCGGCTGAGCCGGTTCAGGAGCACGTAGCCGCCCACGAGGTGGGGGGATGAGCGCCTCCGCCGGCAGCCGGTCACACGTCCCGGTGATCGACCAGCCAGCATCCGCCAGCGCTGAACGCGCTCCGGTGTCGACGTATGACCTGGCAATCATCGGGGGCCTGGGCCATGTGGGGCTGCCGATGGGCCTGGTGTTCGCGCATGCCGGGCTCCAGGTGGCCCTCTATGACACCGACCAGGCCAAGGCGGCCGCGGTCCGGGCCGGGCGGATGCCGTTCACTGAATACGGCGCGCAGCCGCTGCTGGAAGAGGCCCTGCAGCGGAAGACCCTCCAGATCTCTTCCACCCCCGAGGCGCTCGCACAGGCGCGCCTGATCATGATCGCGGTCGGCACCCCGGTAGACGACCACCTCAACCCCAACCTGCGCGCGCTCCTGGAAGTCCTCGACCAGCTCAAGCCGTCGCTGCGGCCCGACCAGACGCTCATCGTGCGCAGCACCGTGTACCCGGGCACGTGCCGGCAAATCCTCAACTTCTTGTCCGCCGATGGGGGGACGTGGCATGTCGCCTACTGCCCGGAGCGGATCGCACAGGGCTACGCCGTCAAGGAACTGGCTGAGCTGCCCCAGCTCGTGGCCGGGCTGAGCGAGAAGGCCATCCAGGATGCGACCACGCTCTTCCGGCTCGTGGCGCCGACGGTGATCCCGGTGTCGATGGAAGAGGCGGAGCTGGCGAAGCTCTTCGCCAACGCCTGGCGCTATATCCAGTTCGCGGTCAGCAACCAGTTCTACATGATCGCCCGCACCTTCGGCGTGGACTTCAACCAGCTGCGCACGGTGCTCATGCACAGCTACGGCCGGGCCGCGAGCCTGCCCACGGCCGGCTTCGCCGCCGGGCCCTGCCTGCTGAAGGATACGATGCAGCTGGCGGCGTTCAACACCAACAACTTCCTCCTCGGCCAGGCCGCCATGATGGTCAACGAAGGGCTGCCGAACTTCATCGTGGAAGACCTGCGCCGCCGCTGGGACCTGCGCGCCACCACGGTGGGGATCCTCGGCATGGCGTTCAAGGCCGACGTGGACGACACCCGCGACTCGCTGTCGTACAAGCTGGGCAAGATCCTCCGCTTCCACGGCGCCACCGTCCTCTATTCGGACGAGCACGCGACGGATCCCACCTTCGTCAGCAAGGAGGCGCTGGTCGCCGGCAGCGACGTGATCATCATCGGCGTCCCGCATGCCGCGTACCGCCAGCTCGCGATCCCGGCCAGCATGGAGGTCGTGGACCTCTGGGGCATTGTGCCCTCCGCCACCGGAATTGATGCAGCCCATCGTCTCGCCCAACATCCGAGTCCGGCACCCCGAGTGCTTTCGCGTCGGTGACGGCTCCATCATCGACGATTTCTGCTACTTCTCGACCCAGGTGCGGGTCGGGCGGTACGCGCATATCGCCTCCGGCTGCAGCGTGGCCGGCGGCGGGGAGTTTACGTTTGCGCTGGGCGATTACAGCAGCCTGTCCTCCGGCGTGAAGATCTGGTGCGCCAGCGATGACTTCGTGAACGACGTGGTGACGATCCTGCCGCCCGAGTGGGGGCGTATCAAGGAGCATGGCATCACCGGCGATGTGACCTGCGGCGACCTGACCGCCGTCGGCGCCAACACGGTCGTCATGCCGCGCAACGTGGTGCCTGAGGGCACCGCGATCGGCGCGCTCAGCTTCGTGCCGGCCGGATTCGCCTTCGAGCCCTGGTCGGTCTACGCCGGCATCCCGATCCGGTTCATCAAGCGGCGCAACCAGGAGAGCGTCCTGCGCCAGCGGGACGCGATCGAAGCGCGTCTAAGGCGGATGGCGCATGCCTGACCGCGCGTTGCCCTGGTGGATCCCGCAGTTTGGATCGCGGGAGCGCGCGCTCGTGGTCGAGGTGCTGGAGAGCGGGTTTCTCAACGACGGCGAGGTGACGACGCGGTTTGAGCGCGCGCTGGCCGCGGCGACCGGGGCCAAGCACGCCGTCGCGGTCACCAGCGGCACCGCGGCGTTGTGCCTGGCGCTCAAGAGCCTCGGGATCGGTCCCGGCGACGAGGTGATTGTGCCGGACATGACGTTCATCGCCACAGCCAACGCCGTGAGCCTGGCCGGGGCCACGCCGGTGCTGGCCGACGTGGATCCTTCCACGCTGACAT
>JAHFGU010000068.1 GCA_023247285.1 Candidatus Omnitrophota bacterium
CCGGACTTCGTGGAAGTAGCGATCGCGCCCCAGGACGATCGTGGCGCTGGGCGTGACCTGGCCGAACGCCAGGTGGGGATTGTCGATGGAGAGCAGAAAGACCTGGGCGACTTCAACCGTCGCCGGCAGATCGGCGAACCGGTCTTCCAACGCCCACGCCGCAGGCAGCGACAGGAGCGTGCCCACCACCCCCGCCGCCACCGCTCGACCAACCCGCGCGCGCATCTGCGACTTGGGCCAGGCGACCGAGCGCGCTCGGCTCACTGCGTGGTGAGCGTGTACGTGATGTTGCCTGAATAGGTTCCCGCGCCGATGCCGGCGATGTCCAAGCGGTAGTTCATCGGCACGGTGCCGGTGAACGCCTGCTCGACATTGCGCGTGAACCCGTTGAGCGGTTCCCAATCGCCGGACTTGGTGCCGGAGAGCGGCGAGGACGAGCCTTCCGCGAAGAAGCCGCCCGAGAACACGTTCAGGATATCCGCCAAGCTCCCGCCGCCGGCCGATCCGGTCACGCTGGCCGTAAGCGTGAGCCGCGAAGCGTTGGAGAGGATCCGCACCACGTGCCAGTTCTTGCCAGTCTCGCTGCGGTAGGGCGCGTACATGAAGTTCGCATTCGGGCCGGCAACACCCGGGTCCTGGTCGTCCACCCGGTCAAAAACCAGCTGGCTGGCCGCAAACCGGGCTACCGAGTTGGGATCCCGCTCGAGCTTCAATTCCGCGCGGGAAGGGATGTTGGCCGACACGGTCACCGTGGCGGTGGTGGTTGCCGCCCATACGGCGTTCGCCTGAAGCGCGAGCAGACTGCCGATGACGACTCCGAGCACCTGACGCATGGGGAACCTCCTTAGTTTGCGTGAGAAGGACAACTGATTCGTTGCGGCAACGCCAAATTCGTGAACACATTATAAATCCCTTCGCCGACATTGTCCAGGCGGTTTTGCTATACTGGGCCGATCATGGCGGACCTCGCGCGCCTAGCCGCAGGGCCGATTTTCACCGAGCCGAATCCGATGCACTCTGAATGGGCCGGCGGCACGCTCCAGCGCCTCCTCCGATCGCCGCAGCCCATCGCGGAGACCTGGGCCTTCTTTTCCGGCCCGGACCGGGCTGCCCGCATCGCCGGGGCCGGCGGCCTGACGATGGCGGATCTTGTGCAGCGCTGCCCGGAGGTGCTCGGCCCGGCCGGCCAGGATCCGAAGAACAGCGGCCAGAAATATTTTTTCGTGAAATTCCTCGACCCCTCGGACTTTCCGCGGTTCGCCTATGTGGGATTCCGGCCGGAGACGGCCGGCGCGCTCGGTCCTGATGCGTTGCGGCGCCAAGTAGCGGCGCTGCTGGCGCAAGACCGCGAGGCCCTCGAGCAGCTGGCGGCGTGCGTGCGGCCGCGCATCGCGACACAGGCCGCGTTCGCCGAGTTCAAGGCCGCGTACAAAACCTGGGCGATCGCCCGCGCGGCCGCGGAGTGGGAGGCGGCGCGCGCGCCGGAGCTGGCCGGGTTCGCGGAGCGTCCGGTCGATGCGGCCCGCGCGCTCGAATCCCAGCGCCAGGTCCGGCGGCAGATGGCACAGCTCATCCACCGCATCGAGTTCGAGCCCGGGCGCGCGATCCTCATTGAAACGCCGACGCTGCACGCGATCGCCGGGCTGTCGCTGCAAATCCACCCGACCACGCCGGAGAATTTTCATCCCAAGGACGAGCTGTGGCTCTACGAACCGCTTCCCTCACCCGGGCATGCCGATGGCTGGGTCCTGGTCGAGCCGCAGCGGACCTTTGACCGGACTGAGAGCGGCGGCGATTTCTTCACGCCGTTCGCCTGGGAGGGGGTGGGATCGACGGGCCGGCTCGGCTTCCGCAAGCAGATCACCCCAGAGTATCTGCGGAAGTTTGTCACCCTGATGGACGCCACGCCGCATCCGAGGGAGCATTTCCTCAGGCGGACCGCGCAGATGGCAGTGCCGCAGAGCCGCCTGGAGGGCCAGGTGGGGTGGCTGCGCGTCGTCGAGGAGCCGGCGTGGCCGCATTTCATCGTGCGGCTGCTGCGGTTCGACGGACCGGGCGAGGCCATCGTGCCGCAGCGGCGCGACAGCTTCGTGGAAGTCCATCCGACGCAGGGAGTCGTGGAGCTGGTGCTCAGCGGGGGCGGGCAGCGCGAGCGGATGGAGCGCTTAACCCCGGCGCGGCCGGTCTTCCTGCCCGCGTCGCTGCCTTACGAGACTGTGCGGTTCCGCGCCTCGGCGCCGGCGCGCGCGTACTGGTTCAGCCGCTAGTGTCAGGCACCAAAAGTGTCAGACACTTTTGGTGCCTGACACTTTTTGCTGGGCGGCAACAACAATTCCGAGCAGACCCGCGTTGGCGGAATCGCTGGGAATCTGCATGATCTCAACGTCGATGCCGCGCGCGCGGAGCGCCGCCAGCGCCTGCGCGCGGATCCGCGCGCCGAGCCCGCGGCTGCACCCGATGAACCCGCCGAGGATGACGCGGCGCGCGCCCCGCACGAGCGCGCGATCCGCAGCGCTCCAGGCGCGGTCGGCTTCATCGACGTAGCGCCGCACGCCGCCTCCCGGCTGCGCCTCGAGACGCACCTTCACGATGCGCCCGTCCCGGATGGCGCAGATCATCGCCGCGAGCGTCCCGCCGTGCTCGTCGGCCAGCCGCTCGGCCGCAGCCCGGTGCTCAGGCCGCGGGTCCTTCGCCAGCAGGATCTCATCCAGCGTGCCGCCGCGCGCCGGCAGGATGGGAACGGGCAGCTTCGCGTTCTCGCGCTCGACGGAGCGCGCGATCGCCGGGCCGGTAAAGAGCTCCTCGGCGATCAGCGTCCCATCCCCCACGCCAGGCACCTGGAGATCGAAAAGATGTCCATCGGTGACAGGGGTCACGTCGCCCTGCGCGCTCACCTGCGCCACCCCGCCGCCCATGCCGGTCCCCGGCCCGAGATACACCACGGTCTCGCCCAGGAGCAACGGCCGCGCGGCCGGATCCCGCAGCAGCAGCGCCAAGCCGTAGCGCATCTGGGCGACTGCGTCGTTCTCCGCGATGACCGGCCATCCAAGCCGGCGCTCCAGCTCGCGGGCGGGGGCGACACCGTCGAATTGGTCGGGCGCGGATCCCAGATTCGGGGTGGTGGCGCGCGCGAGCGTGCCGTCAGGCAAAAACCGTCCAGGGTGCGCGACCGCTACGAGCGGGGCATCCGGCCCAGGTGCTGGCTGAGCCTCCGCGCGTAACGCGCACAGCAGCTCAACGATCGCGTCGTAGAACGGCGCAGGGGGCGTGCGGGGTGTGGGGATGTTCCGGGTAAGCAGGATCTGGGGAAGGCTCTCCGGGGCCATGCGCGCGGCCCCGGCATGGATTTTCGTGCCGCCGATATCGACGCCGAGAATGAGCGGGCGGGCGGCAACAGGCTGCACGATGCGGCGCGCGCGTCAGCCGCGCGTCGGGAGGGCGGTGAGCGCCATCACGTCATCGCCGAATTCCAGCGCGATCCCGTGGCCCGGCCCCGCAGCCTCGCGCGTCGAAAGGGCATGCACCCGGACAACGCGGCTGAGGCCGGCAATGCGGGTAAACGGAAATTCTCGGCGCTGCGCCTCAGGCACGGACACGGACGTCACGAGCACCTGGTTGACCGCATAGCGGCCGCCGTCGTGCGTTTCGAAATACACCCCGGCCAAGCTGATGTTTTTCGTCTGATGTTCCGTGAACGGTTCCGACGCGCTGGTTTCCGCTGGACGGACATGCAGGGGCGCCTGCAGATCAACGCGTCGTCCTCGCCGGCGTTCAACACGGTCCGGCATCTAGGTTCGGTCACCTCCTCAGTGGCGAATTCTCTCTAACCCTTTCGATGAGCCGTAGTGTAGCCTACCTCCCCGCGCGTCACAAGCAAAAACTTCCGCGCGGGACACCGTAGGTCATTCCCGCCCTGTTACTTAGATCAAGCGTAAATGTGCGAGTTGCCGTCGAGCTACATGCTCGTCCCGAGCATCGTCACGTGCTCCCTGCAAAACGCCAGCGCCATTCCCTGCACTGACACCCCGTCCACGACGCGCTCGTCCACCCGCACCACGCGGCAGAGACCCGCCAACTTGGAGAATGGAACGGCGCGGTGGGCTGCCGATGGCACAGTGAGCGACACGGAGAGAATCTCGTCCGGCACGAACCGCACCGGACGCTGCACCGCCACATAGACGCCGCCTGCGCTGAGATCAACGACGCGAGCCGTCTCATCCGAGGTCGAGACAGCTCCGCCTTCCGCCTCGTCGGACCGCCTGTTGATGCGGATGGACGTGGCGAGCTTCACCCGAGACGCGTGCCGCCGCTCAGCGGCGACCCTGTCACTGAATACTCCACCTTGCTTCATGAATGTTCACCCCCTTTCACTTCACCGGAGGAGCCCGCGACAGCCACGGCAGCCACAGGCCGCCTCCATACCACAAGAACAGCATGAACCCGACCACCGGGCTCACCGATCGCAGGAATGCGAAGAGGGTTCTTCCTGATGGACGCCCCCATGGAATCCACGGGATGAACCGGACGCCGACGCTGCGCCGATCCGCTGGACGCCGACCATCTGAGCTGCGCGAGAATGGGCTTGGACGATGAGTGAAGATGTGGAATCCCACGCCGAAAGCGAGACCGGTGACCACAGGCGCCAGCCCGATCATGAGCGCGACGACAACAGCCCACATGCCGTGGAGCACCGTCATGAGCATGCGCAGGCCTTGCGCGGCGATGTGGAGTCCGCCGCCCGGCGGCGGCCCCGGCGGGGTGAGCTGCTGCGGCAGCACCATCGGTTGAATCTTTCTCGATGACGCGCGCTGCGCAATGGCCATCGGAGACTGCGCTGCTGGGCTCTGCGCCATGGTCACAGCCTGGGTGGCTGGGGCACGCGGCTGGGCCGCCGCCTCGCGCGCCGTCATCGCCCCCGCCAGCGGGCTGAGCACCGCTGCGAGGAGGGCAAGACCAAACCAATGCCGGTGCCGGATCCATTGGACGAGGCGGCTCCGCCATGTGAGGCGGTGTGGCTGTGAGGCGGAGCCGGTCAGCCCGATGCCAGCGGCGCGGGAATCACGGGAAAGCGATTCGCGCGGGCTAACCGGTGGCGCTCGCAGCAAGAACAGCCCTCCGACCAGGAGCGAGGTGATGGCGATGCCCTCGATGCCCCAAACGGCAGCACGTCCACCCAGGCCGTCCGCCAGAATGAGAATGGATGAGACGCTATTGAAGATGACATGAGTCATCAGAGATCCCTGAATACCTTGACGTTGATACGATGCACCAAACATCAGACCGCCAAACAGAAGATAGGGGGTCAGCAGCAATCGGCGGCTGGAGGCTCCGGCATCCAAGAGATGTGCAATCGTAAATAATGACGCTTGGATAATATTGATCATCCCAGGACGCAATCGACCGCGAAGCGCCTTGAAGAACCAATCGCGGAACAGCATTTCTTCAAAAAACGGCAATATGACGGAGAAGAGCACGCTGAGTAATACCATGAAGACGATCATCATGAGCGACAGGCCGCTTGATACAGAAAATGTCTCCTCCCATGTCCAAACGCCCAAACGAACGCCAAGGGCGGCATTCGCAAGATAGAACAACTTCAACCATCCCGCATTCAACAGCGCATGCCCTATCACGCGGGGCTGTGTGACCAGCGAACTCGTGCCTCGACCCTCGGTGAAGTCATTCCACGTCTCACGAACCCATGACATGCAGGGTCCCATAATCAGTCCAAAAACAATGGAGAATAGCAGTATCGCCAAAGGTCCAACGACATGGTACAACGCGACCTCAGCGACCAACACGCCGATCACTCGCATAAGAATTGGCAAGCGCACCCGGGTCTGGCGAGGGATCGGCCGTTCATCGGTCTTCTGCACGCGCAGCCACAGACCACCCACCAGGAGAGACAGCAATCCTGATCCCGCGGCAACCCATCCGGGATGGGCGATCAGCCATCCCGTCGCCCCCGAAAGAAATGGCACCGCGAGGCCGATGGCGGCGACGCCCGCGAGCGCCATCGCGCCGGTGAGCCCGATGCCGCGGTCGCGGCGCGCCAGGATCATATTGACATCGTTTGTATGACGTGATAGAGTTTGGGTGCTGTCATGCGATTCCGGAGTTTCAACTGGGATTCCTGGAACGTGGACCATATCGCTCGCCACGGAGTTGAGCCGCATGAAGCGGAAGCCGCCTGTCACGGGGATGCGGTCGTCCTGCGAGGGCGGGAGGGGCGCTACCTGGTCTATGGGCGCACGGGGGCTGGACGCTACCTGCTTGTCATCCTGCGGTCGTGCGGACAGGGGGTAGCGCGCATCATCACGGCCCGTGACATGACCCAACGAGAGCGGCAGTTCTACCACAGGAGGCACTAAGCTATGGCGAAGGCTGCGCGACGTTCGAGAATCCCGCGCTTCCAGAGCGAGGCCGCGGAGGCGCGATTCTGGGATACGCACGACTCCATCGGGTTCCTGGATGAATTCAAATCCGCCACGGTCACGTTTCCCCGCCCCAAACCCAAGGTCTTGGTGTCCGTGCGAATCGCTAAATCCGATGTGGGGCTGCTGCGCCGTCTGGCCGCCCATAAGGGGCTGGGCTACGGGTCCCTGATCCGGATGTGGCTCAGGGAACGCCTGCTGGACGAACTCCGCACGACGAAGAAGTAGGGCCTCCCCTCCCAGCGGGCTGAGCACCGCTGCCACCACGATGAGGCCGACCCATCGCTTGATCCGTTGGATGAGACCCTGCCGGCTGGAATGCTCTCTTGAGGCGCGGCTGGCCAAGCGTTGTAGATAGAGGTAGCCGCCCAGGTAGAGGAGTGTCCCCAGGAGCAGCGCTCCCGCCGCGAGCGGATGGCGCAGATGGCTAGCCAAACCGGGCCCCTGGGAAATGTCGTGAGCGCGCAAGAACCACTCCAGCAGCGGGAGCATGGAAAGCAGCCAAGCGCCCGCCACCCCGGCCAAGACGGGGCTTGAGGCTTCCGGCAAGGGCCGCGCCTGATCGTCTAGCTCGTCCAGGTGCGCCCGGCTGACCTGGGAAAGCCTGAACAATGGCCGGGCCAACGCCGCCAGCGCCACGACGAACAGCCCCGCACAGAGCAGAGCGATGGTCAGCAGGCCGTCGGGGACCAGGGATGACATGCCCGTCGTCGCGGCCTGCCCGAGCTGCGGCGCGGCCGCAGGCAGCGCGGCACCGACGGCCGTGGCCAGCGCGTGCGACTGCGCGAGGGCTTCGTGCGGTGCTAGCGCGCCGAGGAGCGGCGCGCCGGACGCGGAACCGACCATGAAGACGAGGGCCGCGGCCAGCACGCCGAGACCGACGACGGCCCTCCGATGGCGGCGCAGCCACTCGCCGATGGATGCCATGGCAGCACCGATGAATCGCGTGACCCGATCCAGATGGTAACGCACGGTCATGCCGATCCACGTGGCATGCGCCTCGTCGAACAGATCGCTCGAGGATTGGCTGAGCACCATCTCCAATGCATGCTGCGCATCCGACAGCGCGGTTTGCCCGCGCTCTAACGCGCGGCCAACTGACTCACCGCGTGCCCTGTTCTTCAGACATGCGAGCAGAAGCCTGAGTGGCGCGAAATCGGCAAGCTGATTGATCTTCTCAGCGATGACCGATCGGGCCAACGAGGCCTCATGGCTACCGAGCAGTTCCGCGAAACTCAGATGCGCTTCCAAGA
>JAHFGU010000069.1 GCA_023247285.1 Candidatus Omnitrophota bacterium
CAGGGTTCCGCCAGCCACCGCATGATCATCCCCGCTCCTCTTGCACCACGTAGTCTTTCTGGTCGCGGGCATGCGTGAAGATCAGCAGCTCGCCCAGCAGCCCGATGGAGGCGATCTGGATGCCCACCACGATCAGCAGCACCGACAGGAGCAGCATCGGCCGGTGGCCGACCGCCATCCCGAGCGCCAGTTTCGTATAGGCCAGATGCCCCGCGATCACAAGCCCGATCGAGAAGCTGGCGAGCCCCAGCAACCCGAAGAAGTGCAGCGGCCGCTTCACGAACCGGGTGAGAAACAGCAGCGTGAAGAGATCCAGCAAACGGCTGAGATAGGATGCCAAATCGAACGCCCCGACTTCCCGCTTGCCGGCCTGCTGCGGCACCTTCACTTCGCACCAGGTGTAGCCGCGCCGGGCCGCGAAGACGGGCAGGAAGCGGTAGAGGTCGCCGTAGAGCGGAACGTCCTGGAGCACCTCGCGCCGCATCGCGCGCACCCGGCAGTTCAAATCATGCACCTCAAGCTTGGCCACGCGGCTCGCCAGCGCATTGAAGGCCGCCGAGGCCAGCGCGCTCAGCCCGCTCTCGCTCCGGGGATGACGCCAGGCGCAGACCAGGTCCACCCCGTCCGACAGGGGGGCCAGGATCTTCGGCAGCTCAGCTAGCGAGACATGCAGGTAGGGATCCAGCGTAACGAGCACGTCGCCCCGGGCCGCCTGGGCGCCGAGGGCCAGCGCGGTCGATTCGCCCATCCGCCGCTGCAGCCGGATCACGCGGACCTCGGGAAACCGCTCGCCCACCATCCGCAGGATCTGCCGCGTCTTCGGCTCGGTCGCGTCGTCCACGAAGATCACTTCGTACGCCTTCTTCATCGGCCCCAAGACGCGGCGCAGCTCTTCACAGATCTCCCCTAAGTCCTCGTAGCGCGGCCCCAGCGGGATGAGGACGGACACCGCCGGCACAGAACGGAGGACGCCGCCTGCCATATCGCCCTCTTGCCTCGCCAGATGCGCCGTTGGCTCCATCGGGTGTCTCAATTCAAGGTTGCGAAGCTGCTGCACGGGGCTGCATCCGATCCGCCAGCCGCTGATAGCCGCGCTTCGCCAGGAAACCCAAGAAGGGGAAGACCGTTTTGCGCAGGCCGACGCCGACGAAGCAGGAGATCTGGCAGCCGGGGCACGTCTCCTGCCGCACGCGGCGCCGGTAGGCCAGGTTCTCCCGGTCGTGATAGATGCGGGACGGCGCGCGCTGGTGCACGTTGCCCACGGTGCGGCTGTTCGTGCAGTAGTGGAAGTCGCCGGAGGCGTCGAGCACGATCCCCTGATCTTGGAAAGGACACGGGATGGCGCGCTTGGCCCCCCCCAGCATCTCCAGCGCCTTCTCATAGTAGAAGGGCATCTCGCTCAACAGCGGGCTCTCCTTGATCCGCTGCCGGAGAAAGGCCTCGAGGAACGCCTTGTCCTCCGCGGTCAGGGTGATGTTGTCCGCCAGGCTCAGGTTGTTGAAATACGACTCCGAGAACGTCGCCACGAAAAAGTTCATGCCCAACTCCAGCCGCTTGCTCACACCCACCAGGTTGTGGACGTCGCGCACGTTCATGGCGCTGATGGTTGGGTTTACGCTGAGCTGGAACTCGATCTCCCGGTTCAACTGCTTGAGGGCGTGCAAGGTATTGAGCACTTTCTGGTAGCCGCCGGGCACGCCCCGGACGCGGTCGTACACCTCGCCCACCCCGTCCAGCGAGATGCCGATAGAGCACACCACGTGGCGCGCCAAGCACGCTTTGGCGATCGCCGAGAAATGCTTGACCGACAGCTCCATCGAAATTCCCGTGGTCGGGATGGAAATCTTGCGCAGCCTCGGCATGTGCTTCAGCATCAGCCCCACGACCTCGGGGAGGTCCTTCCGCAGCGTCGGCTCCCCGCCGGCGAGAATGATGTACTCGATGCCGCGGAAGACGGGGTCGGCGAACACCTCGTCCAGCTTCTTGAGGCCAAGCTGGGTCTTGTCCTCCGTCTTCCAGATGTTGCACATGTTGCACTTGGCATTGCAGGCCGCGTTCACGTTGAGCTGCAGGACCGTCGGCCGGAGGGTCTTGAAGTGCGTCACGACGTTGTTCGTGACGCACTCGCCGGCGACCGCCGCCAGCTCGGTGACGAGGCTCCGCCGCGTCGCCAACCGCTGCTTCAACTGCCTCACCTGCAACATGGCCGCTCCTGTTGTTGTGTTGCCGTCAGCGCTCAACGGCCGCAATCAAGTCGCTGGGTCTGGCATGCGCCGTGGCCAGCCACAGCTCCGCCAGCAGCCCGATAACCAGCAGGTGCCCCGCCAGCCAGGCGCTGAGCGCCGAGACCGCGGGCAGAATCTGCGGGATCTGGTCATAGGGCCCCACATACCACTCCCATGACCTGGCCATGCATACGACGGCAATGCCCAGCGACACCAGGGCCAGCGCCCCGAACAGCCGCAGCGGCTTGGTCGCGAACTTGAGCAGCAGCGCCACGGTGATCATGTCCAGCGCCACGCGCCAGGTCCGCGAGAGCGTGTACTTCGTCTTGCCGAACCGCCGCGGATGGTGCGCGACTGTGATCTCGGCGATCAGGGCGCCTGTGAGCGTCGAGAGCGCCGGGATGAACCGGTGGAACTGCGCGTAGAGCGGGGTCCGCTTGATGGACGCGGTGCGATAGGCTTTGAGCGAGCAGCCGTAGTCATGCAGCCGCACGCCGGTGATCCAACCAATGAGCCGGTTCGCCGCCATGGACGGAACCTTGCGCGTCCAGAGCTTATCCTGCCGCTGGTGCCGCCACCCGCAGACCACGTCGTACCCCTCCTCCAGCTTCGCCAGCAACCGGGGGATGTCCGCCGGATCGTTCTGGAGATCGCCGTCCATCGTCACGATGATGTCGCCCCGCGCGGCGTCAATGCCGCAGGCCATCGCCGCGGTCTGCCCGAAGTTCCGCTTAAGCCGGATCGCCCGCACCCGCGGATCGCCCGCCCGCAGCGCACACAGCGCCTCCCACGTCCCGTCCCGGCTGCCGTCATCCACGAAGATGAATTCCCGCATCTCCGGCGAGGCCTGAGCGACATCCGCCAGCGCCTCGTGGAGCCTCGGCACGCTCTCCGCTTCATTGCATACCGGAATGACGACCGACAGCGCGCGCGTCATCGGGCTCCTCGTCGGCCGCACCCGGCCTGCAGGTTTGACGCTCCCCGACGCAAATGGTAGACTGAGGTTGATGCAAGCCGTGAAGAGGACCACGCCATGACGGAAGTCACAGTGAAAGCCGATGGCCAAGTGATCGTCCGGCGCTCCCCATTTCGACCCTCGGACCGGCTCGCCGTGTTCTCCTCGGCCGATACGCTCGTCGTGAAACGCCTCCGCCCTCCTGCGAAGCTCTCCGATATCGCCCTGCGAGTTCCTGGCCGGGCGATGCCGCTGCGTGCGATCGTCAGGAACATCCACCGGTCTCGGCGTGAACTGACCCGCTGATGCGGGAGGATGAAGGGATGAAGCATCTGGTGTCGATCAAAGCGATCTCCTACGCGAAACTCCAGCGCCGCTACGGAGGAAAGTTCATCGCCCGCCAAGATGGCAAGGTGCTGGCGAGCGGCGCCACGTACCGAGAGCTGTTGCGGGCCATCCGGAAGCATCAGCTCAACCGTCAAGCGCTGATCATCGGCTACGTGTCGCCGAAGGACGCTGTCTGCATTTATGCCGATTGAGTTCCCCGTCGGCACCAAAGTTATTTCTCTCGGCCGAGTCGCCAATCCGGTGGTGCCCCTGCTCCTCTTGACGCGCCGCAGCGGGTATGTCCCATTTGATTTCCTGATCGACACCGGCGCGGATTGTTCGATGATCCCCGCCGCCGTTGCTGAAGCGGAGCTCGGGGTGAATCTTGCACGGCGCCCCCAAGATGTCTTCTTCGGCATCGAGGGCAGCGGTGTCCGCGTATACCGGGGATGGCTCTCGCTCAAAATCGGTTCCCAGCCGTTGTGTGTGCGTTGTGTGTTTTCGCCCCATGAGCAGAGTCCATTGATCCTCGGTCGCATGGACGTGTTCCGCCGCTTTACGATCACGTTCGATAACCGCCGCCACGTCATCCGCTTTACCAAGATCCCTTCCTAACACCTAGCACGCGGCAGCCGAGTTCCTCCGTCTGCCAAAAGTTGCGCTTGAGGCTGAACTCCCAGCCGCCCGGCGCAGCGTCCGCCATCCTCGCTAGCGCCTCGTGGAGCCTCGGCACGCTCTCCGCTTCGTTGAAGACCGGGACGACGACGGAGCGGTCAGGGCGCGCCATCAGATTCCTCGACGGCCGCGAGCGGCCGGCAGGTTTGACGCTCCCCGACGCAAATGGTAGACTGAGGTCGATGAAAATCGCCACGATCACAGACCAGATTGAACGGCTGGAGGACCAGTTGCAGGCGATCAAGTGGGTCGTGCGACTGCCCCAGCCCAGGGCGCGCGCTCGACGCCGTGTCGCACGCAGCATTGTGGATCAAACCGCCGGTTTGCTGCGTGGGCGCGTGCCTGACGGCCTCACCTACCAGCGCCGCCTGCGACGCGAATGGGAGCGACGGCTCAAACGCGAGCACGCGTAGGTGGCCAAGTACCTCGTTGACACCAATATCCTGATCGACCACCTGAGGGGCGAGGCGGCAGCGAGCCGGTTCTTGCGCGACGTAGAAAGCGGGCGCGTACGAGCCGCGATTTCGGTCATCACAGAATGCGAACTGCTGGCCGGCCCGGCGTTGACTCCACGAGATGAACGGAGAATTGCCAAGCTTCTGGAGCTGCTGCCGCGCGTGGCGACGACGTCCCACGTCGCTCAACTGGCCGGTCACCTTCGCCGGCGATACTCCATCACGATCGCTGACGCCTTGATTGCGGCAACCGCGCTCCGTGGCCGCGCCACGCTCCTGACCCGCAACCTCAAAGACTTCCAGCCCATCCGAGGCCTGCGTACCGAATCCCTGTAGCGCCATTTGTTGCAGGCCGGCCTGCTCGGCCATCGCCGCGGTCTGCCCGAAGTTCCGCTTAAGCCGAATCACCCGCACGCGCGCATCCTGCGCCTGCAGCGCGCACAGCGCCTCCCACGTCCCGTCCCGGCTGCCGTCATCCACGAAGATAAACTCCCAGGCGCCGGGTGCGGCCCCGGCGACTCGCGCGAGCGCTTCATGGAGCCTCGGCGCGCTCTGGACTTCCTGGTAGACCGGAATGACGACGGAGCGGTCAGGGCGCGCCATCAGAGTCCTCGACGGCCGCGACCGGCCGGCAGGTTTGACGCACCCCGGCGCGCATGGTAGAGTGGAATGGATGAAATCTCGTCGCACCTCCATCAACCCGCGCACTCAGGAGATCCTGCGAAAGCTGCACCACGGCCTTCAGGAGCTGTATGGACCCCGCCTCCGAGGGCTGACCGTGTATGGATCGTACGCCAGAGCCGAAGAGACTCCGGGTTCTGATCTGGATGTGGCCCTGATCCTCGATGACTTTACCTTCGCCGGAGAGGAGGTGAGCGCCTTCTCCGAACTTGTGGCGCGGCTTTCTCTGAACCATCAGTGCGTCGTGAGTGTCGTCCCCATTCGAGAGCGGGATTGGCGTGAACGGCAAACGCCGCTGGTGATGAACATCCGTCGAGAGGGCGTGGTTGTTGCCTAACGGAGCGGGGGTTCCGTGCCAGACGAGTGCGCCCGGATCCTGAAGCGCGCCGGCGAGAGCATCGAAGCGGCCCGCGTGTTGCATGAACGCGGGCTGTTTGGTTTTTCCGTCTCGAGAGCCTATTACGCCATGTTCTACGTCGCCGAGGCGCTGCTGTTGGCCAAGGGCCTGTCCTTCTCGAAGCACGGCGCCGTCATCGCCGCCTTCGGCGAGCACTTCACCAAATCCCGCCTCCTCGACACGCGGTTCCACCAGCACCTCATCGAAGCCTTCGACAAGCGGCAGATCGGCGACTACGCGCTCCAAGAGGAAATCGAACCTGACGACGCCAAACGTCAGATGGAGCGCGCGACCGCGTTCCTCCAAGCGGCCCGCGATTGGCTGGACCGCAACGCTTCGCATCCCTAGCGTCTCCCGCAGCGCCTCCCACGTCCCATCCCGGCTGCCGTCGTCCACAAAGATAAACTCCCAGGCGCCCGGCAGGTCGCCAGCGACCTTCGCCAGCGCCTCGTAGAGCTTCGGCACGCTCTCCGCTTCGTTGAAGACCGGGATCACGACCGAGAGGCCTGGTAATTCCCCCGTCGTCGTCATCAGCCTTCCTTGACAGGCCATGCGCCGCAGTCTATAGTTGCGGAGGAAGGAAATTCGCATATGAGACCACGCAAAAAGGCGAAACGTCTCGACGATGCGGCGTGGGTCCGAGCGCATTTAGAGGAGCTCGTGGATAAGTACGCGGGCCAATACGCCGTGGTCGCCGAGGGGGAACTCTTCGTCGGGGAGGACGCCGCCGAGCTTGAGGCAAAAGCGCGCCGCAAGCATCCGGGTGTCATCCCCCAGGGGCTGCCCATCCCCCGCCCTGAGGACTTTACGTGCGCGCTGTAGTCTTCCCGTACGTTCCCTATCGCGGTCATCCTGCTCCTATCATTCCGATTGCCATTCGAGGGACTCGAGGCTAGACGACCATCTGGGCCTATGTTGACTCCGGCGCGTCGACGACAATTTTGGCCACCCGAGAAGCCGGCCGGTTGGGCTTGCGCATGGAAGATGGCCGGCTGATGTATTCGGTCGTTGGCGACGGCAGTTTGATTCCGGTGTACACGCATCGCCTCCCCATCCGGATCGGGTCGGTCGAGTTGACCGCGGCGATCGGACTCTCGCCGAGGCTGGGAATCGGATTCAACCTCCTGGGCCGCCAAGATGTCTTTACGCATTTCGACGTCACGTTCAGCGACGCCAAAACGCAGGTGACATTCCGTCCCACCTGCCGCCTCCCCCGCTAGAGACCATCCTCGTGCCTTCAGAGATGCGATCCCACAGGCCATCGCCGCGGTCTGCCCGAAGTTCCGCTTAAGCCGGATCGCCCGCACGCGCGGATCCTGCGCCCGCAACGCCTCATGGAGCTTCGGCACGCTCTGGACCTCCTGGTAGACCGGGACGACGACCGAGATGCTGGACGATCTCATGTCAAGATAGCGAAGCTTTGACACTGGAACGGAGGCCGGATATACTTGAGCCACCATGATCGGCCAATTCACTGCTGTCTACATGAAACGAGGCAAGTGGTACATTGCCTACGTGGAGGAAATCCCCGGCGTCAACACCCAGGGCAAAACCCTGACCGAGGCCAAACGGAACCTCAAAGACGCCTTGGTGATGGTCCTCGAGGCCAACCGCACGCTCGCCCACCGCGGGCACAGCGCTCGCGCCATTGAGGAGCCGATCTCGATCGCCGTGGAATGAAGCGGAGGGATCTCTTGCGCCATCTGCTGGCGCATGGCTGTCGGCTCCTTCGAGAAGGTACGCGCCACTCCATTTATTGGAATCCCGCTTCCGGTCGGACATCATCGGTCCCTCGCCATAGCGAAGTGAACGACTTCCTCGCCAGGAAGATCTGCCGCGATCTCGATATCCCTGAGCTCTGACGGTATCGTCGTCAAGACAGCGGCCCTCCTCCCTCTCTCCGCGTCTCTGCGGTCTGTTTGTTCTGCGTTTCCGCGGTGTGGCCTGTGCAGCGTCGGCACGCTCTG
>JAHFGU010000179.1 GCA_023247285.1 Candidatus Omnitrophota bacterium
GGCATGAGCCGACTCATCCGCGCCGATGAGACTTCGCAGAAGCTGCTCGAAGAGGCGGACGCCTCGCTCTACGCGGACAAGCGCCGCCTGAAATCGCACGCCCCCTCGTAACCCCCGTCTCCCCTGGGCCTTGCGCCCTTCGCCAACGATTCGGATCAGATATACTCCAGGTATGTCTGAATCCATTGTCGCCACCGTTGGCTGGAGTACAAAAGTGGAAGCGCGCGAGGCCGGCATGGACGCCGCCCGGATCGCGCTGGACCGTATGCTGCGTTCTGGGCCGGCCCTGGCCCTCGTCTTCGGATCGTCCTGGCTAGACCAGCAGGCCATGCTCGACGGGGTCAGCGAAGCGCTCGGGGAGATCCCCATCGCGGGCCTCAGCACCGCAGGCGAGATCGTCGCCGACGGCCCCGCGACACATGGCTGCGTTGTCGTGTTGCTGGCCGCTGAGGGGTTGACGTGCGGCGTCGGCGTCGGCGAGCGCGCGGACGAGCAACCCCGTGAAGCCGGCCGGCAGGCCGCGCAGGCTGCCGGGCGGGCGGTGAAGGAGCCCCGGGCCGGCCTGCTGCTCTTCGGCGACGGCCTGTTGCCCCGCATGGCCGAGGTCGTGCGCGGCGCGCAGGAAGCGGTCGGCACCGGCTCGCTCATCCTCGGCGCCCTCGCCGGCGATGATCTTCGCTTCGCGCAGACGTCGCAATACGCCGGCGGCCGGGCGCTCAGCCGGGCTGTCACCGGCGTCCTCTTTGGCCGCGCGATCACGCTCGGCGTCGGGCTCGAGCATGGGTTTGCCCCGATCAGCCGGCCCCGACGCATCACCCGCGCCAGCGGGCATGTGCTCTTCGAACTCGATGACCTGCCGGCCGCATCCGTCTACGAGGAGTATTTCGGGCCGGCCGTAGCGGCCAATTTGCGCGGCGAGCGGTTCAGCCGCGCGGGTATCGCCTACCCGCTGGGCGTGCGAGGCGAGCGCGAACGTCAGTGGCTCTTGCGGACCGTCGTGTCGTTCGGCGAGGGCGGCAGCCTGGCCTGCAGCGGGGAGATCCGCGAAGGGGAATGGCTGCAGCTCATGATCGGCAGCCGGGAGTTGGCGCTGGAGGCGGCCCGGCGCGCAGCCCTCGAGGCGGTGCGCGCCATTGACCGTGTCGCGTGCGTGTTGGTCTTTGACTCCGCGCTGCGCAAGGCGCTGCTGGGGCCGCGGCACGCGGCGCTGGAGATTGCGCAGATCCGGGAGGTTGTCGGGCCCTCAACGCCCCTGGCTGGCTGTTACACCTACGGCGAACAGGCGACCGGCGGCGCGCTCGGGCACGGCTATGCCGCCACCCAGACCGGGTCGATCTTGGTCATCGCCTTGGGGAATCGATAATGCAGCTGCTGTACCTGGTCGCCGTGATGGGCGTCATCGCCAGCTTCGTGCTCGGGCTGGTGAGCCGGTCTTGGATGTTGGTCGTGGTGGCCATCGCCTGCCTGGCGTACCTGACGGTTAAAGCCCGCAGCGGCCTGCGCCGGTCAGGCAGCCTCCGGCAACTGCAGGAGGCGTATGATCAGCTTGATCAGCAGGCCAAGGTGGTCATCCGGACGGACTTGGAATTGCACCGCATCCAGGAAGAACTGGACCGGCGGCTGGCCTCGTTGATGTCGCTCCACCAGTTGGGGCGGCAGCTGCAGATCGGACTGCATCCGGAGGAGATCTTCAGCACGCTCACCCCCACGTTGGCCACAAATTTCGGATTCGCGAAGGGGCTGCTGGGCGTCTGCCGGACGTTTGATGCCACGGAGTGGCGCTCCACAGTCGGCGTCACCGCGGACACGGCCTCGGCCGTGCGCGCGCACCTGGTGGACAGCCGCCTTCTTCCCGAGCTGCTCGATCATCCGGCCCCGCGGCTGCTGCACGCCGATGCCGCGACGCCGGCCGAACAGCGGCTGCTGGAGCTGTTGGACTGCGGTGTGGTGGTGCTCGCCGGCGTCCTGCCACATGCCGGGCCGGCGGGGTGCCTCCTGCTTGGGCGCATCACCGGCGGCACGAACACCCAGACGGACGTGGAGCTGGTGTCCCTGTTGACCAACCATCTGGCCGTGGCCGTGGAGAATTCCGCGCTGTTCGAGCGCTCCTGGGCCGCGCAGCAAGCGCTCGAGCGCAAGGTCCATGAGCGCACCCGCGAGCTGGCCGACGCCAATACGCAGCTGGTGCGGCTGAACAAGGCGAAAAGCGATTTCGTCTCAGCGGTCTCCCATGAGCTGCGCACGCCGCTGGCTGCGATCAAAGGGTATGCCGCGCTGTTGGACAGCGGCCAATTCGGCCCGCTGAGCGCCCCGCAGCAGGAGCGGATCGCCAAGGTCGAAAAGCACGCCGATCTGCTGACGCAGCTCATCAACAATCTCCTCGACATCGCGCGCATCGAATCCGGCCGGGTCACCATGGAGTCCCGCCGGCTCCCGGCGGACGAGCTGCTCGCCGGCGTCCAGGAGCTGGTGCAGCCGCAGTTGGATGCCAAGCGGCTCCGGTTCACCGTCGAGCGCCGGGATGTCTCCCACCTGCTGGGCGATCCGCAGCACCTCCAGCGGGTCCTGGTGAATCTCCTGTCCAATGCCATCAAATACACCCCGGAGGGTGGTCGGATCGGGCTGGCCCTCATCCGGCAGGATGGCGATCTCCTGCTGACGGTCAGCGACACCGGCTGCGGCATCGCGCCCGAGAACCAGGCGAAGCTCTTCCAGGAGTTCTACCGGGCCGACGACGCCGTCAACCAGCGCGTGCCTGGCACCGGCTTGGGGCTCGCGCTCGTCAAGCGGATCGTCGAGGCGCACCATGGGCGCATCGCCATCTCCTCTGAGCCTGGCAAGGGAACCACAGTCTCCGTACACTTGCCTACGGCTGAGCCGCCGATGACCAACGCGCCGGCGGAGGGACGGGGATGATCCCACGCCCTGTCGCCCGCGGTGCCTCGTGGCGACCGATCCTTCGACTCGCACCACGGCCTCTGGCCGTGGGCTCGCTCAGGATTCCGCCCCACGGGCGGACGCAGAGGGACCACGGGCTCTGCCCGTGGGGCTCCATGAGCGGGGCCTCCTTCACGAACCGGATCGGCACCGCTGAGGCCAGCCGCCGCGCGCACCAACCTGAGAGAGCCGGCCTGGGCCTGCCAATGGCAGGCCCGCGGCAGGGCGTGGGATGACCCCACGCAGCCCAGCCACCCGCATTCTTGTCGCGGATGATGACCCGGACCTGCGGGATATCTTGCGCTCGATCCTCGAGCCGGCCGGCTTTTCCATCGACGAGGCCGAAGACGGCGCGCAGGTGCTGGCGCGCCTCCACGAACGGACGCCCGACCTGATGATCCTCGATTACATGATGCCCCG
>JAHFGU010000070.1 GCA_023247285.1 Candidatus Omnitrophota bacterium
GAATAGTGGCTGTTGATCAGCCGACCGCGAAACGCCTCGATGAGCCGGGCCCGAAACATCCAGGGTGCGCCGAGGGAAATCCCAAGCGTGGTCTTGGTGATCAGCTCGTGAACCTGCGGGGCGTCATTCACGTCCTCACAGACCTCCAGCCGGACGCGGCGGGTCGCCAGGAATCGCTCTAAACTCACCCCGGGGTCGTGGGATGCGGTTCCTAACAGCCGCGGCCCCGTGACGACACAGAGGGGCCACGCGCCCAGCAGATCCTGCACGGTGCGCGTCAGGACCGTGCCGGCCCCGAAGAACATGACGGCATCGATCGGACCGAACCGGTGCCGCCTCACGGCAGCGCCTGACGCCCGCGCCTTCCTTCCGCCTGCGCTATCCCGCATGGAGACGCTCGGTCAGCTCCGCGCGCGTGTGGTCGCCGTCCGGCGCGGCGAGCTTCTCGATGTAGTGCGGCCCGAGCATGAGCCCGTCGAGGCCGGACATGGTGAACACCCGCCATGCGTCCTCCAGGGTGCACACGATCGGCTCGCCATGGAGATTGAATGAGGTGTTGAGCAAGGCGCCGACCCCGGTGAGGCGCTCGAACGCCTTGACGAGATCGTAGTACGCCGGGTTGTCCGCGCGGGCCAGGATCTGCGGTCGCGCCGTGAAGTCGTAGGGGTGGAGGGCAGCCGGCATCTCGGCGCGGGCCAGCGGGGTCGTCTCGAACCCGAGCGTCATGTACGGGGCTTCCAGGCCCTTGGGATTGACCAGGTAGTCGTGCTGCCGCTCCTCCAGGATCACCGGCGCAAACGGCATCCAGAAGTCGCGGTTCTTGATCTTCTCGTTGATCCGGCGGACCATCGCCGGCGACCGCGGATCAGCCAGGATGGACCGGTTGCCCAGCGCCCGCGCGCCGAACTCGGCCCGGCCGGCGTAGCGGCCGATGACCAGCCCCTGCGCCAGCCGCTGCGCCACCGCATCCGGCAAGGCATCCCGGATCACGCGGACGCGCGCATCGCCCCCTGCCTGCGCGAGGAACGCCTCGATGTCCGCGTCGCTGGCGGCGTTGCCCAGATAGATCTGCTGCAGCGGCGCCGGGGCCCTGCCGGTGCGTTCGGCATGCGCCAGGAACAGCGCGCCCATGCTCACCGATTCGTCGGTGCAGGTGGCCCCCACCCACAGGCTCCGCACCTCCGGCAGCTGGCCCACGGCCATCATCGCCTTCATGTTCATCGCCACCCCGCCGGTGAACAGCACGTCGCGGATGCCGGTGCGCGCCACCGCGTTGCGAACCCACTGGACGATGATCTCCTCGGTGTACCGCTGGAGCGCCCCCGCGATGGCATCGAAGCGCTCGCCCTCCAGCCGGTCCCTGAAGTAAAAGTACAGGTCGGACGGCCGCCGGCGATACTTGAACTCCACCCCGTCGACATACATCGTCTCCCGGAACACCTCCAAGGCGCCCCGGATCGTCGCCTCGGACGCATACGGCGCCAGGCCCATCACCTTGTATTCATCCTGGTTGCTCCGCATGCCCAGCAGCAGCGTGATGTACCGGTACAAGCGCCCGATGCAGCACTCCGGCGTGGTGTAGACCGTGTCAAGGCGGCCGTTCGAGAAGATCGAAAGCGAAGCGTTGCGGTCCCCGCCCCAGCCTTCCATGGTGAAGACAAGCACTGGGTCGCGAAAGGTCCGCTGCGAGTAGACCGCGTAGTAGATGTGGGAGAGGTGATGGTGCACCGTCACGATCCGCTCCGGGGGGATGTTGAGGTGCTCGCGCAGCGCGGCCCGGATGACGTTGCCCTCCGGGTCCTGCTGCGCCAGCCGCCAGCGGTCGGGCAGCACTTTATGCCGGAAGATCTCCAGGAAATTCGGCCGCCGGCCTTCCAAGAGCAGCGGCTTGTAGTATTCGTGCTGTTCCTGGATCTTGTCGCGCACCGAAAAGCTGCCGTCATAATCCACGAGCAGTTTGTCGAAGTTCGTGAAGATGCCTTCGTAGGGCAGCACCACCAGGTCGATCTCCGCCGGGCGCAGGCCGGCATCGGCCAGGCACCAGTCGATGGCGCGCGCCGGATAGGCATGGATCGATTTGCGCCTGGCGAACCGGTCCTCGCTGGCGCAGGCGACGATCCGCCCGTCCCGCATCAGCGCGGCGGTCGAATTGGTGCTGTACATCAGGCCGAGCAAGTTCATGCGAGGGGCGTGACGCGTTCCGCCTCGATGGACTCTCCGGGCGCGAACCCGGCCAGCCATAAGGGACCGCGCTCCAGGATGCGCTCCGCGAGCCACAAGTCGAATGCGTCATCGATTTCCACCCCTTCGGCGCGGGAGATCTCATAGCGCGCCAGGCGGTCCCCGAAGCGCCGGCCGCGCCGGATGACGTCTGCGGCCAGCACATGGATGTTGCCATTGTCCACCAGCCGCGGCCGCATCTCTTGGCGCCGCGGCATGGGCTGGCCGTATTCATAGCTGTAGTCCCGATGCACGGTCCCAAGCGACTCGGCCCCTGCGGCCTCGAACTGGCGCACGCACCGGTCGATCAATCCTTCGGAGCGGATCGGCGAGGTGGGTTGCAGCACGACGACCACCCCGGCCGGCAGGACCTGCACCGCGTGCTGCAGAACCTGCAGCGTGGCGGCTTCGTCCGTGGCCAGCGCAGCCGGCCGCGGCAATACCTCCGCCCCGCAGCGCGCGGCCAGGGCGGAGATCTCCGCATCCTCCGTCGAGACCACCACGCGATCCAGGCTCCTGGCGGCCTGCGCCGCCTCTACCGTCCACTGCAGCAGCGGCTTGCCGGCCACGACCCGCAGATTCTTGCGGGAGATGCCCTTGCTGCCGCCGCGTGCCGGGATGACCGCCAGGACCGGGCGCTCAAGCGCCATCCGCCCCCGCCTCCAGCGCCTGAAGATCGCGCTCGATCGCCTCCCGCTCAGGGTGGCCAGCCAGCGCGTCGAGTCCCCACTGCGCCACAAACTGCCGCCATCCCTCCAGCCGCGCGCGGGGGTCGGCAGTCATGTTGCGCTGATGGCGCACGTACCGATAGGTCACTTCGGGGAGGTAGCGGCGCACAGCCCCGGCGCGCTCCAGGCGTACCAGCAGGTCGTACTCCTCCCAAAACAGCGGACGGTATCCGCCGATCTTCAGCAGGGTGGCCCGCTCGAAGACGATGCCGCAGGCGATCGTCTGGAACGCGTTGAAAGGCTCCAGCGCCACGCGGGTGCAGGCCCCGGTTCCCTGATCGAAGATCTCGTAATCGGTCACGGCCACGTCATACGGCTGCGCGAAGCGGGCGTACGCGCGGACCACCGCCTCCCCAATCAGCTCGTCATCGGCATCAAGCCGCAGCCACTTTGTCCCGCGCGCCGCCGCCAGCCCCTCGTTGCAGCTGGCAACCAGGCCGCGGGGGCGGTCATGCCGTCGGATCGACACGATGCTGCCATACCGCGCGGCCAGGGCCGCGCAGACCTCCGAGGTGGCGTCCGTTGAACCATCATCGATGATCAGAAGCTCGCTGGACACCGCCCGGAGCACCGGCGCGCAGCTGTCCACCGCGCGCTCCAACGTCGCGCCCAGGTCCCGGCAGGTCACGAGCATGCTCAGCTCAGGCAGGGCCGAGGCCATGCGCGAACCGTCCCCGCATCAGCGGAATCATGGCTTGCTCTTCCTTGGATACCGGCTTGCCCGGCACGCCGAGCATCGCCTCCACCTCCCGGAGGCACCGCGCCATTTCAGCGAACTGCGCCGGGGTGAGGCTGAGGACATGATCGGTCCCGGGCAGCTCATGGGAAAGGGTGAAGTGCTTCTCAATGACCTCAGCCCCCAGCGCCCGCGCGGCGAGGGCGGCATGGTAGCCGACGGTGTGGTCTGAGAACCCCACCCGCGTCCCGAAGCGTTCGCGCAGGTACGGAATGGAGCGCAGGTTGATGCGTGCCGGCGGCGCAGGATACAGCGAGACGCAATGCAGGAGCGTCACGTCGCATCGCGACAGCCGTGTGAGGGCTTCCACAATCTCCTCTTCATCGGCCAAGCCGACGGACAGGAACACGCGCGGCGCCCGCTCATTGACCGCTCGGAGCACGTCCCGGTTGGTCAGCTCGCTCGAGGCGATCTTGATGGTCCTCAGCCCCAAGGAGAACAGGAACTCGGTCCGTTCCACGCTGAACGGGCTGCTCAAAAACTGCACGCCGGACGCCTGGCAGTGCGCCTGCAGCCGGCGATGCGCGTCATCGGAGACCGCCACGCGGGTGAACCAGTCGCGCTCCGGATCCGTGGGCGCCACGTCCTCTCCCCGGTAGGACTGGAACTTGCAGTAGTCCGCGCCGGCCGCCGCCGCCTGCGTGACCATCGCCAGGGCTAGATCCAGGTTCCCGAGATGGTTCTCGCCGATCTCCGCGATGATCTCCATCCCGATCTGGCTCATCCTGCGCGGCCCAGACCCATGCTCGCCGGGGCCTCCACCGGCGGCCGGCGCGCCATGGAGGCGCCGCCCGGCATCCCAACGAACCGCTGCACATCCTCACTGAGCCAGGCCCGAAACGCCGCGTTCCCGTTGGAGCCGGGAGGCTGGCCCAAGAGCGGCAACATCTCCGGGGTCCAGACCCATTCGCGTCGTCCGCGCATCGGCTCGGCGTCGACAACCTGCCTCACTTTTGCGCGCAGTGCGGGATAGTTGTCGGTGTAGTACCCGCTCAGCGCCTCATCCTCAACCACCCGCATGCGCAAGGGGTCATGGAAGAAGGCCGGGATGCCGTAATGCAGCGCGGCCCACGAGGGCGAGCTGTCCGGCATGGCGACGCACACATCCGCCAGCGCTAGCGGAATCCAGGGGTTGGCTTCCGAGTCCAACACCGTCCCGCGCTCATGCGTCCGCACCAGCTGGAGCAGCTGCCGGTATTCCGCCAGCCGCGTGGGGAATCGCCGCTCGAGGGCGTCAAGGCGCTTGGGCTTATAGATGAGCGCGAGCTCAGGCAGCTCAGTCAACAACCGCACCAGGTCGCGCAGAAACGCAATCGTGGCCGTTTCCGGAAATGGCTCGGGATAGGGGCGATCATGGTGGGTGCGCGCGCCGGCCCGCAGCAGCGGTGCGACGTCGAACGCGCTAAGATAGGTCAGATCGGCTCGCGCCGCTGTCCGGGCGCCGACATACATCCGGCGGAGCTCCGGCTGCCCCCTGTCCAGCAGGGCATCCGAGCCGGGCAGGATCGGGGCCAAGACTTCGAACCGCGTCCGCGGCTGCTGGACATGCGCAGTCAGAAATTGCACGGCGGCCTGACTCCAACAGACCACCGCCGAGGCGAGGATCTCCGCATGCATGAGATCCCTGACCGCCGCAGGGCGTTTCGTCGACGGCATCATGGCCGAGGTGTGGTACATGACCGTCGCCACCCCCACGGCATTGAGGTACACCAGCGCGGGGTCTTCGATGCCTAGGCTGTTGTCGCACTCGATGTAGCAGGCCGGCCGCACCGTGTCGCTGATGGGACGGAGTTGGGCCACCGCTGTGAGATAGCCGGTCATCCACAGCCGCTCCAGGCTCGCGGCAGGCTGGCACAGGTTTCGCACCAGCAGCGCCAGGGCGCTGCCCACCGCCTGCCAGAGGGCCGCCGCAGGCAACCGGGCGTAGCACTCAGGCAGCGTGAAGGCCTGATGGGGCGGCCGGCAGTCCGGCTCGCGCCGCCACGCGTCGCGCGACACTTGGGGCAGCAGGACCACCACATCCTGGAGCTGGATGGCCTGGTGGTCGACGATCCACCACAGCGAGCGCTTGGCCGCGTCATGCCGGAAATCGACCGCCCCGTCGCACCAATAGAGGTAGCGGCACGGCTGAAGCGTTTGCCGGGATGGGCGCAGGCGCCGCGCCAGCGCGCCCGCAAACCGGACAAGGAGCCGCCCCACGCGCACGGCATTCACCATCCAGAGCCAGAGGCGGTCGCATCCCATATTGACCCGCGCGATCCAGCTGATGGCGCGGGGTGTTGCCGGCGAGCTGGTCCCAGGATCGAACCCGGAGAGCCATGCCAGCGCGGCAGACGGGATGATCCAGGCCGAAGACGCCGCCGGCTGCCGTCTGCGGATCGCCTCCAGCAGACACCCGTCCTGGAACGCCTGCGCCGCGTCCTGCCCAGCCTTCCCCGAGAAATCGAGGTCCAGGCCGCGCACCCGCGCGCGCCACGGCCCGGCCGGCATCCGCGACCGCACGGCGCCCCAGCGGCCGGCGGCGGCATTGCGGATGTCCCATCCTTCGCGGTATGACATCCATCGGCTCGGATCAAGTTGCGTCAGCCGCCCCCCCAGCAGCCAGGCGCAGGTCGGGTGCACGTACAGCGCCTGCACCGACGCGACCCGCGCCAGCAGCCAGCAGAGCGGCGCGTTGACCGGATGCAACTCTGGAACGAGCAGGATCATCACCGTCTGATCACGCTTTCGCCCCGCGCTTCGCCGGCTGGACCGCAGGAGAGCCGGAGTAGTCCTGCAGGACCTGATCCAACCGCGCGTGCGCCGCGGCGCGGTCCGCCTCGCGGGCGCGGTACCACTCGAGGTAGCGCCGGATGCCCTCGCGCACGCTCACGCGCGGCTCCCAGCCCAGCTCGCGACGGGCCAGCTCGCTGGAGACCTCCTTGCCGGCAAAATCGCCGGGGCGGGCCGGCGCGGATTCAATCGTGACGTTCCCGACCTCCTCCCGGATGATCTCTGCGATCTGCCGGATCGTCACCCGCTCCTGCCCGTCGAGGTTGTACGTCTTGCCGATGGCGATCGGCTTGAGGGCCAGCACGTTGCCTTCCGCCAGATCCTCCACGTACACGAACTTCCGGTACTGGCTGCCGTCGCCGGCGAGGGTCAGCGGCTCGCCGCGCAGCGCCTTGGCCACGAAGATCGGGATGACGGCGCCGTCGCGCGCCCGCGGGCCGTAGGGGATGCCGTAGCGGAGGATCGTCGTCTGCATCCCGTAGAGCCGCGCGTAGGACTGGCAGTAAAACTCGGAGGTCATCTTCGTCGCCGTGTAGAGATGCGACGGGGCGCGCAGGGGCGTGGCCTCGGTGACGGATTCTTCGAGCGCGTCCCCGTACACCCACGTCGTGCTGCCGTAAATCACGCGGGACACCTTGGACGACCGCGCCGCCTCGAGGACGTTGATGGTCCCCCGCACGTTGACCGATTCCGCGTAGTGCGGCCGGTCGTAGACCGCCTTCACATCGGCCACGGCCGCCAGGTGGAACACCGCGTCCACGTCGTTGCAGGCCATGGCCAGGGCGTTCTCATCCAGAATGCTGCCGTGGTAGAACTCGACGTCGCTGCGGAAGCGGGGGAAGACCATGTCGTAGATGCGCACGTCGACGCCGCGGGCCTTGAGCCGATCCACCACGTGCGATCCGATGAATCCCGAGCCGCCTGTCACCAGCGCCAGCATCACCCTGCTCCTCGGTTGACGACGCTCCCAGCTTCCAGATCCGCCAGCGCCAGGGCCAGCGCGTCCGCCACCGCGCGGACCTCCTCCTGCCGCATCCCCGCATAGACCGGCAGGCAGACATGGCGGCGGCAGACGTCCTCGGCCGCCGGCAGCGGCCGGTCCCCGTGCGAAGCCGCAAAGACCGGCTGGCGGTGGCAGGGCAACTCATAGACTTCCCCGCT
>JAHFGU010000071.1 GCA_023247285.1 Candidatus Omnitrophota bacterium
GTGGCTCCCCGGAAAGGACTCGAGCCTGGCTACCCGCCGAGGTAGGCGGATTTGACCTGCGGGTTCTGGGCGAGATGGGCGGCGGTGTCGGTGAGGACGAGGCGGCCGGCTTCGAGGACGTAGCCGCGGTGGGCGATCTGGAGGGCCAGGTACGCGTTCTGCTCGACGAGGAGGACGGTGAGGCCATCCTGGTTGAGGCGGCGGATGGTCTCGAAGACAGCACGGACGAGCTTGGGGGCAAGGCCGAGCGAGGGCTCATCGAGGAGGAGCAGCTTGGGCCGGGCCATGAGGCCGCGGGCGATGGCGAGCATCTGCTGTTCGCCGCCGGAGAGGGTGCCGGCGAGCTGGCGGCGGCGCTGGCCGAGGACCGGGAACATGGCGTACATGCGCTCGAGATCCGCGCTGCGGTCCGCCTTGGGGCGCAGGTAGGCGCCCAGCTCCAGGTTTTCGTCCACGGTTAGGCGCGGCAGGATCCGGCGGCCTTCCGGCACATGGCTGATGCCGCGGGCGACGACGTCCACCGGGGATGCGCCGATGAGCGGGCGGCCTTCGAACTCGATCGTGCCGCGCCAGGGCCGGACCAGGCCGGAGATGGTCATCAGGGTCGTGGTCTTGCCGGCTCCGTTGGCGCCCAGGAGGGCCACCACCTCTCCGGCCCGCACTTCGAGCGAGATCTGGGTCAGGCACGCGCGCTGGCCGTAGCCGGCGTCTACCCCGTTAAGCCGCAGCATCGGTCCCTAAGTAGGCTTCGATCACCTGCGGGTCGCGCTGGATAACCTGCGGCGGCCCCTCGGCGATCTTCTTGCCGTAATCCAGCACGGCCACGCGGTCGGAGATGGGCATGACGACGCGCATGTCGTGCTCGATGAGGATGATGGTCAGGCCCTTGCCCTTGAGCTGCCCGATGAGCTCGAGGAGCTGCTGCTTTTCGACCGGGTTGAGGCCGGCGGCCGGCTCATCGAGGAGCAGAAGCGAGGGCTCGCTGGCCAGCGCGCGCGCGATCTCGAGCCGGCGCTGGAGGCCGAAGGGCAGCGCCCCGGCGGTCTCGTCGCGGCGGCCGGCGAGGCCCACGAACTGGAGGAGCTCGAGGGCCCGCTCGCGCGCCCAGCGCTCCTCGCGCCTGGCTGCGGCGGTGAGCAGGATAGCGCCCCAGAAGCCGGCCTGCGTGCGCAGGTGGGTGCCGACGATGGCGTTCTCGAGGACGCTCATGCGCGGGAAGAGGCGGATGTTCTGGAAGGTGCGCGCCACCCCGCACTGGGTGACCTGGTGTGGGGCCAGGCCCACGAGCGATCCCTCGACGCGGTCCCAGCCTTTGGCTGGGGACCTTGCTCGGGATCGTCCCGAGCGAGGCGAAGCCGAGTCGAGGGACGACTCCTGCTTATCCCGGCCGAAGCGGATGGCGCCGTGGGTCGGGCGCAGCAGCCCGGTGACGCAGTTGAACAGCGTAGTCTTCCCCGCTCCGTTGGGGCCGATGAGGCCGAGGGTTTCGCCCTGGCTGACGGCGAGCGAGACCTGGTCGAGGGCGACCAAGCCGCCGAAGCGCTTGGTAAGCTCGCGGACCTCAAGCAGGGGTGGGGGCATGCCTATTTTTTAGAACGCGGAGCGGCGGAAATTTTCTCCTTTGTCTCATTCTTCTGATTCTCTTCAACCCGCTGGATCGTTCTGATCGTGTACTGGGAAACCCGCTCGCCAATACTCATTTCCCGCACCGAGCTGAGGCGCTCGCTGTAGACAAACTCCCGGCCGCTCCAGGTGTAGACATTCCAGCGCCGATCGCCGGAGGCGAAGTCCCAGTTGGGATCGGTCCAATTCTCGACGCCAATCCAGATGCTCGGAACGGGTGACTTGGCGTCGTAGCGGAATTCGGCGTCTGCGGCGCTGCCATTTTTGAAGAGCAGCTCGGGCTGGCCGCCGACAAACCGGTAGACGAACATATCCATGAAATGACTGCCGCTGGCGCCGTGCAGAACCAGCAGCGGCTCCCGCTGGTTCACCCAGGCATGCTGGATCCGCTCAACATGTTCCCGCATGGGCAGCTCGGCCATGAGCGCCATGACGCCCTGCTGATGGGCGAAGACCAGCGCGTAGGCCTGCGGGATGTCGTCCTTCGTGCGAGCATCGACGCCGACGACCACCGCGTCCTCCAGCCCTGAACCCAGATCCGCACGCTGGATCTCGATAATCTCCTGCTTGGCTAGATGCGGGGGGACAATCAGGCGCGTGTCGGGGTCCAGCTCCACGGTCAGCGCCGGCGAGGAGTGCACGATCTCCGCGCTGGTCTCCAGAGCGCACATGCCCATGTACCAGGCACGCAGCACACCAGCCGCCTGCGTCTGGGTGAGCCGCTCACGCTCCTGGCCGACGACCGGGCAAGCGATGGCCACGATCAACGCACCGGCCGCGCCGGCAGGCAAGCGCCGTGCTGCGCGCGTCATGCGTGAAGGTGGATGCCGGCGTGGCGATGGAAAAGACGGAGGGCGGCCTCGTAGTCGAACCGGCGGCCCCAGATCGTCCGTCCATAGAGCCGCAAAAAATGCTCGACCTGCGTCCGGAATTGGAACACGGCGGACGAGCGCGGGCTGGCCCGAAGCGCTTTCGCCCACAGCCGCAGCACCCGGAGGAGTGGAAGGCGCTTGCGCTTCAGCACGGTGACAAGATCGTGCACGTCCAGGTCAAAGTACCGGCCGAGTTTGCCGATCGACCAGTAAGCCGGATCGAGCAGCCGCACGCGCAGCTTGCCGAATCGCCGATACGCGAGCGTGTGGCGGCGCCAATCCAGGAATGAAATGCTGCTCCACCGATCGATGTCTTCGGCATAGTTGCCCTGGATGCCGGTCTGCCGGCTGGCGCGGTCCACGGCGGCCTGGAACAGGTTCCAGATGGCTGGATGCCGGCTGGTCAGGGTGATGCCGAAGTCGATATCGCGGCTTGGCCTGATGTGGCCCCAGAGCGATCCGGCTGCGGCGCCCGTGATGACGACCGTCGCGGGCTTGCCGAATTCCTCGGCAAGGAGTCGGAAGAAGCGATCAATCGCGCGGGGATCCATGGACGCGCTGCCGCTCCGCGACCCGGTCCGCCAGCACCTGGATGGCTTCCGGGCTGTAACGGCTGTTGAGGGCCAGCCAGGCTTCGAATGTCGCGCGGCGGCTGGTGCGTGGCCGGCCTCGGCGGTGTTGGATCGCAGCGGTCCGGTGCTTGAGGATCGTGCGGAGCGCCGCCACGACTTGCCGCTCGCCTGGATCCACGACGGGCCGTCCCCGCCCCACCGCATCCGCAAAGCGCTCAATGGTCGCCCGCGAGAGCGAGGGCGGGCTCCCGGAAGCCGAGAACGGCGCCACGCCATCAACCAGCGTCCCGGGCTGCACCCCCAGGGCGTTGGCCAGCACGCGCACCGTGCGCAGCGTCACTTCCCGTTTGCCGCGTTCGATGGCGGACAGATTCGGCCGCGCGAGACGGGCCCGCTGCGCGAGGGCGGCTTGCGTCAAGCCCCGGTGCCGGCGCCAGAGCACGAGAGTTTGGTGAAATGGGAGCATGGTTAAAATGTATCATATTTCATACATTTGTCAATTCTCACGCCGGCGCTCTGAGGCGCCGAAGAGGCCTTGCGGGCGGGCGCGCATGATGAGGATCATCGCCAGGCCGAAGAGCAGCATGCGGTAGTGCTCGAAACCGCGCAGCAGCTCGGGCAGCGTGCCCAGGGCGAGCGCGCCGATGATCGCCCCCCGGATGCTGCCCAGGCCGCCGAGGACCACCATCGCCAGCACCATGACGGAAAGGATGAAGTCGAAGCTATCCGGGGTGATGGTGCCCTGCTTGGCGGCGAAGATGGCGCCTGCGACACCCGCGATGGCGCCGCCGCAGCCTTGGGCGAGCAGCTTGAAGCGCAGCACCGGGACGCCGGCGCACGAAGCGGCCAGCTCATCTTCGCGGATGGCGACCCAGGCGCGGCCGATGCGCGAGCGGGAGAGCCGCACGCACACGCCGGCTGCCAGGATGACCGCGGCGCACGCCAGATAATAGTACGGGGCTGAGGCGACGCTGAAGTCGAGCGAGCCCTGGCCCGGGATCCACAGCGTCGGGTGCGCGATGCCAAGCAAGCCATTGGGGCCGCCGGTCACATGCTCGAGGTTCGTGCAGACGATGCGGACGATCTCGCCGAAGCCGAGGGTGACGATCGCGAGGTAATCCCCGCGCACGCGCAGCGCAGGCAGGCCGATGCAGACGCCGAAGAGGCCGGCCACCACCGCCGCCGGGATGCAGGCGGGCCAGAACGGCCAGCCGGCGCGCAGGTTGAGCAGGCCGTAGGTGTAGGCGCCGATCGCGAAGAAGGCGGCGTAGCCCAGGTGCAGGACGCCGGTGAGGCCGACGATGAGGTTCAGGCCGAGAGCGAGGAGCGCGTAGATGAGCGCTGTGGTGAGGACGTCGAGATGATAGGGATTGGGATGGACCAGCGGGAGCGCGGCCATCGCCAACGCGCCCACTGACCAGCCCGCGTACGAGGGCTGGGTGGCGCGGTTCATGCGCGATCCGCGACGCGCTCGCCCAGCAGCCCGGTGGGCTTGCACAGCAGGAGCAGCACGAGGATCACGAAGGCGAAGACATTCTTCCACTGCGACGAGAGGTAGCCAGCGCCCAGCCCCTCGAGCAGCCCGAGCACAATCCCTCCCACCATGGCCCCGGGGATGTTCCCGATACCGCCCAGCACCGCGGCGGTGAAGGCCTTCAGGCCGGTGAGGTAGCCGTCGTGGAAGTTGATGGTGCCGTAGTAGCCGCCGTAGAGCATGCCGCCCACCGCGGCGAGCGCTGAGCCGAGCGCGAAAGTGAGCGCAATCACGCGGTTGACCGGGATGCCGAGCAGCGCGCAGGCGGAGAGGTCCTGCGACGTGGCCCGCATGGCGACCCCCAGGCGCGTGCGCATCACGAGCCACTGGAGCCCGAGCATCAGGAGTGATGCCGTGCCCCACACCAGCACCTGGGTCAGCGTCACCGTGACACCGCCCCAGTGCCAGCGGACGGCCGGCCACAAGCCGGGAAACTGCCGGTCGGTGGCCCCATAGAGGAGCATGACCACGTTCTGGAGGACGAACGACATGCCGATGGCGGTGATGAGCGCGTTGAGGCGCGGGGCCTGGCGGATGGGCCGGTACGCGGTGCGCTCGATGGCCCAGCCCAGAGCGCCGCAGAAGGCCATGGCGCCCAGGCCGCAGACGGTCACGGCAAGCCACCACGGGGCGCCGGTCAGCGCGAGCGCGACGGTGAGCGCGGCGTACGCGCCCACCATGAAAATCTCGCCGTGGGCGAAGTTGATGAGCTGGACGACGCCGTAGACCATCGTGTAGCCCAGCGCGATGAGCGCGTAGATCGCGCCGAGGGTGAGCCCGTTGGCCAGCTGCTGGAGGAAGACCTCACCCGGCTGCATCAACGCTGCCAATCAGTCATCAGCCCTTGATGCTCAACGCTTGCGATAGGGGCGGCTGTGCTGCTTCGACCAGTCAGCGATCGCTTGTTCGGTCAGCTGGCCCTTGGCGATGTCCAAGACAAAAGCAAATTTGGCATCGGGCGAGGCATGGATGTCGACGCCGTTGAGCCTGAGCAACAAGCGCATGGCTTCGAAACCGACCCGCTTGTTCCCGTCGACGAACGGATGGTTGGAGATGATGGAATGCCCGAGCGCTGCGGCCTTGCTGAACAGGTCAGGATAGAGGTCCTGCCCCCCAAACGACGCCTGGGGGCGGTAGACCGCAGACTCTAACAACCCCTCATCACGCAGCCCAACGGTCCCGCCGCTCTGCTGGATGATCTGCTGGTAGAGATAACGGACTTGCTTGGGATAAAGATATTTCACGCCTTCGCCAACCGCTTCAGGAGCTCATGGTCTTGGTTGAGGAGCGCGTCGACCTCCCGACGGAAATCGGCGGACATCACATCCTCTTTGGCTTGCAGCAGGATGAGCTCGATGCCCTTTCGCACCAGAGAAGATTTCGGGATGCGCGTGGCCCGCGAAACCTGTTCCAGCAGTCTCAACTGCCGGTCTTGCAGCTTTAAGCTGATGGCCTTCATAAGCGGTCCACCCCCTTGTAAATAATATACTAGGTTATACTGGTATGTTCAAGTATTACCGTTATTCCCAGGAGGCGGTCTTAAGGAAGGCGAACTTGCCGGATGTGACGGTGAAGATGCCGACGTCGCGGATGAGGGTATCGCCCTTCGCGTCGAAGTTCTCGGGGCCGAAGAGGCCTGGATAGTCCTTGATCGTCTTCATGGCCGCGAGGACGGCGGCGCGGTCCTTCGTCCCCGCTTTCCGGATGGCCCAGATGGCCAGCGACGTGGCCTCGTACGCGTAGGCGGAATAGGCGCCAATGGGGCCGAAGCGCCGCTCGTACTCATCGACGAACGCGCGGGCGCTGGGCACCTGGTGGATGTCCGACCCGATCGTCGTCAGGTACGCGCCTTCGGCCGCCTCG
The DNA here is from genome assembly GCA_023247285.1 of Candidatus Omnitrophota bacterium. The sequence continues at coordinate 6,465 of JAHFGU010000071.1, forward strand.
GGCGTGGCCAGATCGATGAGGACCGGGTCGTACTGGCCGTCGCCACCCATGTACGCCGCATCCAACCCGATGTCCTTCTTCTGCCGGATGAGCAGCGCCGCCTCCGGGAACATGCCGGCGAAATACAGCAGGTCCGGGTTGAGGGCCTTAATCTTGGTGAGCGTCGGGGTGAAGTCCTTGTCGCCTTGCGTGATGCCCTCGTGGCCCAGCGGGGCCATCCCGAGGGCGCGCAGCTTCTTCTCGAACTCGTTGGCGAGGCCGCGGCCATAGGTGGTCATGTCGTCGAGGATGAAGATGCGCGTGGCCCCCAGCTCGCGCACGGCGAACAGCGCGGCCGCCGGGCCTTGAAGGTCGTCGGTGACGCAGGTCCGGTAGAACGTGTCGAATCCCTGGCGGGAAATCTGCGGGTTGGAGGAAATCGGGCTGATGTGCAGCATGCGGGCTTGGTGGTAGATCGCCGAGGCCGGCATGGTGCAGGAGGAGTTGAGGTGGCCGACGACTGCGGCCACGTCCGGGTCGGCGACCAGCTTCTTCGCGGCGGCGACGGCCTGGGTGGGGTTGCGCTGGTCGTCGAGATCTTCCAGCTCGAGGCGGCAGCCCGGGATCACCGGGCCTTCGGCGACCGCGTGGGCGATCGCCATCTTCGCCCCCTGGAGCATGTCGAGGCCGTGCGGCGCCTGGTCGCCGGTGAGCGGTGCGACGAATCCGATCTTGACGACCGGCTCGCCGCGCGAGCAGCCGGCAGCCGCCAGGAGAAGCACAAGCAAAAAGTGCCTGACACTTTTTAGGTGGAAACGTGCTCGGCGGCTGATGGCCACTTCATCGCCTCCGGCGACTCATGCTTGCTGCGGCAGATGACCACGCCCAGGACGGTGAGACCCGCGAGCACGATGAGCCAGGTGAGCGCCGTCGGCTTCTCGAATTTCACGACGAAGGGCAGCACGAGGAGGGCCACGAGGTTCATGACCTTGATGAGCGGGTTGAGGGCAGGACCCGCGGTGTCCTTGAGCGGGTCGCCAACCGTGTCGCCGGTGATCGAGGCCTTGTGCGCCTCAGAGCCTTTGCCCCCGTAGTGGCCGTCTTCCACGAACTTCTTCGCGTTGTCCCAGGCGCCTCCGGCATTGGCCATGAAGACGGCGA
>JAHFGU010000180.1 GCA_023247285.1 Candidatus Omnitrophota bacterium
CGAGAGAATATCCTGGCACACCGGCTCGACATTGGCGCGGCCGGCCATGCGACGGGCCAGCAGGGCGAAGATCTTCGGATCGAGCTCCACCGCGATGACGCGGCCGGCCGTGGCGGCCAGTGGCTCGGTGAGCGCGCCGAGGCCGGCGCCGATTTCCACCACCACATCCTGGCGCGTGAGCCCGCATGCTTGCACCACGCGCTCAATCACCCGCCGGTCAACCAGGTAATGCTGCCCGAGCCGCTTCGACAGCCGCAACCCGTGCGCCGCGAGGAGTGATTTTAATTCGCGCGCGGTGAGCATGGCGCTCTCCGGCTTACGGCGTATCCCACAGGAGCCCTCAGCTGCGGGTGGCGCCGCGGCGACAGGACCCGCAGCTGCTAGGCATACGGCGATGATGATGCAAGCCGGATCGCGAGCGCGAGGGCGTAGCGCATCGACACCGGGCTGGCGATCCCGCGGCCGGCGATGTCCAGCGCGCTGCCATGGTCAGGCGAGGTCCGGATCAGCGGCAGGCCGATGCTCATCTGGCAGCCGCGCCCGCCGGCGAGCAGCTTGAACGGGATCAATCCTTGATCGTGATAGGCGCACAGGATCGCATCGAACTCGCCGTCGCGGCCGGGCAGGCGCGCGAAGAACCCGTCCGCCGCGAACGGCCCCTCGCACCGGATGCCCTCGCGCCGCAGCGCGCGCAGCGCGGGAACGAGCCGCCGCCGCTCCTCGCTGCCCTGGTTCCCCTCCCCTGCGTGCGGATTCACGCCGCAGAGGGCCAGGCGCGGGCGCGCAATGCCAAACTGCTGCGTGAGCGCTCGCGCCGTGAGGCGCGCGGTCATGCGTACCAGCGCCGGGGTCACGGCGCGCGGCACCCGGCGCAACGGCAGGTGCCGGGTGAGCAACGCCACGCGCAGGCGCTCCGCGACAAAACACATCACGACCTCGCGGACGCGCAGCGCCTCGGCCAGGTACTCGGTCTGCCCGACGAACGATCGCCGCGCGCGCAACACCGCCCACTTCGTCACCGGGCCGGTGACGAGCGCATGGATCTCTCCTTGCCGGAACAGCCGCACCGCAGCGTCGAGATAGGCCAGCGACGCAGCGCCGTCTGCAGCGGTTGGGCGGCCTGGGCGCGCCGGCGGATGCTGGCGCATATCAAGAAAGCGCAACGGCGCGGGAGGCTGGGGGCCGGCTGCAGCTGACGTCACCTGCCATCGCGGCAGCGGCCAGCGCCGCCGCCGCGCTGCCTGCTCAAAGACGCGCAGGTCTCCGATGATGAGGAGATCGGCCGGCAGGCGCGCGCGGCGCAGCGCGCCGAGGATCACCTCCGGGCCGATGCCGCACGGATCGCCGGTGGTGATCGCCACCCGCAGGCGCGCCGCGCTCACGACTCCAAGATCTCGATGTAGGCCTTGCGGCCAAGCTGCGTGATCCACTGCTGGAAGGCGCGCTCGAACTTCTCTTGGTAAATCCGCTGGAAGACCGCCTGGTACGCGTCTTTGGCCGACAGGCTCGCGCTGGTGCGCCGGTCAAGCACCTTCACCAGGTGGTAGCCCAGCCGGGTCTGGATCGGCGGGGACACCGCACCGGGGGAGAGCGCGAACAAGGCGCTGTCGAGCTCTGGCATCAGCTCGCCCTTCGCCACCCAGCCCATGTCACCGCCGGCGTCCCGGTGCGCATCCTCTGAATAGCGGCGGCCCAGCTGGCTGAAGTCTGCGCCCTGCTGCGCCTGCCGGGCGATGTCCTCGATGAGCTTCTTCGCCTCCTCCGCGGCGTGGTCGTCGCCGACGCGGATCAGGATGTGCAGCGCGTGCACCCGGTCGCCGGAGGGCGCTTCCTCCGGATGCGCGGCCGCCTGCTGCGCGATTTCCTGCGGGCTGACCGTGATGCCGGAGCGGACCGCGCGGTCGATCATCTGCTGCGCGAGGAGCTCCTCGTGGAGCTGCTCCTTCAGCCGCTCCACCGTCGTGCCGGAATCTTTCAGGGATTGCTGGAACGCGTCCTCTGACGGGAACCTGGCGCGGAGGCCGTCCAGCCGACCTTCGAGCGCGGCCGCAGACACGGTGACACCGCTGCGCGCGGCTTCTTGCAGGATGAGCCGCCGGTGGATCAGCCGCTGCAGCGCCGCGCGGCGCACGGCGGCATCATCGCGGTCCGGCTCAAGCTTCGATCGCACCTCGTCGATCTCCGCGGCGACATCGGCGTCCGTGATGACCGCGTCGTTCACGATGGCCGCGATGCGGACCGCATCCGCCCGCGCCGGCGCGGCCGCCGCCAGCACCATCAGCGCGGCCATCCAGCTGCCGCGGCTCATCCCGCCACCTGGGCGCGGGCCGGTGTACATGCGCGCGCCGGGGCCGCCTCGCCGCCGCCCGCCCTGATCCGGGCGACCGCCTCCCGCAGCAGGCGGCAATAGAGGTCGAAGCCGACCGCGCTGATATGGCCGGACTGCTCGACGCCCAAGAGATTCCCCGCCCCGCGGATCTTCAGGTCCTCCATCGCGATCTTGAACCCGGAGCCCAGCGCCACGTGTTCGGTCATCGCCTCCAGCCGGCGCCGCGCATCCGCGGTCAGCACCGTGTGGCGGCTCGCCACAAGATACGCGTAGGCCTTCCGGTCAAACCGCCCGATCCGACCCCGAAGCTGGTACAGGTCGGCGAGGCCGAAGCGCTCCGCGCCCTGCACGATCATGGTATTCGCGTTGGGGATGTCCATGCCGGATTCGATGATGGTCGTGGTCACCAGCACGTCCAGCCGCCCTTCCATGAACGCCACGATGACTTCTTCGAGCTCGGCCTCGGGCATCTGGCCGTGCGCCGCGCCCACCCGGGCCTCGGGCACCAGGCGGCGGACGCGGTCAGCGACATTGTACAGCGTCCGGACCCGGTTGTGGACGACATACACCTGGCCGTGGCGGTTGAGCTCCCGCAGGATCCATCGGCGCAGCGAGGCGTCATCCTCTTCGACGAGCTGGGTCTGGACCGGATGACGGTTCTCCGGCGGTGTCGCGATGAGCGACAGGTCGCGCGTCCCGACAAGCGAGAGGTACAGCGTCCGCGGGATCGGCGTTGCGGAGAGCGTCAGGACATCGAGCTGCGTGCGCCAGTGCTTGAGCCGTTCCTTGTCATGCACCCCGAAGCGCTGTTCTTCATCCACGATCAGCAACCCCAGGCGCGCGAACCGCACATCGCCGGAGAGCAGCCGGTGGGTCCCGATCACGATATCGCCCCGGCCTGCCGCGAGCCCCTGCAGGATGCTGCGCTGCTCCGCCTCGGACTGGAACCGGGTCAGCATGTCCACCTGGACCGGAAACCCCTGCAGCCGACGGCTGAAGGTGCGGTGGT
>JAHFGU010000181.1 GCA_023247285.1 Candidatus Omnitrophota bacterium
GCTTCCTCTTCATGGGCATGGCGCGGAGCTTGGGCCTGCTGTTCGTCGCCCGCATCCTCGACGGCGTCACCGGCGGCAACCTCTCGACGGCGCAGGCCTATATCGCCGACGTGACGCCGCCGAAGGATCGATCCCGCCGCATGGGGCTGATCGGAGCGGCGTTCGGGCTCGGCTTCATCCTGGGGCCGGCGCTGGGCGGGCTGTTGGGCCATTTCTCGCTGGCGATGCCGTTTCTCTTTGCCAGCGGGCTGGCGGGGATCAACACGCTGGCGGCGGCGCTGTGGCTCCCTGAAAGCCTTCCGCGCGAGCGCCGCGCGCCGCGCGAGGCCCGGTCGCTCACGGCGATGCTGCGCGGGCCGGCGCACGGATCGATGCGGCGGATCGTCGCCGCGTACGGCCTCACCACGGGAGCGTTTTCGCTGCTGACAGCGCTGTACCCGCTGGTCACGGCGCACCGCTTTGGCTACGGCGCCATGGAGAACGGCGTCATCTTCGCAGGCCTCGGGCTCTTGAGCGCGATCGTCCAGGGCGGGCTGTTAGGCTGGATGCTGAAACGCGCAAGCGACCACCGCCTGGCGATGATCGGCATGGCCATGCTCGCCGCCGGCCTCTGCCTCTTGCCGCTCACGCACGCGCCTGCCACGCTGGTGCTCGCCACCGCCGGGCTGGCGATCGGACACGGCCTGGTCGCGGCGCCGCTCAGCGGCATGGCCTCGAAGCACGCAGGCGCTGCGGTGCAGGGCCAAGTCATGGGCCTGCTGCAATCCGCCGCGAGCTTGGCTCGCGTCGTCGGCCCGGTGGCGGGCGGATGGCTGCTCATGTTCGATGCCGCGCACCCGGGCGCTGCATTCGGCCGCACGCCCTACTGGACCGCCGGCGCGGTGACGGTGTCCGCCTGCCTGGTGGCTCGCGGGATCCGGCCGGCGCGCGGCGCTGCGGCGCAACCGGGCGTGCTCGCGGTCGCCGGCGACACCGGCGTCTGAGCACGCGGCCCGCCGCCATGATGATGTGGCTCGGCCACGCCCTTGAGGCGGCTGCAGCCGTGCTGTTCGCCTGGGCGTGGCGGCAGGCCGGGCACGGAGGGCCTCCGGCCCGCGCAGATCTCGCGACCGCCGCACTCTATGGCTGGCTGCTGGAAGCCTTGGACATGCGGATCTTCGGCAGCTACCGCTACACCGGCGCCACCTGGCTCTGGATGGGTGCTGTCCCGCTCTACATCCCGCTCCTGTGGTCCCTCGTCCTGCACTCGTCCATCGCGCTGTCGGATCGCAGCGGCCTGCCGGTGTGGGCGCGTCCGTTCCTCGATGGACTCCTCGCGGTGCTCATCGATCTCTCCGTGGATGCCGTCGCCATCCGGGCGGGTTTGTGGTCGTGGGGGTTGCCGCTGAACGCCGGGTGGTTCGGGGTGCCGGCGGGCAATCTCTGCGCCTGGATGTGGGTGGCCGCGTGGTACGGCGGGATCCTCCGGATCGTCCGCGGGCGGATCGCGGCCCACGGCGAGCCGGCGTGGCACCGATGGCTGGTGCCGGCGGTGGCCTACACAGGATTGCTGGTGTCCTTGATGGGCATCGGCGTGCTGGGCCAGGCTCTTGGCCTACTCGCACCCGCGCAGCGCCTGGGGCTCTTCGCCGGCCATGTCGCAGGATTCGCGGCGCTCGTCGTTGCCGCATGGCGCCGGCGCGCCGCAGCGGCGAGGCCCGTGCCGTCCAGCCTGCTGGCCAGCCGGTGGCTGATGCACGCGAGCTTCGCGAGCCTCGCGGCGGCGCTGGGCGTCTGGCGCGCGGCGCCGGCGCTGCTGGCCGCCTCGGCGGCCGCGCTGCTCATTGAGCGGCGCGCGCAGCGCTGGTGCGCGTCGGCTCCTGCCTGATGCGCGTGGCCGTCGTCCTCGTCCATGGCATCGGCGATCAGGGGCTTGATTGGGCAGACGCCATCATGAGCGCGCTCGCCTCCGCGGTCAGCGCGCAGCTGGCCGGTCTCGGCTTGGGTCCCGTGACCGCGGATGAGGCGCTGGTCCTCTCGCGCGCGCACTGGGCTGCGGCGCTGCAGGCCAGGCAGCGCGCGCTCGGCGAGCTGCTGGCAGGCGCCGCGCCGGTGGAATCCCGCGGCGCATGGTGGCGCCGCCTCTGGGATACGGCGCGCCGCGAGCTGCAGCGTCAGCAGACCCGGTTCATCACCGAGTTCATCGGCGATGTGATCGGCTATCGCGACCCGGCTGCGCGGGAGCAGATCTATGCGGCCATCCGCGACGCGCTGGGTCAGACCGCCGCGCAGGCGAGCGCCGCCCCCGCGCCGCTGACCCTCATCGCGCACAGCCTGGGCACGGTCATCAGCTCGGATTTCGTCTGGGATGAGACGCAGGCGCGGCTGGCGCAGGATGCGCGCGGGTTTCACCCCCGGCTGCGGTTGGAGAATTTTTTCACGGTGGGCTCGCCGCTGGCGCTCTTCGCGCTGCAGTATGGCGGCCCGGAGGCGTTCACGAAGCCCATCCGCATGGAGTCTCCTGCCGGGCGGTGGGTGAACATCTATGACCCGGATGATCCGGTCGCGATGCCGCTGACCACCCTGAACGCGGCGTACGCGCAGGCTGTCCTCCGGGACGCGCTGGTGGAGGCCGGGCCGTATCTGCTCGCCCACCTGCGCTACTTCACGCGGCCGGAAACGTTGACGATCATCAGCCGCAAGCTGGCGCTCGACTGGGCTGCGCACCATCAGCGCCTGACGCCGGCTCGGCTCGCCGAGCTGTACGCCGCCTACGACCGCACCCTCGGCCTCGCTGGCTGAGACAGCCCACAACATCAAGAGCGTGTGCGTCCGGTGGCCTGTGTTATAATCCCACCACCTGCTGCGGGCGGCGCATGCGGTACGCAATTTTCGAGGCGCCGCCGGGCCAGCGGCACCGCAGACATCCGTGAAAGCTGGCCGTCCCGCCTGTTGGTGGGACAGCGGCAGGTGGCGGGATCATCGCGCCGTTCACACCCGTGGCGGTTGGTCACAGGAGAGGAGGCCCGGATGCGTCGGATCGGCTTCGTTGTGAGCGCGTGCGGGATGGCTTTTGCGGTGATGCCATTGGCCACGGTGCTGCGTGGTCCGGATTTCATGGTCGCGCTCGTCGGGTTCGCCCTGTTGCTGCTCGGCGTCTTCGTCGCCATCAATGCCGTGCCCAAGCGCGTTGAGCGGCGCTAGCGCTTCGAGGGGTGCCCTCCCTTGCCGTTTCGACGGCCATCAGGTAAGGTTGAATACGATTCATCAACCGCCTGGTTGTCACGGGCAGGGAAGGAGGGAGCTGGATGCGCAAGCGATTAGTACGGCGCCGCGTGATCCGTCGGCGACACCGCAA
>JAHFGU010000072.1 GCA_023247285.1 Candidatus Omnitrophota bacterium
CCCACAACACCCCGCCCGCCTACCTGCGCGCGGCGATCGACTCGGCCCTGGCGCAGACGTACCGGCCGCTGGAGATCCTCGTGGTAGACGACGGCTCGACAGAGCCGATGGAGTGGCTCGCCCAGACGTATGGCGGTCGGGTCACCGTGATTCGACAGTCCAACCAGGGCACCGGCAAGGCCCGCAACACCGGCCTTCAGGCCGCCCGCGGGCCCTATGTGGCGTTCTTGGACGGCGACGACCTGTGGGATCCGCAGAAACTTGCGTGGCAAGTCCCGCTGCTGGAGCATGACCCGTCGACGGCGCTGGTGTACACGCGGATGCGCAGGGTGGACGGCGACGGTCGTCCGCTGCCCGGGCCGCCGCACCACCCCATGCCTGCGGGGCGCGTGTTCCGTCAGGTGTTTGAGAGGAATGTCATCCCCGTCTCCTCTGTGCTGGCGCGGAAGGCCTGCGTAGACGCGGTGGGCGGATTTGACGAGCGGCGCGAGCTGATGCCGGTGGCGGACTACCACCTCTGGATTCGCCTGGCGGAGCGCTACGCGGTGGCGTGCGTGGATGCGCCGTTGCTCACGTACCGCGTGCATGGCCGCGCGATGAGTCGGCACGTCGATCGCGCCTACAACACCGAGCGGCTGGTCCTCGAAGACGCCATCCGACGCTACGGCGCGCGCTACCCGGAGCTGCGACGACGGCGGCGGCCGCGGTTGGCCCGTTCGTTCTTCGAGCACGGCCTGGACCTTTTGGAGGAGGGGAGGGTGGCAGAGGCGCACCGGCGCTTTGTCGAGAGTTGGCGCCGCGCGCCCTGGGCGCCTCGCACGTGGCTCTACGTGCTGACGACCGGGTTCGGCCGGCCCGGCGTCTCGGCCGCGCGAGCCGTGAAACACGGAAGCAACCCCCTGTTCTCTCACCCATGGCGCCGCAAGGGCCGGTCGTTGAAAAAGGGAGCTGCTCCCATTTCGGTCATGCATGTGCTCAACACGCTGGACATGGGCGGGGCTGAGCTCGTGGCGCTGAGCCTGGCCCGCCAGCTCGACCGGGCGGACTTCGCCGTGCAGGTCTGCAGCCTGTCGGAGGAGGGAGCGCTCGCGCCGGAGTTCCGCGCGCTCGGCATGCCCGTGCATGCGCTGCGCCGGCGGCCGGGCGTGGATCTGCGGCTGCCGCTGGCGCTGGCGCGTCTCATCCGCGCGGAGCACATCGGCGTGGTCCATACGCACAATGCCGCCCCGTGGTTCTACGGCGGGCTGGCCGCGAAATTGGCCGGCGTGCGGCTCTGTCATACGGAGCACAGCAACCTCTTTCCGCACCAGCGGCGGATGCAGTACCTCGAGCGGTGGCTGGCCCGATGGACCGACGTCATCATCGCCGATTCGGAGAAGGTCAAGCGGCACCTCGTCGAGCAGCAGGGGATCCCGGCCGCGAAAATCCAGACCGTCCTGAACGGCATCGACGCGCACCGGTTCGGCACCGGCAGCGATCCGGCGGCCGCGCGGCAGGCGATGGGACTCAACGGGGCGCGCCCAATCATCGGCACGGTGGGCCGGCTCGTCCCGGTGAAGGACCACCGCACGCTGCTCGCCGCCTTCCGGCGGGTGGCCGAGGCCTATCCGGACAGCCGCCTCGTGCTGGTCGGCGACGGCCCGATGCGCGAAGAGCTGGAGCGCGCAGCCTCCTCCCTGGGGCTTGACGGGCGCGTCGCATTCCTTGGCGAGCGAGGCGATGTCGAGCGGCTGCTGCCTGCATTTGACCTCTTCGCGCTGTCGTCGATCAGCGAAGGGATGCCCTTGACCATCCTGGAAGCCATGGCGGCCGGGGTGCCGGTGGTGGCCACGCGGGTGGGTGGCGTGCCGGAGGCGGTGGCGGACCGCGAGACCGGCTGGCTCGTGCCTCCGCGCGACCCCGAGGGGATGGCCGAGGCGATGCTGGCGCTGCTGGCCGATCCAGCGCGGCGGGCGGCGCTGGCGCAGAAGGCGCAGCAGCGGGTGCGGACGCAGTTTGATGTGCGGCAAATGGCGGATGCGTATGCGCGTGCTTATCATCACTAACCTGTTTCCCAATCGCGTGGAGCCTGGACGCGGGGTGTTCAACCAGCAGCAGTTCGCAGAGCTGGCCAAGCGGTGCGATCTTGCCGTCGTGGCACCGGTGCCCTGGTTCCCGCGGGCTGCGTGGCTGCGGCGTCTAGCGCCGCGCTGGGCCCGCTCTGTGCAGGTGCCGGATGCGGAAACGATCGCCGGCATCCCGGTGCACCACCCGCGGTACGTGGTCATCCCGAAGATCGCGCGGGCGCTGTACGGATGGCTCTTCTTCCTCGGTGTGCGGCGGACCGTGCAGCGGCTCCACCAACAGGCGCCGTGCGACGTCATCCTGGCGACGTGGGCCTATCCCGATGTGTTCGGGGCAGCACTGCTCGCGCGGCGCCTGCGGCGGCCGCTCATCGCGAAGGTGCACGGCAGCGATATCCACCTGGCCGCCCGCGGACCGGTCCGCAGGCGGATGATCGCCTGGGCGCTGCGGCAGGCTGACGCCGTGGTTGCGGTTTCCGAGCCGCTCCGGGATGCGATGGTGCGGTTCGGGGTCGAACCGGCGCGGATCGTCATCATCCCCAACGGGGTGGACCGCGAGCGGTTCAGGTCGAGGAGTCGCCGCGACGCGCGCGCGGCGCTAGGGCTGGCCCCAGAAGGCCGCCGGATCGTCTTCGTGGGCAACCTCGCACCGGTGAAGGGGCCCGATGTGCTTCTGGCGGCGATGCGGCGGCTGCCCGGCGACGTGCGCCTCAGCTTCGTGGGCGACGGTCCGATGCAGGAATACCTCCAGGCCCTGGCCCAGTCGGACGGGCTCAACGGCCGCGTGGAGTTTGCCGGTCGCCGGCCGCATCCTGAGATCCCGCTGTGGCTGTGCGCCTCGGATGTCGTATGCCTGCCCAGCCGCAGCGAGGGGTGTCCCAACGCGCTCCTCGAGGCGCTGGCGTGCGGGCGCCCGGTGGTGGCGACGGCGGTGGGGGCAGTTCCGACGTTGCTGCGCAGCGGCGAGTGCGGCCTCGTCGTGCCTCCGGATCGGCCCGCCGCGCTAGCGGAAGCGCTCGCGCGCAGCCTGGAGGAGACGTGGAGCCCTGAGCAGATTCGGCGCGCTGTCTTGGCGAACGGATGGGAGGCGAGCGCCGGGCGCCTGGCGGAGCTCCTGACCGCGGCGCAAGACGGAGCGCCGCCCTGCTCTGTCGAAGACCGACTGACGGGACAGCGGGTGGCGCGGCGCAGGGCCCCTACGCCGCCCGCAGCCGACGGCGCCGGAAGCGTGCGCCGCGGCGAGGACGGCGGGGGGTGTGCCGCGACAGGACCCGCTGTCCAAGGGCCTTTTCGACAGGGCAGCGCCACGCCCGCTCCTGGCGCCGCGGGCATGAAGCGCGCGATCAAATCCGCCGTCCTCCGGATGGCGCCGAAGCGGCTGCTGCTCTCGCGCGGGGATCGGCGCCGCCGCACCGTGGCCCTCAGTTTCGACGACGGGCCGCATCCCGGGCACACCGAGCGGATTCTGGCTGTGCTGCGGGAGGAAGGGGTCAAGGCGACCTTCTTCCTCGTCGGCGCTGAAGTGGAGAAATACCCTGCGCTGGCCAAGGCCATCGTCAGCGACGGGCATGCGGTGGGCGGCCATTCGTGGTCGCATCGCCGGCTGACCGGATTAGGCCGGCAGGAGCTCGAGAGGGAGCTGGAGCAGACCGCAGCGCTGCTGCGGCAGACGACCGGCGTTGCCAGCCGGCTGGTTCGCCCGCCCTATGGCGCGATGAGCCTCCCGCTGCTCCGGCACGCGGCCGCGCGCGGGTGGACCATCGTGCTCTGGTCCGTGGAGAGCGGGGATCATCTGCCGAGCGCCTCGCCCGCCGCGCTGCGGGAGGCGGCCCGGTCGGTCAAGCCGGGGGACATCGTCCTGCTGCACGAGGATTATCCCCACACGGTTGAGGCCCTGCGGGACATCATCCGGGATCTGAAGGCCCAAGAGTTTTCCTTCGCCACTATCGAGGAGTTCGTGGGACGGCGGCCGCGCGGATTGCAAGACTCAGGTGCGGTATCCAGACGGGCCGCCACGTGATGTTAGCGCAGGCGGTTCAGTTCTTCGACGGTGAGGCCGATGTCGTTGAGGAGGCTGCGGAGGAGGCCTTTTTTGAGGGCGGCGCCTTGATGAACGGGGATCGTTGCGCGGCGGTGATCACTGGGTCGCTTGAAGGTCCGGTGGCTGCCTCAACGGTGCGCTTCTTCAAACCCGAGTCGCTTGAGGATGGCGATAATCTCGCGGGCGGTAAGGACCGGGAGCTTTTCACCGCCCATGCTTGGTCGGAATCGGCACCCGGACCGTTCCGACAAATTCCTCTCGTTCGACAGGGAGCGGTTCACCGTCATTCAAGAGGCTTTCAAGATGGCAGTGGATGGCTTCTTGGATGTTGCGCTTGGTTTCCTCTAGCGTCTCCCCTTGGCTGTAGCAGCCAGGCAACGTGGGGCAGAGCGCGTAGTAACCGCCCATTTCATCGGTTTCGATGACCACTGGGAAGTATTGGAGGTGTTGGACCCGTACCTTCTTCATGTTGGCGCCCTCAAGCGTCCCATGCGGCCATTACTCTACCATGCGCGTCGAGCAGCGTCAAACAGGTGAGCCTATTCGATGAACGGCCCTGCCCCCATCGTGTATTTCGGCAACGACTGGTTCGCGGAGAACCGCACCAGCAGCCACCACATCGCCGCGCGGCTCGCCGAGCGGCATCCGCTGCTCTACGTTGACTCGCCCGGCCTCCGGGCGCCCAAAGCCACGGCGCGCGACGCGCGCAAGCTCTGGACGAAGCTGCGCGGCGCGGCCAGCCTGCCGGCCCCGGTGCACCGGCAGATGTGGCGCATGACGCTGCCGCAGATTCCGTTCCGCGCGGTGCCCGGCGTGCGCGCGCTGAACCGGCGGATCGGCCGGTTCTTGGTCAGGCGGGCGCTGCGGCATCTGGGGTTCGGGCGGCCGCTGCTGTGGTTCGCGGTGCCGCATCCCGCCGCGCTGGCCGGCCAGTTGGACGAGCGGTTCCTCGTGTATTACTGCATCGATGATTACGCGTCGCTGCCCAACGTGGACGCGGCAGAGGTCCGGCGCATGGACGAGGCGCTGGCGCGCGCGGCCGGCCAAGTGTTCGTCGCCTCGCGGCCGCTGCTGGACGCGAAGCAGCGGCTCAACCCGCACACCGCCTATAGCCCGCACGGCGTGGACGTGGAGCTGTTTGCGCAGGCCCTGGACCCGGCGCTGCCGGTTGCCGAGGGCGCGCGGGATCTCCGGCATCCGGTCATCGGGTTCTTCGGGCTGCTGGAGGCGTGGACCGACCTGGAGCTGATCGCGTCTCTGGCGCGCGCGCGGCCGGCGTGGACGTTCCTGCTGATCGGGCGGGCTGCGGTCGATGTGAGCGCGCTGCGGTCGCTGCCCAACGTGGTCCTCCCCGGGCCACAGCCGCATGAGACGCTGCCGCGGTGGGCGAAGGCGTTTGATGTCGCCATCGTCCCGCTGCGCCAGAACGAGCAGGTGCGCCATTCCAATCCGCTGAAACTGCGCGAATACCTGGCCGCGGGCAAGCCGGTGGTATCGGTGTGGACGCCGGAGGTGGAGCGCTTTGCCGCGTGCGTCAGCATCGCGCGGACTCACGAAGAGTTTCTAGCGGGGATCGAAGAGGCTTTGCGCACGGATAGTGAAGACCAGCAGGCCGCGCGCCGGCAGGCGGTGGCTGGCATGACGTGGGAGGCGCGGGTGGACGAGGCCCTGGGGATCGTGCACCGGCGCATGCAGGAGACGAATGGGCGCGTCCGCTAAGTATCGCGTCGGTCTCGTCGGTGCCGGCTATGTCAGCGCCTACCATCTCCGGGCGCTCAAGCGCTTGGACGGCGTGACGGTGGTCGGCATCGCTGATCCGGACCAGGCTGCGGCCCAGCGCGCCGCCGCGGCGTTCGGCATCCCGGATGTGTTCCGCAGCCTCGAAGAGCTGGCCGCGGCGAAGCCGGACGTGGTCCACATCCTGACGCCGCCGGCGCTGCACGCTGAGCTGGCCGTGCGCGCCCTGCAGATGGGCTGCCATGTGTTCGTCGAAAAGCCGATGGCGGAGACGGTGGAGGCATGCGATCGGATGATCGCCGCAGCCAAGGCCGCCGGCCGCGCGCTCTCCGTCAATCACTCCGCGCGCATGGATCCCGTGGTCCTGCGCGCCCTCGAGCTGGTGCGCCGGGGCGTCGTGGGCGAGGTGCTCGCGGCGCATTTCTTCCGCAACTCGGATTACCCCCCGTATGCCGGCGGGGCGATGCCAGCGCCCTACGGGCGGGGCGGCTACCCCTTTGCGGACCTTGGCGTGCATGGCGTCTACCTCTTGGAGTCCTTCATCGGCCCGGTCAAGCGCCTCGAGGTCCGGTACCGGTCGACCGGCCGCGACCCGCACCTCTTCTTCGACGAGTGGCATGCCCTCGTCGACGCCGAGCGCGGCGCCGGCGCCATCTACCTCTCATGGAACGCGCGGCCCATGCAGAATGAGCTCGTCATTTACGGGACGCGCGGGCGGATCAGCGTGGACTGTTACCTGCAGACGCTGAGCCTCCACCGCACGCTGCCGGCACCCAAGCCGATCCAGCGCCTGGCCGGGACCGCGCTGGCGGCGCTGGGCCAGCTCTACCATGTGCCGCTGAACGCGGTGAAATTCCTGGCCGGCCGGCTCGCGCCCAACCCCGGCATCGAGGCGGGCGTGCGCGCGTTGTATGAGGCGCTGGCGCGCGGCGAGGCCCCGCCCGTGTCCGCTGAGGAAGGCCGGCGCGCGGTGGGTTGGATGGAGGAGACTCTCCGCCAAGCCGACGCGGCCAAGGCGCGCGCGCTGACGCCGTCCCCCGCGGCGACGCCGCCACGGATCTTGATCACGGGGGCGAGCGGCATCCTCGGCGGCGCTTTGCTGCGCCGGTTGCGCCAACAAGGAGAGGCGGTCCGGGTCCTCGTGCGGCGCCCGGCGCCCGCGCTGGCGGCCGATCCGCAGGTGGACGTCCTCTACGGAGATTTGGGCGATCCGCAGATCGTGGATCGCGCGATCCGGGGCGTGGACGTGGTCTATCACGTCGGGTCGGCCACCGGCGGCGGCCGGGCCGCGTTTGAGGCGGGCACGATCTGGGGCACGAAAAATGTTGTGGCCGCGTGCCTCCGCCACCGCGTCAAGCGGCTGGTCTACGTCAGCTCGATCAGCGTGCTGGACCACGCGGGGCATGCGCCCGGAACGCCCGTCGACGAGACCTCTGCGCTTGAGCCCAAGCCCGAGCTGCGCGGCTCCTACACGCAGGCGAAGCTCGAGGCCGAGCGGATGGTGCAGCAGGCAATCCGCGATCAAGGGCTGCCGGCGGTCATCCTGCGTCCGGCGCAGATCTTCGGCCGCGGCTCCGAGAAGTTCTCTCCGGCCGGCACCATCGCGTTCGGCGGCCGGTGGATCGTGGTGGGCGACGGCCGCCTGCCGCTGGCCATGGTGCACGTCGAGGACGTGGTCGACG
>JAHFGU010000073.1 GCA_023247285.1 Candidatus Omnitrophota bacterium
CATGGCCCAGGGGGCGCGCTGGGCCGTGTCGCAGGGCTACGGCGCGCCGGCAGACCTCGAGCACACCGAATCGCAGGGCTGCCTCGAGGGCGCAGATCCGGAGCGGGTCTCCGCGCGCGCGGTGGAGCGCGGCAAAAGCCAGCTGGGCACGCTCGGGTCCGGCAACCACTTCCTCGAAGTGCAGGCGGTGGACACGATCTATGACGAGCGGGCCGCCAGCGTCTTCGGTCTGGCGCCGGGCCAGGTGACCGTGATGATCCACTCCGGCTCGCGCGGCTTCGGCTACCAGATCTGCGATGACTATTTGGACGTGATGGAAGGAGCGATGACCCGCTACGGCATCGCCGTGCCGGACCGGCAGCTGGCATGCGCGCCCGTGAACTCCGAGGAAGGACAGCGGTACCTTGGCGCCATCCGCTGCGCGGCGAACTTCGCCTGGGCGAACCGGCAGTGCCTCATGCACCTGGCGCGCCAGGCGTTCGAGCGCGTGTTCGAGCGAGCCTGGGAGGCGCTGGGCCTGCGCCTCATCTATGATGTCGCGCACAACATCGCCAAGTTCGAGCGCTACACCATCGACGGCCAGGCGCGCACGCTGTGCGTGCACCGCAAGGGGGCCACGCGCGCGTTTCCGCCCGGCCATCCGGAGGTGCCGGCGGACTACCGCGCCGTCGGCCAGCCGGTCATCATCCCCGGCGACATGGGGCGCCACTCGTTCCTGCTCTCCGGCACGGCCTCCGCGATGCAGGAGAGCTTCGGCACCGTCTGCCATGGGGCCGGGCGGGTGATGTCGCGGGCGGAGGCGGTGCGCCGGGCGGCCGGCCGCTCGATCGAGCAGGAGCTGGAGCGGCAGGGCATCATCGTGATGGGCCGTGGCCGCAAGGGCATCGCCGAAGAGCAGCCGCTCGCGTACAAGGATGTCAACGATGTGGTGGATGTCGTCCATGGGGCCGGGTTGGCCAAGCGGGTGGCCCGCATGCGGCCGCTCGGCGTCATCAAAGGCTAGGAGGCGTGCGTGCTTGACGTGAAGTGGGTCCGCGAGCATGGGGACGAGGTCCGCGCGGCGCTGCGGCGCCGCAACAGCGCGTTTCCGCTGGACGCGCTCCTCGAGCGGGAGCAGGGAAGGCGCACCTTGCTCGCGGGCATCGAGCGGCAGCGCAGCGAGCAGCGGAAGGCCTCGGACGAATACGGGCGACAGCGCGGTACCGGGGCCGCCCCACCCGCGCGCCTGAAGGAGCTCTCCGAGGACATCAAGCGCAAGGAGCAGGCGCTCAAGCAGCTCGACGAGCAGCTTGCGCAGGACCTGGCGCTGATGCCCAATGTGCCGCACGCCTCGGTGCCGGACGGGACCGCGCAGGCCAACCGCATCGAGCGCGCATTCGGCGAGCCGCCGCCCTTTGCGTTCACGCCCAAGACGCACCTGCAGCTTGGGGCGCAGCGCCGGTGGCTGGACCTGGAGCGCGCGGCCAAAGTGACCGGCTCGCACTTTCCGCTGCTGCTCGACGGGGCTGCGCGCCTTGAGCGCGCGCTCATCCAGTGGATGCTGGACGTGCACACGCGGGAGCACGGCTACACCGAGGTGGCACCACCGTACCTGGTCAACCGCGCCTCGATGTTCGGCACCGGCCAGCTGCCGAGGTTCGAGGAGGACATGTACCGGCTGCGCGACGATGACCTGTTCCTCGTGCCGACCGCCGAGGTGCCGCTGACGAACCTGCACCGGGATGAGATTCTCGACGGCGCGCGCCTGCCGCTTGCCTACGCGGCGTACACGCCGTGCTTCCGCCGGGAGGCCGGCTCCTACGGCAAGGAGACCAAGGGACTGGTGCGCGTGCACCAATTCGACAAGGTGGAGCTGGTGCGCTTCGTCGAGCCGGAGGCGTCGTATGCGGCGCACGAGGCGCTCGCGCGGCACGCCGAGACGATTCTGCAGCGGCTGGGCCTGCATTACCGCGTCGTGTGCCTGGCGGCCGGCGATCTCGGATTCGCCGCGGCGAAATGCTACGATCTGGAGGCGTGGGCGCCGGGGCTGCAGCAATATCTCGAGGTCTCGAGCTGCAGCAACTTCGAGGCGTTCCAGGCGCGGCGGGCCAACATCCGGTACCGTGATGCCAAGGGCAAGCTCGCGTACGTGCACACGCTCAACGGCTCCGGGGTGGCGCTGGCGCGCACCCTGATCTGCGTGCTGGAGACGCATCAGCAGGCCGACGGCCGGGTCCGCGTGCCCGAACCGCTGCGGCCCTACCTGCATGGCCAAGAGCTCCTCTAGCCTTGCGTCCAAGCTTGGGCGCGCGATCAAGTGCGTCATGGTCGCACTCCTCGTGCCGCTGGCGATCGGCCTGCTCCTCGGGATGCTCGAGCAGCTCGCCGCCGTCGGCATCGGCCGCACCACGGCCGGGGACTGGGTGCGCTGGGGCTTCATGACCTACGTGTGGGTTCATCTGCTGCTGTGGCGTCCGGCCAAGCTGTTCCAGGCCAGCCACACGGTGTTTTCCGTGCTCGCGGCGTGGCTCTTCGGCGGCCAGGTGGCCAGCACCGACAAGGGCGAAGGCGGAAAGGGCGCGAAGGGCGGGGAGGCCGGCTCACCGTTGGTGGCGTTCAGCCCCTACGTCGTGCCGATCGCGCCGATCCTGGTCTGCGCGCTCGGATGGCTTCTCGCGCGCTGGCTGGACCACACCGTGCTGGACGCGCCGGTGAGCTTCGGCATCGGGCTCTTGGCCGCGTTCCACTGGCTCATGACCGCCGATGCGCTCCAGCAGCAGCGGGCGCGGTGGCATCTGGAAACGTACCTCTTGGCGATCGGGCTGGTGTTCATCCTGAGCCTGCTCATCGGCGGGTCGGCGATCATGCTCGCGCTGCCGGAGTTCTCGTACGGGCAGGCGGTCGCGGGGGGCTTCGCGCAGGCGCACGCGCTGTACGCGGCGCTGATCCAGCGGTTGTTCTTGTGAGGAGGAGTGGCTGAGCGGCCGAAAGCAGCGGTCTTGAAAACCGCCGTCCACGCAAGTGGACCGTAGGTTCGAATCCTACCTCCTCCGCGCTTTCTGACACGGCATCGATCTTGGAGAGGTGGCTCGAGTCCGGTTGAAGGCGCCGCTCTCGAAAAGCGGTAGGGCTACGGCCCTCGTGGGTTCGAATCCCACCCTCTCCGCTCTTTCTCTGCAGACAAAGTCGCCGTCGAGCCTTTACAATGGAGAGGTGTCTGAGTGGCCGAAGGAGCGCGGCCGGAAACCGCGTAGCTGCCCAAAAGGTGGCTCCTGGGTTCGAATCCCAGCCTCTCCGTTCTTAATCTCTTAAGACTGGCCGTAGCCGTTGAGTCTTTCGTACAGGAAGGGAGACCAGCGAGTCCCGCCGAAGGCGGGACGAGCGATAGGAGGGAAACCTGGGTTTCCCTCCTATGGAGTCGCCCGCGGAAATCGATAGCGACGACGCGCCCATAGCTCAATTGGATAGAGCGTCGGCCTGCGGAGCCGAAGGTTAGTGGTTCGATCCCACTTGGGCGCACCATTTCGCCATGACGACCAAGCCTGACGAGCAATACATGCGCGAGGCCTTGAAAGAGGCCGAGCAGGCGCTGGGCTCGCGCGACCGGCCCACGGGGGCGGTGATCATGCATCAGGGCCGCGTGATCGCCCGCTCGCACCATCAGGTGCGGCTGCTGCGGGACCCGACCGCGCACGCGGCGCTGATCGCCATCACCCAGGCGGCCAACACGCTGCAGTCCGATCAGCTGCCGGAGGCCGTCATCTACGTCACCGAGGAGCCGTGCGCGATGTGCCTGGGGGCGGTGCTGCTGAGCGGGGCCGGCAAGCTGGTCTTCGGCGCGGCCAATCCGCTGCGCGGCGCCTGCGGCTCGGTCACTGATTTGTCGAGCAACGAGCGCCTCAACCGGCGCCTGACCGTCGTCAAGGAAGTGCTCGCCGGCGAATGCCACGCCCTGCTGCGCAAGGCGCACGCCAGCGCGCAAGCTTGACGTATGCGCGTGAAGTTCCCTCCAGGCCAGCAGCGAGCATGTATCGATCGTGTGCTGTTATGTTCCGGCCTGACGGTAAATAATCTTGCGACCAACATCGGACGCTGTGCTCGTACCGTTCGCGATTGACGCCGCGAACGATGGCAAATGGATGATGTCTCACTGAACAGACTCTGCGCATTCGCCAAGGTGCAGCAGCCGGAAGGGCTCACGTTATTGCCGGAACATTGGAGCACGGCCAAGGCAAGCCGGCTCGGCGGCCTCCGGCATGTCGAACTCTACGGTAATCCAGCCACACGCTCAGGCAGATCATTGGGCGGGCAGAACGCGCAAAGGCGGTTTCGCGCCAACCCTGAGTTCTATCATGCGCGCGGCGTTGCTGTGCGCAAATCGGTCAGGCGGCCTTATTATTCAGGAGATGTAGCCGAGCTGGTGGGCATTCTCCTCGGCGATGGTTCTATCCGGGCCAGGCAAGTCACCATTTCATCCAATGTTCTGGACGCGGATCATGCGGCCTATATTCAGGATCTGGTGCTGAAACTCTTTGGATTGCAGATGAGCCAGGGCCTCGATATGGACGATCACACCATCACGCTTACGGCGTCGTCTACCGAATTGGTGGAATGCTTGGTCGCCATGGGCCTTCATGTAGGAGATAAGGTGCGGCAGCAGGTGGATGTGCCAAACTGGGTCTGGCGCAAGCGCGAATTTGAAATGGGCTGTTTGCGCGGATTGATGGATACTGATGGGTGCGTATACCGTCATGCGTACCAGGTGAACGGGACGCGCTACCGCTACACCAAGCTCGCGTTCACAAGCGCGTCGGCGCCTTTACTGCATTCGGTAAAGCGGATGTTTGAACATGTCGGTGTCTTTCCCAGCCTTCATAGGGACGGCAGGCGACTCTATCTGCACGACTCCAATGGCGTAAAGAAATATTTTGATTTAGTCGGAACGCACAATCCGCGGTATCTCTATAGATACCGGAGCTTCGCTGATTACGTTCAGGAGAGGTCGCATAGCCCGGTCGAGTGCGGCGGTTTGCTAAACCGCTGTACGGGAGAAATCCTGTACCGAGGGTTCGAATCCCTCCCTCTCCGTTGATGTCCCGATGACCGCGTATCTGCCGCTTGCCAGGAAGTACCGGCCGCGCACGTTCCAGGACCTCATCGGCCAGGAGCATGTCGCCTCAACGCTGAGCCGCGCGCTGGAGCAACAGCGCGTGGCCCAGGCCTACCTCTTCACCGGCCAGCGCGGGGTCGGAAAAACCTCAGCCGCGCGGATCCTCGCCGCGTGCCTCAACTGCGAGCGTGGCCCCACGCCAACCCCCTGCCTGGCGTGCGCCAGCTGCACGCAGATCGCGCAGGGCAACAGCCTCGACGTCATCGAGATCGACGGCGCCTCCAACCGCGGCATCGACGAGATCCGCAGCCTGCGCGAGACCGTGCCCTTCGCGCCCACGACCGGCGCTTTTCGCGTCTACATCATCGACGAAGTCCACATGCTCACCACGGAAGCCTTCAACGCGCTCCTCAAAACACTCGAGGAGCCGCCGGCCCACGTGAAGTTCATCTTCGCGACGACCGCCGTGGCGAAGGTGCCGGCCACCATCCTGTCGCGCTGCCAGCGGTTTGACTTCCGGCGGCTCGAGGCCGGCGCGATCGTCGAGACGCTGCGCCGGCTCGCGAAAGCCGAGCGCCTGCGCGCCGACGACCCGGCGCTCTTTGCCATCGCCCGGGCGGCGGACGGCAGCCTGCGCGACGCCGAGGTCATCCTCGAGCAAGTCACCAGCTTCGCGGACGGGCCGGTCGGCGAAGCAGACGTGACCGACGTGCTGGGAGGGATCGAGGCCGACGTCCTCGCGGAGTGGATGCAGGCGATCCTGCGCCACGAGACCTCGAAGGCGCTAACACTGCTGGTGAGCCAGCGCGACCGCGGCCGGGACGCCAACCAGCTTGTGCTCGGGCTGATCCGCCAGGTCCGCAATGTGCTGCTGGCGCGCACGCTGCACGAGCCGGCGGAGCGGGACGAGCTGTTGCCGCGGCTGGTCGACGAGCCGCCGGAGCGGCTGCAGCGGCTGATCGAGCAGGCCGGCCTGGCCACGATCCCGGAGCTGCTGCTGATGCTGCAAGTGCTGACCGGCGCCTACGAGCTGGTCCGCCGCAGCCCGATGGCCGGCACGCTCCTGGAGCTGGTCCTCATCAAACTCTGCACGCGCGAACGCTGGGAATCGCTGGATGAGATCAGCAAGCGGCTGGCTGCGCTGGCCGGCGGGGCGCCGGCGCGCCGGGCGGAACTGCCCGCCGCCGCGCTCTCGAAGCCTGCTCAGGAAGTGACAGCACCCCCCGCCGCGGCTTCCGTCGACGCCGCCGCCTCTTCTGCCGGACCGTCCGGCGAGATGACAGCGCTCTGGCCGGCGTTTCTCGAGCGCCTGGGCGCGCAAAAAATGTCGCTCGCCGCGTACCTGGCTGATTCGCGGCCGCTGAGCTGCGAAGGCCGTTCGCTCACCGTCGGGCTCCCGGGTTTCGCGCTGCACCAGGAAGTGCTGAGCGCCGGGGAGAACAAGCGGCTCATCGAGCGGCTCTTGAGCGAGCTGTGCCAGCGGCAGGTGGTCGTCGAGTACGCGACGATGCCAGAGCCGACGGAGGAGCCGGCAGCGCCGGCCCGCACCGCGCCCCCGCCTGACGCCCCGCCGATCGTCCAGGACATCGTGAACCTCTTCAACGCGACGCTCGACCGGCCGCGGGCGGCCTGATGCTGGCGACCTACGCCCGGCCCTTGCTGCGCCTGCTGGAGGCGCTCGAAAAGCTTCCCGGGGTCGGCCCGCGCTCAGCCGAGCGCATGGCCTTCTACCTGCTGCGCACTTCCCGCGAGGAGGCCCGCCAGCTCGCGCAGGCGATCCAGGATGTGAAGGAGCAGCTGCGCTTCTGCGACGTCTGCTTCAACCTCAGCGAAGAGCCGCGGTGCCCGATCTGCCAGGACCCGTCGCGCGACGCGTCGCTGCTGTGCGTCGTGGAAGAGCCCAAGGACGTGCTGTCCATCGAAAAGACCGGCGCCTACCGCGGGCTCTACCACGTGCTGTTGGGCGCCATCGCGCCGCTGGACGGCATCGGGCCGGAGCTGCTGAAGATCGATGAGCTGCTGCGCCGGGTCGAGGAGGGCCTGGCACAGGAGGTCATCATCGCTACCGACGCGGACAAAGACGGCGAAACCACCGCCGCGCACCTCTCCAAGCTCCTCCGCCCGAAGGCGGTGCGGCTGACCCGCATCGCCTCCGGCATCCCGGTCGGCAGCCATCTCGAGTACGCGGATCAAGCCACGCTCACCCGCGCCCTCGAAGGCCGCCGCGAGCTCAGCTAGCGACTCGCAAGTCGGGGGGGTACAATAGCCTCGCCCAGTTGACCAGACATTCCCCGGTAGCTCAGCTGGTAGAGCGGCTGACTGTGAACGGGGCGGGAGGGAAACGGTGGAGAGACGGCGCTACGCCGATCGTCGAGCCTACATGGTTGCCG
>JAHFGU010000182.1 GCA_023247285.1 Candidatus Omnitrophota bacterium
AGGCGCACCACGCTCCACGGCACCACCCACCATTGACGATCAACGCAATCCGTCTTGCAATCCCGGATCGTGCCGCCAACCGGCGAGTCGATGAACAGCCAGTCGGTGTTCCTGATCGATGGGACCGCGTTCTGCTACCGCGCCTTCTACGCGATCCGCAGCCTGAGCACGGCCGATGGCCGGCCGACGAACGCGGTGTTCGGGTTCGCGCGCATGCTCCAGGCGCTGCGGGACAAGCACCGCCCCGCGTACCTGGCGGTGGCGTTCGACGTGGGCAAGCCCACGTTTCGGCACCGGCAATTCGAGGCGTACAAAGAGCAGCGCAAGCCCATGCCGGATCCGCTCATCGCGCAGCTGCCGCTCGTCAAGCGGCTGCTGGCCGCGTACCGGATTCCGGTCTTCGAACAGGAAGGCTATGAAGCGGAGGATGTCCTGGCCACGGTGGCCAGGCAGGTGGCGGGTGACGGCATTGAGGTCTTCCTGGTCACCGGCGACAAGGATGCGCTGCAACTGGTCAACACCCACATCACGGTCTTCAATCCGCACAAAGACAACGGCCTGATGGACGCGGCCGCGGTCAAGGCGCGCTACGGCCTGGCGCCGGCTCAGCTGGTCGACCTCATGGCGCTGATGGGCGACCAGATCGACAACATCCCCAGCGTGCCTGGCATCGGCGAAAAGACGGCGGTCCAGCTCCTGCAGCAATTCGGCAGCGTGGACGCGCTCTACGCGCAGCTTGACCAGGTCGAGAGCCCGGCGCGCCGCGAGGCGCTTGCGGCGGCGCGGGATCAGGTGCGCCAGGCGCGGGAACTGGCGCGCATCCACACCGATGTGCCGGTGCAGGCGGCGCTGGACGATCTGCGCGCGCAGGAACCGGACTGGCGCGCCCTGCGCGCGCTGTTCCGCGAGCTGGAATTCAAGAAGCTCCTCGAGGCAATCGACGACGCAGCCCCGGCGCAGCACCCTGAGTCCGTCGCGGTCACGGTGGTGTCCGCTGATGCGCTCGCCGCCGTGGTCGCCGCGCTGCGCGGCGCGGCCGCTCCCGTGGCGGTGCTCTGCTGGCCGATCGCCGCAGCGAACCAGCCGGCTGCGGTCGAGGCGGTTATCGTGGCGCTCGCCGTCTCGCCGGAGCAGGCGTGGGTGGTCTGGCTGGACCGCGACGTCCTGGCTTCGCCCGGCGGCGTCCAGCTGGCTGCGTGGCTGGCTGATCCGTCGCGCCCGAAAATCAACCACGATGCCAAGCGCGCAATCCGGAGTCTCCACGCGTTCGGCGTGGCGTTCCAGGGGCTGGCGGGCGACACCATGCTCGCCGCCTACCTCGTCAATTCCGCGCGAACCAGCCAAACGCTCAGCGACCTGTGCGCTGAGCTGCTGGACCAGGCGCTGCCCCCGCTGCCGGCCGCCGAGCCGGGTTCGTTGTTAGGGCCCGAGGCGTTGGAGCCGTATGGGTACGCGGCGGCCGCAGCCCTTCGCGCGCAGGCCTGTGTGTCCCCGAAGTTGTCCGAGGCAGGGCTTGATGGGCTCTATCGCGACCTCGAATTGCCGCTGGTGTCGGTGCTGGCCGACATGGAGGCCGCGGGTGTGGCGATCGACCGGCCGTACCTGGCCGGGCTCAAGGCCTCGCTGGATGCGCGCTTGGCATCGCTGGTCGAGGAGGTCTATCGGCTGGCTGGCTGCGAGTTCAATATCAACTCTCCCAAGCAGCTCGCGCAGGTCCTGTTCGAGCGCCTGCAATTGCCCGTGGTGAAGCGGACCAAGACCGGCCCCTCGACGGATGCGGACGTGCTCCAGCAGCTGGCCGCGCGGCACCCGCTGCCTGAGCGGCTCCTGCAGTATCGCGAGCTCGCCAAGCTGGTGTCGACCTACATCGACGCGCTGCCCAGGCTCGCCGATCCGGCCACCGGCAGGATCCACACGACCTTCAATCAGGCGGCCACCGCCACCGGCCGGCTCTCATCGAGCGATCCGAACCTCCAGAACATTCCCATCAAGACCGAGCTGGGCCGGTCCATCCGCAAGGCCTTCATCCCCGGCGCGCCCGACGCCGTCCTGGTGACGGCCGACTACTCGCAAATCGAGCTGCGCCTGCTGGCGCACGGCTCCGGCGATGAGCGGCTGTGCGAGGCGTTCCGCCAGGGGCACGATATCCACCGGTTCACCGCGTCGCTGATCTACGGCATCCCGGAGGCGCAGGTGACGCCGGATCAGCGCAGCGCGATCAAGGCGATCAATTTCGGCATCCTCTACGGCATGTCGGCGCACGGCCTCTCCCGCGAGCTGGGCGGATCGCATGAGGAGGCGCAGGCGTTCATTGACGCGTACTTCGAGCGCTATCCGAAGGTCCGCGCCTACCTCCAGGGGCAGATCGACCACGCCCGCCGGCACGGCTTCGTGCAGACGCTGCTCGGCCGGCGGCGCTATGTGCCCGAGCTCGCCAGCCCGGATGCGATGATGCGGCAGTTCGGCGAGCGCATTGCGATCAACGCCCCGCTGCAGGGCACCGCGGCCGATCTCATCAAGCGCGCGATGGTCCGGCTGGCCGCCCGGTTGCGCGAGGCGCGGTTGGAAAGCCGGATGGTGCTGCACGTGCACGATGAGCTCGTGCTGGAGGCCCCGCGCCGCGAGCTGGATCGGCTGCTGCCCCTAGTGCGCGACACGATGGAATCCGCGATCGACCTCTGCGTGCCCTTGTCCGTCACGATCAAGACCGGCCCGAACTGGTTGGATCTCTCGCCGGTGAAGATCGAGACAGGAGACAGGGGACGGGAGATAGGGGACAGGCCGACGACGACATGATTCCGGGGACAGCTAATCAACCTCCCCGTCCCTTGTCGCTTGTCGCTTGTCTCTGGTCTGTATGCTCGTGATTGGTGTGACGGGGGGACTCGGCACGGGCAAGAGCACCGTCGCCCGGATGTTCAGGGGCTTGGGCTCGGCGGTGGTGGACGCAGACGCCATGGTGCACGAGCTGTTGCGGCCCGGCACGGCGGCCTGGCGCGAGATCGTGCGGGTGTTCGGCCGCGGCATCGTGCGGCCGGACCGAACACTGGACCGGCGCCGGCTGGCAGCGCTGGTGTTCGGCAACGCCGCGCTCCGGCGTCGGTTGGAGCGGATCCTCCATCCGCGGGTGCTGGCGCGGATGGCCCGCGCAGTGCGGAAGTTCCGGCGCGCGGGCCGGGTGCGGGCGGCGGTGCTGGACGTGCCGCTGCTCATCGAGTCGGGCGCGCATCGGGACGTGGACGCGCTGGTCGTGGTGACCGCGCCGCCTGCG
>JAHFGU010000183.1 GCA_023247285.1 Candidatus Omnitrophota bacterium
CGGGACCCAGGTGTCGCTGACGGTCTTCCGGGACGGCGAGACCGAACTGAAAGAGGTGGCGCTCGAGCGCGCGATCATCACGATCGAGAGCGTGCGCGAGGCGAAGATGCTGGATGACCACATCGGCTACATCCGCGTCTCCGACTTCCGCGAAAAGACCACGGATGACCTGGAGCAGGCCCTCAAGCGGCTCAAAGGCCAGGAGATGGACAGCCTCATCCTTGACCTGCGCAACAACCCGGGCGGGCTGCTGGACGTGGCGGTGACCGTCTCCGAGCTCTTCCTCAGCCGGCACCAGCTGATCGTCTCCACGAAAGGGCGGCTGCGCAACCAGAACCAGGAGATGCGCACGCACGCCGACGGCCTGCTGACGGATGCGCCGATGGTCGTGCTGATCAATGAAGGCTCGGCCTCGGCCTCGGAGATCGTGGCCGGCGCGATCCAGGACCACCGCCGCGGCGTCGTCATGGGGACCAAGTCCCATGGCAAGGCGTCGGTGCAGACGATCTTCCCGCTGAAAGACGGCAGCGCGCTGCGGCTGACGACAAGCAAGTACTTCACGCCCAGCGGGCGGTCCATCCACGGGCAGGGCATCATCCCGGATGTGACGGTGCCGTTCGAAAAACCCTCCGAGGACGCGGCCAAGAAGAAAGGCGAGGAGGGCGCTGCCCTGTTCGACCGGCTGGAGCACGAGGCCGCCCCGGGCGCGCCGAATCCGCCGGCCGCCGGCGAGCCCAAGCCCAAGGACAACCAGCTGGACCGGGCGGTGGACTTGTTGAAGGGCATCAAGGTCTACCAGTCCGAGGGCCGGTTGCACGCTGCCAGGCGGTAAGGGCGCGGTCCCGCGTGTCTGCTCAGCCATTGCGCATTCTGGGTATTGAAACGTCATGCGACGAAACCGCCATCGGGATCGTCGAAAACGGCCGCACCATCCTGAGCCATGCGGTCGCGTCCAGCCTCGCCGCGCACGCCCCCTATGGCGGGGTCATTCCTGAAATTGCCGCCCGTATGCATGTCGAAGCGGTCTGGGCGGTCCTGGCCCAGGCGCTCGAACAGGCCGGCATGGCGCCCACCGGCCTCGACGCAATCGCCGTGACGCAAGGCCCAGGTCTTCCCGGCGCGCT
Organism: Candidatus Omnitrophota bacterium; assembly: GCA_023247285.1. Next base: position 1,125 of record JAHFGU010000183.1, read on the forward strand.
GCTCATCGGCATGGCGTTCGCCAAGGGCCTCGCGCTGGCGCTGGACCGGCCGCTCATTCCCGTGGACCATCTGGCCGCGCACCTCTATGCCGGCGAGATGGCCGAGCCTGCGCTAGTCCCTCCGTATGTCGGCCTCGTGGTGTCCGGGGGCCACACCCTGTTGTGCCTGGTGCATCCGGACCAGCGGTATGAGGTGCTGGGCCAGACGCACGATGACGCGGTCGGCGAGGCGTTTGACAAGGTCGCCAAGCTGCTCGGGCTCGGCTATCCGGGCGGACCGATCATTGACCGGCTGAGCGAGACTGCGGCGCCCGCCATCCCGTTTCCTCGAACGCACACCAAGCAGCCGCTGGACTTCAGCTTCAGCGGACTGAAGACCGCGGTCTTCCACTATGTGCAGAGGCACGCCCGTCCGGCCTCGTCGGGGCCTGAGGCCGCGCCGACCCTGGACGAGGCCACGGTTGCTGCGATCGCCGCCAGCTTTCAAGAGGCGGCGGTGGACACGCTGGTGAGCAAGACGCTGAAAGCCTGCCAGCGCAGCGGCTGCGCACGGGTGGTGGTGGGCGGCGGGGTCGCCTCGAACCGCCGGCTGCGCGCGCGCATGGGCGAGGCGGCGGCAGCCCACAAGCTGCAGGTGGTGTTCCCGCCGCCGGCGCTGTGCGTTGACAATGGAGCGATGGTGGCCGGGCTGGGCTACCCGCTGCTGCAGCGCGGACGGGTGGCTGCGCTCTCGCTGGCCACGGATCCCAACCTCTGTCTGGCCTGATGCCCCCCGCGCCGATCAGCTTGTCCGATCTCGTGATCCTCCAACGCCTGCTGCTCATTACCGTCATCGCCGGCGCCATCGGCTTTGAGCGGGAGCGCCACGGCCGGGCCGCCGGGTTCCGCACGCACATCCTCGTCGGCGTGGGCTCCTGCCTGGTCATGATGACCGGCCTGTTCCTCATGGGCGCGCTGGCCAACGGCATGGCGGTAGATCCGTCCCGCATGGCGGCGCAGGTGATCAGCGGCATCGGGTTTCTCGGGGCCGGAACCATCCTCAGATCGCGCGGCTCCATCCGCGGACTGACGACGGCCGCGAGCCTCTGGGCGGTGGGCGGCGTGGGACTGGCGGTCGGGGCGGGATTCGTCCGCGGCGCGATGCTCACCGGTATTGTCGTCATGCTGGTGCTGTTTGCGCTCTCGCCGCTCGAGCGCAGCATCCGCAAGGAGCAGTACCAGACGCTGGTCGTGATGACCGCCGGCGGGATGGCGCAGCTGGCGGCGATTCGCGAGCTGCTCGCCGACTATGAGCTGGAGATCCGTGACCTTGATCTCCAGGAAGGCGAAGGCGGACAGACGAGGCTGGAGGTGCAGGTCCGGATGAGCTCGGATCAGCCACGCCAGGAGATCATCAAGAAGCTGCGCGCACTGGAGCGCACCGTGGAGGCCTACTGGGCCTAAGAGCCCCCCACATGGTCGCGTTGCGAGCGCCAGCAGGCCGGATCCAAGGAACGACGACGATGGCGTATCAGCTGGTAGCGATACGCCGAGGAGGAGTGACGCCGGAGGTGGCCTGCTGCCGCCGCAACCCGGAGTCTCGATGCTAGGCTGGGCCGATCCGCGTCGCCGGGCTGCGTTGCTCGTCGTCGCCGTATCGCTGTCTGCTGATACGGCTTCCTCCTCGCGCCTTGCCCGGTTCGCGGCTAGGCCCAGCGCGAGCATGTGGGGAGCGTGTGGGGGGCTCTAACGGGAGGGGGAGATGGCGCTGCGGCGAAAAGAGGACGGGGGCGCGGAGAAGTGGCTCGAGGTCGACGCCAGTATGACCGGCACGCTGGCGTTCAAGGATCCGGTGAACCTCCAGATCAACGGACGGTTCGAGGGCACCTTGAACACCAAGGGACTGCTGGCGATCGGCGAGAAGGCCGAGGTGCGCGCGACGATCCAGGGTGACCAGATCTCCATCGGCGGCACGGTCGACGGCACCATCACGGCCACCGGGCGCGTGGAGCTCTTATCGACAGCGCGGGTGACCGGGAAGATCCTCGCGCCGCGGCTGGTGGTGCAAGACGGCGCGATCCTGCACGGCACGTTGGAGATGGCCGGCAGCGCGTCGACGGGCAAGTGGATGGGCGTGGAGGATCTCGCGCGGTATCTCGAGGTGGA